>JAZJXO010000011.1:0-78614 GCA_040390855.1 Pseudomonadota bacterium
GAGCAATTCTACGCCACACTGGACGAGCCAGTCATGGCGGCTTAACTTAAACCAATAGCCTCCGGCAAACCCGGGGCGGTCCAATGTTCGACTACATTGAAATGTTCTACAATCCAAAACGCAAACACGCCAATAACGGGATGCTGTCTCCCGTCAACTTCGAAAGGCAGTAAAAATGAACCCGCAGGGCGTTTAGTAAACGCGGGGCTATTCAGTTCAAGTGAATTTGGTGGTGATGGCCTTTAGAAAATGAGGGCGATTTCTTCGCGCATCGGCTTTGTTCAAAAGCAGCCTGAGTGAGCATATTTGGAAGTAGGTTTCGTGCTTAGAATCAATAAGAAGCAGCTTCAATTTTTTTTCAAGGCTGGCCGTGCAAAGATTGTGTTCGTAGACGGCATGCCTCGATCAGGTTCAACACTTGTGTTCAATGCCATGCGGTTGGTCCTTCAGGCCGACCCCGCATGTGATTTGCAATCGAGCTGGGTTCGCAATGCGCGCCATCTTCCGCGTGCCAACACCTATCTCATCAAGACGCATGGCATGAATTTGATTGACGCTTGGCGTGCCTCCAAGATCGTCTATTCATATCGTGACCCGCGCGTCGCTCTTGTCAGTCATTCGCGCAAGTTTGGGACTACCCCGTCAATTGAAATGGTCCACCAATGGATGCGTGATTTCAATTTTGCTGAGCAACATGCCGGCTTGATGTTTGGCTATGAGGACATGGTTAAGGACGTGCCTGCCGTAGTTCATGCTTTGGCTGACTATGCCGGTTGCGAGGTCGATAGTGCTGAGATCGCGGACAACGTGAATTTACTCGTCCGTCAGGGAGATGATCAGTCGGAGGCGGTCACACTTCTGCACGGTTCACATCGTACCGGAACCAAAGACGACGAATGGCGCCTGTTCCTTCCCCAGGCGCTACAGACGCAGATCACGAACGAGTACTCGCCCTGGCTCGAACGGCACGGCTATCCTCTCCGATAGGAGAGGGAGCGGCTTACCGGCCTGCATGGAAAAGCCAAATCCCTCCGGAATTGCGCACATCTTTTGTTACCATAACCCAAATGACATGGTTTATTGATGCTTCGTGCTGTCCGCTTGTCGTAATACGGCGTTTAACCAGTCTCTTTGCTTGCTTTTCCCCCCCGTTCCCCCTATACCCCGCCTCATTCCACATGCGGGGTTCGGCCCACTCACGCCTGAAGTTAGGCAACATAGAGTAGGTCGGTCCGGTGCGGCCGGTTTTCCGGCTGTTCTCCCCCCGCAGAGGTCCAACCGGAAAAAGGAGCAACAGTGCCATGGCGCTGCCCGAATTCTCTATGCGTGGTCTGCTTGAAGCAGGCGTCCATTTTGGTCACCAGACACACCGCTGGAACCCGAAGATGGCCCCCTTCCTCTTTGGTGACCGCAACAACATCCACATTATCGACCTTGCCCAGACGGTTCCGTTGCTGCATCAGGCGCTCGTCGCCGTGCGTGACGCGGTTGCCGGTGGCGGTCGTGTGCTGTTCGTCGGCACGAAGCGTCAGGCGTCTGATCCCGTCGCTGTGGCCGCTCGTCAGTGCGCCCAGTATTACATCAACCATCGTTGGCTCGGCGGCACGCTGACCAACTGGAAGACGATCTCGAACTCGATCCGCCGTCTCCGTCAGCTTGACGAGATGCTCGCGGGCGAAGCGCGTGGTTTGACCAAGAAAGAAGTCCTGAACCTGACGCGCGAACGCGACAAGCTCGAACGCGCCATTGGCGGCATCAAGGACATGGGCGGCATTCCCGACATCATGGTCGTGATCGACACCAATAAAGAAACGATTGCGATCGAGGAAGCCCGCAAGCTCGGCATTCCGGTTGTCGCCATTCTCGACTCGAACTCGAACCCCGATGGCATCGCCTATCCGGTTCCCGGCAATGACGACGCCGCCCGCGCGATCACGCTCTATTGCGATCTTGTCTCGCGCGCGGTCATCGACGGCATCTCGCAGAGCCATGCCCATTCGGGCCATGACATCGGCGCCGAAGTCGAACCCGACGTCGTGGTTCCCGCCGAATAAGCGCCCGTCGCAATACTGCGCTAGACGATAGGGCCCGATGCACTCACAAAAGCGCGTCGGGCCGCTCGCTTAAAACCCGCACTTATAGAATATAAAGAGGATAGTCCAATGGCCGAGATCACAGCAGGCTTGGTGAAACAACTCCGCGAAACCAGCGGCGCGGGCATGATGGATTGCAAAGCCGCGCTCACAGCGACCGAAGGCGACATGGAAGCCGCCATCGACTGGCTGCGCACGAAGGGTCTTGCCAAAGCCGCGAAGAAGTCGGGCCGCGTGGCCGCCGAGGGTCTCGTGGGCGTTGTCGCCAACGGCACATCAGGCGCCGTCGTCGAAGTGAACTCCGAAACAGACTTCGTCGCGCGCAACGAAGCCTTTCAGAACATGGTCACAGCGATCACCAAAACCGCTCTCGCCGTCAATGGCGACACGGACAAGTTGCTTGCAAGCCCCTTCCCCGGTTCCGCCCTAACAGTGAAAGATTACGTCACTGAACAGGTCGGCACGATCGGCGAAAACATGTCTGTGCGCCGCGCCGGTGCGATCAATGTGACCGACGGCGTCGTCGTCTCCTACACGCATAACCAGATCGCAGCGGGTCTCGGCAAGATCGGCGTGCTTGTCGGTCTGGAATCGACAGGGGACAAGGCCAAGCTCGCCGAACTCGGCAAGCAGATCGCCATGCACATTGCCGCGACCGCGCCGGTTGCCACGCGCCGCGAAGAAGTGGACGCCGCGCTCGTCGAGCGCGAACGCGCCGTGCTCGTCGCCGAGGCCAAGGAATCCGGCCGTCCCGACAACATCATCGAAAAGATGGTCGAAGGCCGTATCCGCAAGTTCTACGAAGAAGTCGTGCTGCTCTCGCAGGCTTTCGTCGTGAACCCGGACCTGACCGTTGAAAAGGCCGTCAAGGAAGCCGAAGCCGGTGTCGGCGCGCCCGTCACGGTTGTCGGCTTTGTCCGCTTCCTGCTGGGCGACGGCATCGAGAAAGAAGAAACCGACTTCGCCGCCGAAGTGGCAGCCACAGCGCGCGGTTAAAGTCTGATTTGACCCCGAAAAAGGGTCAATTCATCAAAGAATAAAAATGCCCCCGTCGCTTCTCCGCGCCGGGGGCGTTATTGTCTCTGAGGCCCGAGGGGATTCGGGCCTCTCAAAAGTTCGCCACCCAACCTGCCCGTAACGGAGAAGCATCACGCATGTCCCGAAAACCGCTCTACAAGCGCGCGCTCCTCAAGGTCTCCGGCGAAGCCCTGATGGGTGACCAGCAATACGGCATCGACGTCAAAACGGTGGACCGCATTGCCGCCGAGATCAAACAGGCGACCGCCATCGGCTGCGAGATTTGCCTCGTCATTGGCGGCGGCAATATCTTTCGCGGTCTTTCGGGCGCGGCCAGCGGCATGGAGCGGGCCTCGGCGGACTATATGGGGATGCTCGCCACCGTGATGAACGCGCTCGCCATGCAGAACTCGCTGGAGCGCATGGGCGTCCAGACCCGTGTGATGTCCGCCATTCCCATGACCACCATCGCAGAGCCATATATTCGCCGCAGGGCCGTGCGACATATGGAGAAGGGTCGCGTGGTGATATTCGCGGCCGGAACAGGCAACCCCTTCTTCACAACCGATACAGCCGCTGCACTCCGCGCCACCGAAATGGGCTGCGATGCGCTGCTGAAAGGAACGCAGGTGGACGGCGTTTATTCCGCCGACCCTAAAAAGGTCAAGGACGCCACCCGCTACGAGCGCCTGACTTTCATGGATGTCCTGACCCGCGATTTGCAGGTCATGGACACATCGGCCATTGCGCTGGCGCGTGAGAATGATATTCCCATTATCGTCTTCTCGATTCACGACGATGGCGGCTTCGTCAATGTTCTGACAGGCGAGGGGCGCTGCACTATTATCAGCTCCTCCCCAGCCTGATCTAAGACTTGGCGATCTAAGCCCCCTACAAAGAGACTAAAGGATAAGATTATGGCTGAACCCAAGACCCTCGACATCGGCGACGTCGAACGGCGTATGCGCGGCGCTCTCGGTGCGCTGAAGCAGGAATTTGCAGGACTGCGCACAGGCCGTGCCTCGGCTGCGCTACTGGACCCGATCATGGTCGATGCCTATGGCCAGATGATGCCTATCAATCAGGTCGGCACGGTCAACGCGCCCGAAAGCCGCCTCATCACCGTGCAGGTCTGGGACCGTGGCATGGTCAGCGCGGTCGATAAAGCCATCCGCTCGTCGGGTCTGGGCCTCAACCCCAATGTGGACGGCACGCTCATCCGCCTCCCCATTCCGGAACTGAACGAAGAGCGCCGCAAGGAACTCACCAAGATCGCCTCGAAATACACCGAACATGCCCGCATCGCCGTGCGCAACGTCCGCCGCGACGCGATGGATGAGTTGAAGGCGCTCGAAAAAGGCGGCCATATGAGCGAAGACGATCACAAGACATGGTCGGAAAAAGTGCAGAAACTCACCGACGAAATGATCCGCGAAATCGACGGTGCACTGTCACACAAAGAAGCAGAAATTATGCAGGTATAAGTGCTAGGCTCTTGTATCGGATAACCTGTTTGTCCTAACTCTATGTTTTAACTTGAGAAAGCCTGACGATGATGGGGAGGCACGATGCCCCGGCCACTGAGACGGACGCGGTCCCCATGCCGCGCCATGTTGCCATCATCATGGATGGCAACCGCCGCTGGGCCGCGCGTCGTCATCTGCCGCGTCAGGTTGGCCACCGTCAGGGCGTCGAGGCCGTGCGCGTCATCACGCGCGCCGCCGGTGAAATGGGTATCCAGTATCTGACGCTTTATGGCTTCAGCTCCGAAAACTGGAACCGCTCGCCCGATGAGGTGAGCGATTTGATGGGCCTGCTAAAGCTCTTTATCCGCAGAGACTTGGCCGAGCTTCATCAGAATGGCGTTCAGGTCCGCATCATCGGCGACCGCGAGCATCTGGATGCCGACATGGTCACACTCATCGAGGAAGCCGAAGCCCTCACACGCAACAATAGTAAACTCAAGCTCATCATTGCCTTTAACTACGGTGGCCAGAACGAGATTACGTCTGCCATGCGCCGCATCGCGCGCGAGGTGCAGGCGGGCCGCCTTTCTCCTGATGCAATCTGTCAGGAAACAGTCGCTAACCATCTGGATACAGCCGGTATTCCCGACCCTGACCTCATCATCCGCACCAGCGGCGAGAAGCGCCTGTCTAACTTCCTCCTGTGGCAGAGCGCCTATGCAGAACTCGTCTTCAGCGATGTTCTCTGGCCGGATTTTTCGCCTGAGCGCCTACGTGAATCCATCGCCGAGTTCAACCGCCGCGACCGCCGGTTCGGAGCCGTGGCCGCACCCGCCGCGCCCGTCAAATCCTGAAGACGGTGCCAGCCCTTACATGACAGAACAAGACCTTATGCCCGACGCCTCACGTGATAAGTCCGCCGAGCTGCGCACCCGCATAGTCTCCGCCTTGGTCCTTGCGCCGGTGGCTCTGGCTCTCACCTATATCGGTGGCTGGCCCTTTGCCGCGCTGCTGGCAGTCGCGGCCATCGCCATGGCCTTCGAGCTTTCAACGCTTCTGCCGGGCATCTCGTCCACCATGCGCGTCATGCTCGCAGGTGTCGCCCTCGTCGCCATAGGGCTGACCGCAATCGGCGGCCCCTTTGTCGCGTTGCTTGCGACGCTCGCTGGACTCACCTTCGCGGTCGCCGCAGGCATCGTCACCGGTGCGCCGCTCCTCTCGCTGGTTATCGCCTTTCCCTATCTCGTCCTGCCGCTCATCGCCCTCGTCTGGCTCCGCCTCGATCCGACCTACGGCCTCATCGGCATATTCTGGCTTCTCTTCGCCGTCTGGGCGACCGACACATTCGCCTATTTCGCCGGTCGCGGCATCGGTGGTCCGAAACTCGCGCCCTCGCTCTCGCCCAACAAGACATGGGCAGGTCTCATCGGCGGCATGGTCGGCGCGGCTCTTGTCGGCTTCATCGCCTCAGTCATGTTCGATCTCGGCTCGCCCGCGCTCCTCGCCCTAGTCAGCGCCCTTATCGCGGTGGTCGCTCAGGCCGGTGACATCTTTGAAAGCGCCCTGAAGCGCCGTGCAGGCGTCAAGGATTCCGGCAAGCTCATTCCCGGCCATGGTGGTATCCTCGACCGTGTGGACGGGCTCGTCACCGCCGCGCTTGCAGCGGGTCTCATCGGTGCCCTCCATGCAGGGGCCAGCCCCGCCGCAGGAGTTCTGATTTGGCCGTAATCGTAACCAAAGACCGCGCTGACGGTGTGCCGATCGCGCCCGCTGCCGCGCGTCGTAGCGTCACGGTTCTGGGCTCCACCGGCTCCATCGGCGTCTCGACCCTCGACCTCATTGCCCGCGAACCCGACCGCTTCGACCTCGTCGCTATTACAGCGCACAAAAATGTCAAACGCCTGATCGAACAGGCGAGGGCGCTGCGCCCGCAATTTGCCGTCATCGGCGACATGCTGATGTATGACGAATTGAAAGCGGGCCTCGAAGGCACCGGCATCGAAATCGGGGCGGGGCATAATGCTGTGATCGAAGCGGCCCTCCGTCCCGCCGATTGGGTCATGGCCGGCATCGTGGGCACGGCAGGACTCGCTCCCACACTCGCCGCCGTGCGTCGCGGTGCAGCCGTGGCTCTGGCCAACAAAGAATGTCTCGTCTCCGCAGGCTCGCTCTTTCTTGCCGAAGTCGTGAAGTCCGGCGCGACGCTCCTGCCGGTGGACAGCGAACACAACGCTATCTTTCAGGTGCTTGAAGCCGACCGACTTCATGCCGTGGACAAGATCATCCTCACCGCCTCCGGCGGTCCCTTCCGCACCAGCTCGATGGACGATATGGCCCGCGCGACACCGGCACAGGCCGTTGCCCATCCGAAATGGGACATGGGCGCAAAAATTTCCGTCGACAGCGCCACATTATTCAATAAAGGCCTCGAACTCATCGAAGCCGCTTATCTGTTTCCCGTCGGCGAAGACCGCATCGATATCATCATCCATCCGGAATCAATCGTTCATTCCATGGTGGCCTATGTCGATGGTTCGGTGCTGGCCCAGCTCGGCGCGCCGGATATGCGCACGCCCATCTCCTATGCGCTTGGCTGGCCCGAACGGATGCAGACGCCCTGCGCGCGGCTCAACCTTGCCGAGATCGGCGCCCTCACCTTTGAAGAGCCCGATCCCGTCCGCTTTCCCGCTCTTCGGCTCGCCCGCGAGGCCATCAAGGCCGGTGCTGCCGCCCCCACAATCCTGAATGCCGCCAATGAAATCGCCGTCGCCGCGTTCCTGATGGGGCATATCGGCTTCCTCGACATCGCCAGAATCGTCGAAAAAGTGCTCGATCAGAGTGATGCGGCGGGTCTCACCCCCGCAAACCTTGATGAAATTTACGAAATCGACCGAATTGCGAGGCTTAAGGCTGAGGAAATGGTGCAATTCACCGGCCGCTGACGTAATCTCCCCGCAGAAGGCGGGCGGACCCCGATAGGTTCGCACGGGGGGCTTCGTGTGGCCGGATGATAAGATTTGATAATAAGCCGTGCCGCAGTTGTGAATTGGGATGTTGAGTAGATGAATCTGCTAACCGGTCTGGGGAATTTCGGCGCTGACGCCGGGGGCTACATCATTCCCTTCCTGTTTGTGCTCACCGTCGTCGTGTTCTTTCACGAACTCGGCCATTTTCTTGTCGCGCGCTGGTGCGGCGTGAAGGTCGATGTCTTTTCCATCGGCTTTGGTCGCGAGATTTTCGGTCGCACGGATAAATACGGCACGCGCTGGAAGCTGAGCTGGATCCCGCTCGGCGGCTATGTGAAATTTGCTGGCGACAACAATGCCGCCAGTATGCCGGACAAGGCCGCGCTTGCGCAGGTGCCGCTCGATCAGCGTGCTGGTCTCTTCTTCTTCAAGCCGCTCCATCAGCGCGCTGCGGTTGTCGCCGCCGGCCCCGTTGCCAATTTCATCCTTGCCATCGTCATCTTCGCCGCCATTTACGGCATCGTCGGCAAAGGCACAGTGTTGCCCATCGCAGGCAGCGTCGTTGCAGGCAGCGCGGCAGAGGCTGCGGGTTTTAAAGCAGACGATCAGATCGTGTCGATCAACGGCAGCGCGATCGGCGACTTCAATCAAGTAGTTCAGGTTGTGACGATGAGCCCCGGCGTGCCGCTTGATTTCGTGGTCCGGCGCAACGACGCGACGATCCATCTGGTCGTGACGCCGAAGCTCGTCGAGATCACAGATATTCTCGGCAATAAGGTCAAAGTCGGCCAGATCGGTCTGGGCAACAAGGCAGGCGAGGCTGGTTACAGATTTGAACGTCTCAATCCGTTTGAAAGCATCGCGGCCGGTACCGGCAAAACTTGGTTCGTTGTAACGTCCACGTTGCAGGGAATCGGTGGGATGCTGACGGGGCGGCAGGATTCAAGTCAGCTTGGCGGTGTCATCACCATCGCCGATCTGTCCGGCAAAGTCGCAAAGACGGGCTTCCTTGAACTGATGGGTCTGGTTGCCACCCTGTCGGTGAGTATTGGTCTGCTGAATTTGTTTCCGGTGCCTATGCTGGATGGCGGACATCTTTTGTATTATGCGATTGAAGGGGTAAAGGGCAGTCCCTTGGGCGAGAAGGCGCAGGAATTTGGCTTTCGCGTCGGGCTGGTCCTGGTAATGATGCTGATGGTCTTTGCTACCTGGAACGATCTGGTGAGGGTGTTCACCTGACCCATTCTAATTCGGTGGGCGGCAGGTTTTAATTTTCCCCGCTTTGGGGGTATGGCGAATGAGCAGCATCGCGATGGTGCTGCGCGGTTGAGGATGGTGTGGGGATGATACGACTGGCCGGTTATTTGACCAGAGTTTCGGCATTGGGCGGTAAGGTTGCGTTGATGTTCGCAGCCCTCGCGCTCATGTCGCAGGTGCCCGCTTTGTCCCGTGTGATCGGGGCATCGCCAGCCTATGCGGCGAATGGCGATCCCATCACCAGCATCGAAGTCGATGGCAATCAGCGCATCGAACGCGAAACGGTCATCACCTACATGACCATCCACGAAGGCGATGCCTATGACGCCTCCAAGGTCGACGAAAGCCTCAAGCGTCTTTTTGCCACCGGCCTCTTTGCCGACATCAACATTCAGTTCGACAGCGGCAAACTCGTTGTCACCGTCGTTGAAAATCCGATCATCAACCGCGTCGCCTATGAAGGCCTGAGCGCGATCAAGGAAGACGACCTCAACAACGAAGTGCAGTTGAAGCCGCGCACGATCTACACGCGCGCCAAAGTGCAGGCCGACGTTTCACGCATCATCGAGCTGTATCGCCGTGGCGGCCGTTTCGCTGCCACTGTTGAGCCCAAGGTCATCCGTCTGCCGCAGAACCGTATCGACCTTGTCTTCGAAATCAACGAAGGCCCGAAGACCAAGATCGACTCGATCAGCTTCCTCGGGAACAAGAATTTCAGCGACGGCGACTTGCGCGAAATCATTTCAACAGGCGAAAGCGCCTGGTGGAAGTTCCTGTCATCGTCCGACAGCTACGACCCTGATCGCCTCACCTATGACCGCGAATTGCTGCGTCGTCATTATCTCTCGCACGGCTATGCCGACTTCCGCGTCGTTTCCGCCGTCGCCGACCTTAACCGCGACAACAGCGCCTTCAACATCACCTTCACGGTGGAAGAGGGCGAGATTTACAATTTCGGCAAGATCACACTCAAGACGAATCTGAAGAACATCAAGGAAGATGAACTGAAGGACAAGATCGTCACGGTCGAAGGCGACACTTATAACGCCCAGTTCATTGACAAGACGACGGATGCCCTGACCTACGCCGCCGGTGCGCAGGGTTATGCCTTCGCGCAGGTCCGTCCGCGTGTGAAGCGTGACCGCGAGAAGCATCTCGTCGACATCGCCTATATCGTGACGGAAGGCCCCCGCGTCTATGTGGACCGCATCAATATCGTCGGCAACGTGCGCACACTCGACAAAGTGATCCGTCGCAAGATGAAACTTGTCGAAGGCGATGCCTTCAACAAAGTGCTGCTCGACAAATCTGAAAAGGATATTCGCGGCCTGCAATATTTCAGCAAGGTCGAAGTATCCCAGTCGCCGGGTTCGGCTGAAGACCGGACCGTCATCAACGTGGCGGTGCAGGAACAGTCAACCGGCTCGCTGTCTCTGAGCTTCGGCTTCTCGTCGGTCGACAATGCCATTCTTGGTGCCTCGCTCAACGAGCGTAACTTCCTTGGTCGCGGCTTGCAGCTCGGCACCAGCGTGTCGGTCTCCTCGCGTCAGCAACTTGTCCAGTTCCAGTATACCGATCCCTATTTCCTTGATCGGGATCTGGTCGGCGGCTTCGACATTTTCATCACCCAAACCGACTATCAGGACGAGGCGTCGTTCGACAGCCGCACCCAAGGCTTCGGCCTCCGCTTCGGCTTCCCGATGACGGAGAACAGCCGGCTTCTTGCGCGCTACCAGTTGCGTCGTGAAGAAATCACCAATGTCGATCCTTTGGCGTCGGTGGCGGTGAAGGCGGCTGAAGGTCAGGAAACCCGTTCGATCATCGGCTACGACTACTATATCGACCACCGAAATGATCCTGTGGACCCGACTGGCGGCTGGGACTTCCTGCTCAGTCAGGACTATGCGGGCATCGGCGGCACTGTGAAATATCTCTCCCAGGGATTGCTGTTTCACAGCTACTGGAGTATCGCGCAAGATTGGACTATGACGCAGCGCTTCGACCTTGGTTATATTGCCGGTATTGGCGAGGATGTCCGCTTGAACGACCGTTACTTCAAAGGCGGCAATGATTTCCGCGGCTTTGAATCCGGTGGTATCGGCCCGCGCGACGTTCTGACAGACGACGCCGTGGGTGCCGAGGCTTATGCCTTCGGGACAACCGAAATGACGTTTCCGAACGGCATTCCGGAAGCGCTTGGCATCCGGACCAGCCTGTTTGTGGACTATGGCGTCATCGGTCGGGCCACAGACCAGCCTGCGGGCACAGACATCAAAGATGATATGGCCCCGCGTGTTTCAACGGGCCTGAGCGTCAACTGGAAATCTCCGTTCGGCCCAGTGCGTCTCGACTTCTCTCATGTGCTGACCGATGAGCCTTACGATAAAAGAGAAGCGTTCCGCTTCAGCGCAGGCACAAGTTTTTGATAAAAGAACAACACGAGTTAATCAGTTCAAAGAGTTACAGAGGATATTCTTGCTATGAAGTTCAATCGAATTGCTGCGCGTTTCCTGGGCGCAATGGCTGTGGCCTTGCTCGTTGTTGCAGCGCCGCTCTCGGCCGCATCGGCTGAGACGAACATTTTGACCGTCAACACTGAGCAGGTTTTCGCTCAGTCCAAAGTCGGCCAGAACCTGAAATCGCAGGTCGAATCTGCCGGCAAGAAACTTCAGGCCGATGGCCAGAAGGCGGGCGACGGGTTGCGTGCCGAAGCCAAGAAGCTAGGTGAACAGCGCGGCCTTCTGAAGGAAGAGGACTTCGCCGAAAAGGCCCGTGCCTTCCAGCAGAAGGAACAGGACACACAGCGCAAGTTCCAGAAGAAGGAGCAGGATCTCCAGAACGGCGTGAACTACGCCCGCTTCCAGATCCAGAAAGCCCTTTCGCCCCTCGTCGGTGATGTGGTGAAAGCCAATGGCGGCGGCATTCTGCTGGACAAGAGCGCAGTGATCTATGGCGGCAAGGACGTGACGCTCGATCTCATCAAAGCCCTCGACGGCAAGATGACGACCGTGAAGCTCACGCCCATGACACAGGCCGAACTTCAGAAAGCCGCGCAGCAATAATAACAAAGGAAGAGCGGACAGATTGGCGAGCTGGCTGCGACTGAACAGCAATGGCTGATCCTCGTTTTTTCACAAATACCGGTCCGCACGCGCTGGGTGAGATAGCCCGGCGCGTGGGTGCCGAACTGGGGGCAGGGGTCGATCCCGCCCGTCTGGTCCATGACATCGCGTCGCTTGACAGCGCAGGTGCGGACCATTTGAGCTTTCTCGACAATCCCAAATATATCGCCGCTTTCGAAGCGACCAAGGCCGGTGCCTGCATCGTGCATCCGCGTCAGGCCGACCGGGCACCCGCAGGCCTTGCTCTGCTCATCAGCAAAGACCCCTACCGAGCTTTTGCACTGGCGAGCCAGTTTTTCTACCCCGGCGAAATCCACGGTGCATCATCCTATGACACAGCAGGCGGCATCCATGCTTCCGCCAATGTGCACCCCACCGCCAAACTCGGCGCAGGTGTCACCGTCGAGCCCGGTGCCGTCATCGGCGAAGGTGTCGAGATCGGCGAAGGCACAGTCATCGGCAGCAATGCTTGCGTTTCGCGTGGCTGCACTATCGGTCGCAAATGTTTAATCGGCTCCAATGCGAGCGTGAGCCACGCTCATATCGGCGACCGTGTGATGCTGCATCACGGCGTCTCCATCGGTCAGGACGGCTTCGGCTTCGCGATGGGCCTGCCGCACCACGAAAAGGTGCCCCAGCTTGGCCGCGTCATCATTCAGGACGGCGTCGAGATCGGTGCCAACAGCTCGATTGATCGTGGCGCGGGGCCTGACACGGTGATCGGCGAAGGCACCAAAATCGACAACCTTGTTCAGATCGGCCACAACGTCACCATCGGACGCCATTGCGTGATCGTGTCACAAACCGGTATCGCAGGCAGCACGTGCCTTGGCGACTTTGTCGTGCTTGCCGCGCAGGTCGGCGTTGCGGGCCACCTCACCATCAATACCGGTGCGCAGCTTGCCGCCCGCAGCGGCGTCACCCATGATGTTCCCGCCGGACAACAGTATGGTGGTTTGCCTGCACGCCCTATAAAAGAATGGGCGCGCGAGCTTGCAGGTGTCCGCAATCTCGGTCGTCGGCGCAAACCCGACGCAAAAGAATAATGCCGCCGGGGCCGAAGGAAGAAAAATAATCTTGAGTAATTTGGATAAATAGACGTGAGGACACGAGCATGACAGAGATGGAGAGGTCTGTAGAACAGGTCGATGAGGCTGACATAAAACGCGTAATGCAACTGTTGCCGCATCGCTATCCGCTCCTGATGATTGACGGCATCAAAGAGATGCGCGGTACAGACAGCGCCATCGGCATCAAGAACGTGTCCTATAACGAACCTCATTTTCAGGGCCATTTTCCGGGCCTGCCGGTCATGCCGGGCGTACTCATCATCGAAGCCATGGCGCAGACCGCTGGCGCTCTGGTGCTTCATGGACTGGGGCAGGGGGCTGACAACAAGGTCGTCTATTTCATGTCGATCGACAAAGCCAAGTTCCGCAAGCCTGTTGTCCCCGGCGACGTTATGCATGTGCATGTCCAGAAGCTGCAAAATCGCGGGCCTGTATGGAAGTTCAACGGTCAGGCCAAGGTGAACGGGTCCATCGTTGCCGAGGCCGATTTCGCCGCCATGATTATTGATCAGGCCGACGCATGACCAACATACACCCCAGCGCCATAGTTCATCCTAAAGCGCAGATCGGGGCGAATGTCAGGATCGGGCCATATTGCGTCATCGGGGCCAATGTCACATTGGGCGATGATTGCGAGTTGATGAGCCATGTCGTCGTGGATGGTCACACGTCCATCGGTCCGCGCGCGAAGATTTTTCCGTTTGCCTGCCTCGGCCAGCAGCCGCAGGATTTGAAATATCACGGCGAGGAGAGCCGCCTCGAAGTCGGTGCCGACGCGATGATCCGCGAATATGTGACGATGAATACGGGCACAGAGGGCGGCGGAATGCTCACCAAGGTCGGTGACAAATTCGTCGGCCTGTCCAGCGTTCACATCGGCCATGATTGCATCCTCGGCGACGGCATCATCATTTCGTCTGCCACGCTTCTCGCAGGTCATTGCCGCATCGCCGACCATGTCATCTTCGGCGGCGGCTCCTCCATCCATCAGTTCGCCCGCGTCGGTCGCAATGCCTTTATCGGTGGTGCCACAGCGGTGGAAGGTGACGTCATCCCCTTCGGCATGGTCATCGGCAATCGCGCCAGCCTTATCGGCCTCAACCTCGTGGGGCTGAAGCGTCACAATTTTGAACGCGAACGTATCTTCGCGCTGCGTGCGGCCTACGGGAAAATTTTTGAAGGTGAAGGCGCATTGCGTGATCGTGTCGCCGCTGTCGCTGCCGAAAGCGCCGACAATGCCGACGTCATGGAAATAATAGACTTCATCCAGTCAGCTTCCGAGCGCCCGCTCTGCCTTCCGTCACGTTGAGCCTCGCTCAATGTCCGACCCGCTCACACGCCCCCGCACACTCGGCATCATCGCCGGCAGCGGACCCTTGCCGATCAGACTTGCTGAAGCCGCCCGTGCCGAAGGCCGCGACGTCTTCATCGTCGGCGTTCAGGGCGCGGCAGGCCCGTCGATTGAAAATTGGCCGCATGGCTGGATCCGTATCGGTGGTGCAGGCAAGTTTTTGCGACTTGTCAAACAGGCCGGTTGCGAAGACATCTGCTTCATCGGCCCCATCACGCGTCCGCGCCTGCGCGACATCGTGCCGGACTGGACCGGCCTCGTCCTCCTGCCGGATTTCATCCGTAGACTGAAAGTGGGCGATGACGCCCTCCTGCGTGGTGTTGTGGAGTTTCTCGAACGTAACGGCATGAAAATCATACCGGCGGAGTCAATCCTCACAACCTTGCTCGCGCAAGAGGGCCTCCTCTCCAAAGCCTCCCCCGACGCCGCCCATCAGGCCGACATTGATTTGGGAATAGCCGCCGCGCTTGACATCGGCTCGCGCGACATAGGGCAGGGCGTTGTCGTCCGTTCCGGCAAAGTCATCTCCTATGAAGATGTGAAGGGCACCGACAATATGCTCTCCCGCGTTGCCGCCGAATTTCCCGACGCAAGACAGGATCGCTCCGGCGTTCTCGTCAAACTGCCGAAACCCGCGCAGGACCGCCGCGTCGATCTACCCACCATCGGCAGCCGCACCGTTGAGCGTGCCGCCGCCGCAGGTCTTGCCGGTATCGCCGTTGAAGCAGGCGGTGCCATCATTGCCGATCCCGACGACATCGCCGCCACTGCCGACCGCCTCGGTCTCTTCGTTCTCTGCTTCCCGCCCACCCGCCTCGACGGCCTCCTCAAATGAGTAGCATCGTCCCCCGCATTCCCCACATTATGCTCGTGGCCGGCGAGCCCTCCGGCGACGTTCTCGGTGGCGAGCTGATGGAAGCCCTTCTCAGTGAAACCGGCGGCAAGATCCGCATCACCGGCGTCGGCGGCCCGCATATGATCGGCCACGGTCTCGACTCGATCTATCCCATGTCCGACACCTCGGTCATGGGCCCGCGCGAGGTCATCCCGCGCCTGCCGCTCATCCTGCGCCGTGTCCGCGAAACGGCAGACTTTGCCATCGGGCAAAAGCCGGACGTGCTCGTCATCATCGACAGCCCCGACTTCACGCATCGGGTGGCAAAGCGCGTTGCCCGTCTCGCCCCCGACATCAAGATCGCGAACTATGTTTCGCCCTCCGTCTGGGCCTGGCGTCAGGGCCGCGCCCGCAGCATGGCCAAATATATTGACCGCGTACTGGCGCTGCTTCCTTTCGAGCCCGATTTTTTCCGCTCGCAGGCGCATCTCGATTGCATCTATGTCGGCCATCCGGCCATCGAGCGCGTGCCCGCCGCGGGCGAGGGAGAACGCTTCCGCCGCGAACACAATCTCTCGGCTGACGTTCCCGTTCTCCTCGTCCTCCCGGGCAGTCGCACCAATGAAGTAAAGCGCCTCGTCCATATCTTCGGTGACGTGGCAACCCGCCTCGCCGCCGAACAAGAAGGCCTTACCGTCGTCATCCCGACCGTGCCCCATGTCCGGCACTTGGTAGAAGCCGCCGTTGCAAAATGGTCCGTACCCGTCATACTTGCGCACGAGGAAATGGAGAAACGTGCCGCCTTCGACGCCGCCACAGCCGCGCTCGCTGCCTCCGGCACAGTAGCGCTCGAACTCGGCCTCGCTCGCGTCCCCATGGTCATCGCCTACAAGATCGACCTTGCCGCCGCTTATGTTGTCTCGCGCCTCCTGAAGGTCCCGTCTGTCGTGGTGGTGAACCTCATTCTCGACCGACCTTCAGTCAAAGAGTTTCTTCAACTCGACGCCACCGCACCCAAAATCGCAGCGGCGCTCCGTCTGCTGCTTTCAGACACACCCGAACGCGCCCGCGCCAAATCGGACCTCGAAGAACTCCGTATACTGATGGGTGTCGGTGGTCCGAGGCCAAGTCTCCGTGCCGCCCGCGCCGTTTTGGAGATGCTCTGAGGCTCATGCCTTTTTCATGGAGCGGATGAGGGTTTGCGGTGAAGGTGAGAAACATAAAATGGAGAAAAATCCCTATCCCCACCCGATTATTTCTCGCTCCTCAGCATCATCGAAACCCATCAATGAAAAACTGAACGATCTCGGCATGGAAAGGCTCGATCTCTGGCAAGAATTGCTCGGAATCCGTGCTCCATTATTGATGGATAAAGAGACTATCCCCGTTTTTTCGCAGTCGAGGAAAACAAAAAAGGCGCTCTGTCCGGAGCGCCTTTTTATTCATCAGTTAACGGATCAGATCACTTCCGCTTGTCAACCGACACATAGTCGCGACGCGGTGCGCCCGTGTAAAGCTGGCGCGGACGGCCGATGCGCTGGTCCGGATCTTCGATCATTTCGTTCCACTGCGCGACCCAGCCGACTGTGCGGGCGAGCGCAAAGAGAACCGTGAACATCGTCGTCGGAAATCCCATCGCCTTCAGCGTGATGCCGGAATAAAAGTCGATATTCGGATAGAGTTTCTTCTCGATGAAGTAATCATCCGACAGCGCGATGCGTTCAAGTTCGATGGCGACGTCGAGCAGCGGATCGTCTTTGATACCCATGACCTTGAGAACTTCATGGCAGGTCTGCTGCATGACGCGCGCGCGCGGATCGTAGTTCTTGTAAACGCGATGCCCGAAGCCCATCAGACGGAACGGATCGTTCTTGTCCTTGGCCTTTTTCACATATTCGGGAATACGGTCAACCGTGCCGATTTCAGCGAGCATTTCCAGCGCCGCTTCGTTGGCGCCGCCGTGAGCGGGCCCCCAGAGACAGGCGATACCGGCGGCGATGCAGGCAAACGGGTTCGCGCCCGACGAGCCGGCAAGACGCACAGTCGACGTCGATGCGTTCTGTTCATGGTCCGCATGAAGAATAAAGATGCGGTCCATCGCGCGGGCGAGGATCGGGTCCACCTTGTATTCTTCGGCCGGAACCGCAAAGCACATATGCAGGAAGTTTTCGGCATAGCCGAGATCGTTGCGCGGATAAACAACCGGCTGACCGACCGAGTATTTATAAGCCATAGAGGCAATCGTCGGGATCTTGGCGATCAGACGACGGCTGGCGATCATGCGCTGTTTGGGATCGTTGATGTCCGTGCTGTCATGGTAAAAAGCTGACAGTGCGCCGACCATGCCGCACATAATGGCCATCGGATGCGCGTCGCGACGGAAGCCGCGCAGAAAAAACTGCATCTGTTCGTGAACCATCGTGTGGTTCGTGATCGCCTTGTCGAATTCCTTGAATTCGTCCGCCTTCGGCAATTCGCCGTTTAGTAGCAGATAGCAGGTCTCCAGAAAGTTGCCGCGTTCCGCGATCTGTTCAATCGGATAACCGCGATAAAGCAGCACGCCTTCGTCACCGTCAATGTAAGTAATCTGGCTTTCGCAGCTTGCTGTCGATGTGAAGCCGGGGTCATAAGTGAAATGACCCGTCTGCCCGTAGAGCTTGGAGACGTCGATAACATTGGGACCGATTGAGCCACCATAGACAGGCAGATCAAAATTCTTGCCACCGAGTGCGAGCGTGGAGGTGCTCTTTGCGCCTCCCTTTGTTCCGATATTCGTCATGCTTGCCTACCTGTCCTTCTCGTCTGTGTCCGCCGCACTCCAGATGATGCGACGACCTTTTCAAAATCGTTAAGCCACCTGATCTCTGATCCGCGCCAAGGCCTCATCGCGTCCGAGTGTTGCCAGCACATCGAAAATCGGTGGCGATATGGTCTGCCCTGTCGCTGCCGCCCGCAAGGGCTGGGCAATTTTTCCGAGCTTCTGTCCTTCTTCTTCGGCAAAGGCACGCACGTCATCTTCAATGCCTTCAGCGGTCCATTCATTCCGCGCCTCAAGACGCGGCAACAAACGACCGAGCAGAGATTTCGTTTCGCCGTCGAGAATTCTTGCCGCCTTCTCGTCAACGGGCAACGGACGCTGCGCACGCAGAAAATCCGCGCCCTTGGCAATTTCGAGGAGCGTCTTCGCGCGTTCCTTGATGCCGGGCATCGAGGCGATGAGCTTCGCGCGGAAATCAGCATCGACGTTCCAGCCGTGCAAGCGTGTCATCAGCTCGATCGTATCATCGGCGAGCCGCGTGTCGTCAGCTTCGCGGATGTAATGTCCGTTTGTGTTTTCGAGTTTGACAAAATCAAAACGCGAGGGCGAACGACCGATATGTTCAAGGTCGAACCATTCGAGCGCCTGAGCGGTCGAGAAAATTTCATCATCGCCATGGCTCCAGCCGAGCCGTGCGAGATAATTGCGCATCGCTTCGGGCAGATAGCCCATGTCTCGATAGGCCTCGACGCCGAGTGCGCCGTGGCGTTTTGAAAGTTTCGCGCCGTCCGGTCCGTGGATGAGCGGCACATGGGCGAACTCCGGCACGTCCCATCCCATCGCTTTGTAAATCTGGCTCTGCCGTCCGGCGTTGGTCAGATGATCGTCACCGCGAATGATATGCGTCACGCCCATGTCGTGGTCGTCCACCACGACGGAAAGATTGTAAGTCGGCGTACCGTCGCTCCGGACGATGATGAGATCGTCAAGCTGCTCGTTGGCAAAGCGCACATCACCCATCACATGATCACGCACAATCGTCTCGCCCTCGTTCGGCGACTTGAAACGGATCACGGGCTTCACGCCCGCCGGTGCATCAGAGGTCGGCCGGTCACGCCAGCGCCCGTCATAGGTCACAGGGCGTCCTTTGGCTTTCGCCTTGGCGCGCATTTCATCAAGCTCTTCCGGACTCGCATAGCAATAATAGGCATTGCCGGATTTCAGAAGCTCCTCGGCCACCTCGCGGTGCCGCGCCTGTCGCGCAAACTGCATCGTCACATCGCCGTCCCAGGAAAGACCGAGCCAGCGCAACCCTTCGAAGATCGCCTGAATGGCAGGCTCGGTCGAACGCTCGCGGTCCGTGTCTTCAATGCGCAGCAGGAACTTGCCGTTATGACGCCGCGCAAAGAGCCAGCTGAACAGCGCCGTGCGACCACCGCCGATATGGAGGTACCCGGTGGGCGAAGGCGCAAAGCGCGTAACGATCTGTTTCTTGTCGGCCATAGTCTAAAGGTACATTCCGGTTTCGGCCGTGTTCCGGCCAAGCAAGAGGGCTCCGACTGAGAGCCCGAACGGGGAGGCAACAGGAGGTTTATTGGCAGTCCACAAACGGAGGTTAGGCTTCCGCAGGGGCTTGCGTTTCTAGCACATTGCGGCATTGCAGCGTAACCCCGCCGAGCACTTTCCGGTCATTTTTGCAGGTGCATTTTGTGTGCACCGGAGGAAGAAATGCCAAGTTTGATTGCATTTTTAGGTTGATTGGGCCGATCAACTCTCAAAGCCATTCTGATAAGCCCCCGCCGAGCGGCATAGGGCTTTTCTTGCATCCGCCCGCCCAATCATCGCACCCTGTTCGTCAGGGCAAATCAATAGACTGAGGGCGAGGGGAGGGCAGACGCATCGCTGACATCGACGCTCATTTTCTGTCCGACATGGAGGCCGACCCGCGGCGGCATGTGCATCCGCTCATCCATATCGCGGCGCGCCTCGTGGCCCATACCCGCGAAAGTTTCCTCGCCGAGTCCGACCGCTGGTTTCTCTGGTCGCCTGTCTTTGTGGGTGCGGGCGTCGCCTTCTATTTTGCGTTGCCATTCGAGCCAAGCCTCGGTGCCGCGCTTTTTGTCTTCTCCACCTCCGTCATCGCGCATCTCTTCGCCCGTCACCGCAGCGTGCCTGTTGCACTCGCCGCCGTCATCGCCATGTGTCTTTCGCTCGGTCTTGCCGCATCTTCCCTGCGCGCCGCGCTTGTGGACGCGCCGGTCCTCCAATCCAAATGGACAGGCGTTCTCACAGGACGTGTCACGTTGTCCGAACTGAGCGCCAAAGGCAGTCTCGCGGTCACGCTCGCGTCCGTTACCATGCAACGCCTCGCGCCGGACATGATGCCCGCGCAAATCCGCCTTTCCGTCCGTACCAAGGACACCGAACTTAAAACAGGCGAACTCGTCCGCCTGCGCGCCTCGCTCATGCCGCCGCCCGATCCCGTCGAGCCCGGCGGCTTCGACTATGCCCGTCAGATCTGGTTTAAGAGTATCGGGGCTGTCGGCTTTGCCTTCTCCGCGCCCGAACATCTGGAACCGCCACCCGACGATCTCATGACCGCGCTTGCCACGCTCCGCAGTGCCATCACGGTTCACGTCCGCGACACAATCGGCGGACCCGAAGGCGCGGTTGCTGCCGCCCTCATCACCGGCGAACAACGCGCCATTCCCGATCAGACCGTCGAAGACCTCCGTCTCGCGGGGCTCACGCATGTGCTGTCCATCTCCGGTCTTCATATGGCGCTCTTCGGCGGCGCGCTCTTCTGGCTCGCACGCATCCTCCTTGCCATGATCCCGCGTCTCGCACTTCACCATCCGATCAAAAAATGGGCGGCTTTTGTAGCACTTCTCGGCACCACTTTTTATCTTTGTATCTCCGGCTTCGGCGTCGCCACTAACCGCTCCTATATTATGATCGCGCTGATGTTCCTTGCCGTCATGCTCGACCGACCGGCGATCAGCATGAGGAATGTCGCGCTCGCCGCTCTCATCGTTTTGTTGTGGCAACCCGAAACGCTCCTCAGCGCCAGTTTCCATATGTCCTTCGCCGCCGTCGTCGCCCTTATCGGTTTCTATGAAAGCCCGCTCATCCAGCGTCTCGCCACAGGGGACACCTCGAAGGACCGGCCCGTTTTTCTCATCCCCTTTGCTTTCGCCTTCCGCCACATCACCGGCATCCTGCTCACCACAACGATTGCAGGCTTCGCAACAGCCGCTTATGCCGCGTTCCATTTCGACCGTGTCACGCTCTACAGCATGGCGGGAAATCTCGGGGCTCTGCCTGCTGTCAGCGTGCTTGTCATGCCCGCCGCCCTCATCGCGCTCATCCTCATGCCCTTCGGCCTTGATGGTCCGGCGCTTTGGGTGATGGGGCATGGCGTTCACATCATGCTTGTCGTCGCACATGAAGTGGCGTCATGGGAGGGGGCCGACCGTATGATCGCCGCCGCGCCTATGTCCGCGCTTGTTGCCGTGACGTTCGGTGGCCTCTGGCTCGCGCTCTGGCAAACCATATGGCGCTGGTTCGGCATATTGCCGATCCTGCTCGGTTTATTGTTGTGGGACACGCGAACACCACCCGACATTCTTATTGACCGCGATGGTAAACTCGTCGCGGTGCGGGGGCCGGACGACAAACTCATTCTCTCGTCCGCGCGTCCTGCCTACACCGCCGAGACATGGCTCCGCCGTGACGGCGACACGCGCACACCGAAAGAAGCTGCCAATGGGGACATGAAAATCTGTGACGCGCTGGGGTGTGTTCTCACAATCGCGACCAGCGCATCGGCGGACGACACATCAAAACCGCTCATCATCGCAATGCCGAAATCTCTCGCGGCGCTCACCGACGATTGCACCCGCGCTGACATCATCGTCGCGTCTTTCGGCATCCCGCGGACATTGAGAAAAACCTGCGAAGCGGGTTCGTCGAACCACAAAACGGGCATCATCATCGACCGTTTCGACCTCTGGCGAAACGGCGCGACAAGTCTCAGTTCTCCGAAGGGCGAGGTGGACGATCCTGAAAACTGGATAAAGGAGACATCGCGCGGCGATCGCGGCGATCGTCCCTGGGTCCAGACTGGAAGACGAACGCGCCAACCGGTAACGGACATTCAGCAAAAATCAGAAGTCAAAACACCACAAGCGACAAAACCCGATGTCGCGGCGGGGGCATCAATGGACACAGACGCGGAAGATACCGCCGATGCCGCTCCGCCTTAGTAGCGGCGCATCAGGCCGACAAGTTTTCCCTGAACCTTCACGCGGTCCGGTCCGAAAATCCGGGTTTCGTAAGCAGGGTTTGCCGCTTCCAGCGCGATGGAGTCGCCCTTGCGGCGCAGACGTTTCAGCGTCGCTTCGAGATCATCGACGAGAGCCACAACAATGTCGCCGCTCGTCGCGTCGTCGCAGCGCTGGATGAGCACCGTGTCGCCGTCGAGAATGCCGGCCTCGATCATCGAGTCGCCTTTGACTTCGAGCGCATAGTGATCGCCCTTGCCGAGCATGGAGAGCGGCACGCTGACCTGATGGCTTTCTTCCTGCAATGCTTCGATGGGGGTGCCCGCTGCGATACGGCCCATGACCGAGAGCGTCATAATGTCGGGCGATTGTGATGCGGGTTGTAACTCGCGGCTCAGGGCCTTGCCGCGACTGCCTTCGATCACGCTCGGCGAGAAGCCTTTGTTCCGCGCGAGGCTCGGTGAGGCGCTTTCTGGCAGCTTCAGAATTTCGAGAGCGCGGGCGCGATGGGCGAGGCGGCGGATGAAACCGCGTTCTTCGAGCGCCGTGATGAGCCGGTGGATGCCCGATTTGGAGCGCAGGTCCAGCGCCTCTTTCATCTCGTCAAAACTGGGCGAAACGCCGCCTTCCTTGATCCGCTCGTTGATGAACATCAGGAGTTCGTGCTGTTTCTTCGTAAGCATGTATCCGGCCCCAAATATAGAACAAATCATAAACCTGCACACTTGTTCTAGTTTGGTTCTCCAAATCCGTCAAGAGTCCTGTGGATAATTTTTCAAGCCCCGCCAAATGTCTCCGACCGGCAGCCGCGCGCGTCCAGCACGGGCTTCATCTCGCGATAGGCTGGCGCGTTCCAGTTGAGCGGAATGCCGGGATGGAGGTGATGCACAATGTGATGCTCCATGCCCATGACCAGAATGTTGCCGAGCGGGCTCTCGAAATGCCGCGTGTTGCGATAGCGCCCGCGTTCGGGTTTGGGAAAATGCGGCGCCCAGCTCAACATCAGCGAAATATAGATCGAGCCGACATAGCGCGGTAGCCACCAGATGAGTGCGGCCTCCAGCGCATAACCGCTCCAGGCGAGAGCGCAAAGGATGATCCAGAAGGAAAGGCTCTGCGCCATACCTTCCAGAATGGCGCGTTTGACGACGGGATCAGCGCCGAGCCGTTGCAATGTTGCGCCATAAGAGTTCGGCTGTCCGGGCTGGCGGCGTTTGATACCGACAATGATCGCCTGCCACCAGCTATCGGCTTTCACGCCGTAGTCGGGATCAAGTGCCGGATCATTCGTATGCGTATGGTGTTCCATATGCGTGATGCGCGCTATTTTAAACGGCAGCACCATAGGAATGGTCGAAACATAGCCAATCAACTCGTTGAACCAGCGCAACTTGCCGTTCTTGGCATAGTTCGAGTGCTGCGCATCATGGCTCGGCAGATAGCAGAGAATGACGTTGAGCGTGGCGATGGGGAAGGCGGCCCAGAGCGGCAGGATACCGCTCATTGTCAACGGCCACAGCGCCAGCCAGCAGGCGAGATTGGCAAAGCACCAGACCACCATGAACCATGAAAAGCGGTTGAGATATTTCCGCGCAATGGCCATTTCCATGCGGGCGAGTTCTTTGTCGCTGAGGTCCGCCAATGGTTGCGTGTTCTCCACATTGATATTCATAGCCAGCGTCCCCGCAGTTTGGCCTGAAGACCGACGGTAAATCCGATGATGAGACCGGCCTGAACGGTGCTGAGGCCAAGCGGCGGCGTCACGCCTGCATTGATCATCAGTGTGGAAATCAACGGCGCGAGAAATCCGACGCCGAAAAAGACCGGTCCCCAGGGTCCGAGTTTTTGCATTACGGTACGCATCATGTTGCGGCCCCTTTTCGTGGTGTCAGTGAATTGCGTTCAGGATGTTGCGGGTCGATGATGAGCCTCACCATCCGTGTGATGAGTTCGTCATCATCTTCGACAAAGCGGCTGTTCATCGGGTCGGCCAGCATCGCCGACACGCCGCGCACAGTCGCAATCGAGAAGAGCACGACGTCTTCCGTCTTTTCATCAGCGAGCCAGCCTGCCGCCTGCGCCGCGCGCGCCGCATCGTGAATGACGAGGCTCCGCCGCTCCGCGCTCGCCTTCAGGCCCGCGTCGGCATGGGTCATTACGTCAGGATGAGTGATGGTGCGGTAGTAAGCGGGATAGAGAAGCGAGAAGCGGATATAGGCTTTGCCCATCGCATTGTACCGCACCAGCGGATCGCTCCCCGTCGCATCGGCGGCTTCGAGAATATAGGCAATGAACCGGTCATTGCCCTCGGTCGCCAGCGCGTGCAGCAGATCGTTCTTGTCGGCAAAATGACGGGCGGGCGCGGCATGGGAAACGCCGAGATCACGGGCGAGCGCCCTGAGGCTCAGGTTTTCGATCCCCTGTTCGGCAATCACATACGCCGCCCGGTCCAACAGGCTTTTCCGAAGATTTCCGTGATGATAGGTCAAGAGACGGCTCTCATGTTGACATTGACAACATTAAATCTAATCCGGCAGACCAATGTTGTCAATGACAACTTATAAGTAAAAATCCGACCCTTTGGTGCTCTTTCGCGGGAAATGGGTGGCATCACCGCAACCGCAGAACGCTCACCATATCCCCCGCCGCTGCCGCCGCCGCGCTCGGTGCCCGCACGATCAGGCAGTCTGCCGCCGACATCGCTGACAACATCGAACTGTCCTGTCGCTCGAATGCGGTCGCCACAGGCAGCATGTCGTTGCGTTCCACCAGTGAGCCGCGCATATAATCCTCACGCTGATCATTTGCCGGAAGCGCCGCACCGAGCCTTGCGCGCGTCAGCATAACGGGCGCATGAAGCCCCTGCATTGCCGCAATCGCGGGCAGCAAAAACAAATACGCGCAGACGAGTGCGGAGACGGGATTGCCCGGCAGACCCAGCATCGGAATATCGCGGTAGCGACCGAACATCAACGGCTTGCCGGGCCGCATTGCGATACGCCAGAAATCAACCGTCAGCCCGTCCGCACTCAGCGCCGATTGCACGAGATCATGGTCGCCCACCGACGCCCCGCCCAGCGTCACCAGCATGTCGCAATCGCGTGCGTGGCGACCGGCCGACTGAATGGCGACAACATCATCGGCGACAATGCCGAGATCAAAAGGAAATCCGCCCGCGCTCTCGATCAGCGCGGCGAGCCCGTCATTATTTGACGAGACGATCTGATCCGGCCCGGGCTCCGCACCCGGCAAAACAAGTTCATTGCCCGTCGAGAAAAAACCGATCCTCGGACGCTTATGCGCAATGACGACCGGCACATTCATCGCTGCCGCATAAGCAATATCGACAGGTGACAAACGCCGCCCTGCGACAAGCCCTGTGTCGCCCTCTTTGAAATCGAGTCCCGCGCGACGGATATGCCTGCCCGCTTTCGCGTTCTCACGCGCAATCACATAGTCGCCGTAGCGTTCGGTGTCTTCCTGAATGACAATGGCGTCGGCTCCTGCGGGCAGCGCCGCGCCGGTGAAGATGCGCACGGCCTCACCGGGATTGAGCGCTGCGCCGTAGGATTTGCCCGCCGCTGACTCGCCGACGAGCTTCAACCGTGCGGGCACGGTGACAATGTCTGCCGCCCGCACCGCATATCCGTCCATCGAAGACAGGTCCGCAGGCGGTTGCGTCCGTGCCGCGACGACATTGCCCGCGAGCACGCGCCCCAATGCTTTCGACAAGGGCACACGTTCCGGCACCATCGGTGTGATCATTTGCAGAATACGCGCCCGTGCATCAGCCACCGGCATCAAAGGTATATCGCCCATCATTCCGCCCGTCTTGAGTCGAATTTACGTCGCCTTATATATTCCCGATTTGCCGCCATCCTTATGGGTCAAACGTATATCGCCGATTGTCATGGCTTTATCCACCGACTTGGCCATGTCGTAAATCGTGAGACAGGCAATGCTCACCGCCGTCAGCGCTTCCATCTCCACGCCCGTCTGGCCGGAGAGTTTCACGGTTGCTTCCACGTCAATCGCACTTGCCTTCACGTTGGGTTTGAACGCCACCGATACTTTGGCAATCATCAGCGGATGACAGAGCGGAATAAGATCGCTTGTTTTCTTTGCCGCCATGATGCCTGCAAGCCGCGCGACTTCCAGCGCGTTTCCCTTTTTCAGCTTTCCGCCCGTGATGAGCTTCAGCGTTGAGGGTGCCATCGTAATATGCCCCTTCGCCGTCGCGCTGCGGACTGTCACGGCTTTATCGGTTACGTCCACCATCTGCGCCGCGCCCTTGTCGTCCAGATGCGTCAGTTTCTTTTTCACGGCCACAGTCAAACCTCCCTGCGCATAAAGGCGCGTCGTTCCACCGGCAGCCCAACGTCCATTTCGCGCAAACGGAGCAGATGCATTCCGGCGGTCCATTCGGCGCGTGTCAGATAATAGAATCCGAGCGAGGCATAAAAAGGGCCGTTCCAGTTGAGATCGCGGAAGGTCGACAGCGTCACCGCGCGACATCCTTTGGATTGCGCATAACCGAACGCTGCCACCACCAGCCGCCGCCCCAGGCCCTGCCGTCCGTATGCGGGATCAACCGCCAGTTCATATAAATGCGCAACGCCGTCGAGCAATCCGGTTAGGGCAAATCCCACAGGTTTGTCGCCCGCGTCCACGGCCACATGTACCGCGCCCGCCCGCATGAAAGTCTCGATATATTCCACATCACCCGGCTCGTGGTCGACCACATCCCCCAATCCCGCATCGGCAAACAGTGCACCCGCCTTCATCTCAATCGCGGGCAACAAAGCGAGATCGTCGGCACGGCCATGGCGGATCACGTAATGGCCGGAGCCGCGAGATTTTTTTGTTTTCGGCAAAGGTCAGCACTTTCCGCAAAGCCTTGAAATGAGGCATCGCAGAATGTGGCAATTCGGGCCTTTAGGCAAACTGGCGGAAAGTAGGGACTGTCAGGAGGGGCTCGCCGTTTGTTCGGGCACACTGTCAACAGGTTGGTTCGAATTCTGCTGGTTTTGGTTGGACTGGCTCGTGGTCGTAGAAAGTGTGCTGGCAGTGGAGGCGAATGATTGCTTCATAGCCGCAATAGGCGCTGCGGCCACTGTAGCTGCAATACTGGTCGCCGCAGCGGCGTTGCCGGAAGCGGCAAGTATGGCGGAAGCGGTGGCAAGACCTCCGCCCGCTGCGGCCTGCATGGCGGGTGGCAGAGAAGTGGCGGCGGCCACGATGCCAGCGGCGGCGGCGGCGGGGTTTGGGGATGCGGCGACAGCGGCGGCAACCGCCGCAGCCAATGCAGCGGGCGTAAAGGCAACGGCTTTCGTCATCGCACCGCTGACAGCGGCAACAAGGCTGGGTGTCGGCGAACTGCCCAATGCGACCATCAAAGTCGCAACGGCGGCGGCGCCGTCAGGTTGCGCGGCGACCAGCGCGCCGAGAGCGGCTTCCAGTTCCGGTCCGCCCTCCGGATTGGCCGCGATCAACGCCGTCACCTCTGCCGCGAAGGCAATGGCACGGGCATTGGAAGCGATAGGAGCGGGGGAAGTGCCTGGAGCAGGATCGGCGGCCAGCGCAGGCGCCGACGACAAGGTGGACATGACGGCCCACAAGCACACCAATGCTATAAGACGGAAATGAACTAACTGTTTCATACGCTATGCTTCGCATTGCATCGTATGAAATTTGTTAACTCCCGCGCCCGATATGAAACAGTTTCCGTCAACTTCCTCCATATTGGAGGAAATCAGATCGCGACGCGAATGGCCTTGAGGCTGGTGAGAAGGCCCTTGGCATCACTCAATGCGAGGCAGCAAAGCGGGTCGCACAAGGCATCATCCGGACGCGGATGAAATTCGAGGAAAATGCCGTCCGCACCGGCGGCAACAGCCGATTTGGCGAGAACGGGTACTGCCTCGCGCCGCCCGCCGGTTGACGCGCCTTTCGTGCGCGGGTCCATGCCGGGCAGTTGTGCCGCATGTGTCGCATCCATGGTCACCGGCACGCCGAGCTTTTTCATTTCGGCAAAGGCCAGCATGTCAACAATGAGATTGTTGTAACCGAACGTCGTGCCGCGTTCACAAAGTACCATCGTGTCTTTCGCGCCGGTCGCTTCGGCCACTTTGTCCACGATGTTCTTGCAATCCCACGGGGCGAGAAACTGTGCTTTCTTGACGTGTAAAAGCCCACCGGCCTTGTGCGTGGCGCGCGCGGCGGCAACCACGAGGTCTGTCTGACGGCACAGGAAAGCCGGGATCTGCACGACGTCGGCAACGGCAGCAACGGGTTCTGCCTGATATATTTCATGCAGGTCCGTTGCGATCGGCACATTGAGCTGCTTTTTCACTTCAGCAAGCATTTCAAGACCTTTTTCAAGTCCCGGTCCGCGATAGCTGAAAATCGACGAGCGGTTCGCTTTGTCGAAGCTCGCCTTGAACACATAAGGCAGTCCGAGTTCTGCTGTGACCGCTTTCAGATGTGCCCCGACCTCAAGCGCGAGGTCCAGATTTTCCAGCACATTCAAACCGGCGATCACGACGAGCGGCTGCCCGTCACCGATTTTGATGTTCCAGTTTCTGAGCGAGAAGACGGTCATGGCAGAACCTTTTTTAAAAAACTTTTAAGCGAGAAGGGCGCGGGTTGCCGCTTCCACATCGACTTGCCGCATCAGGCTCTCACCGACTAGAAACGTCCTGGCATCAACTTTGGAAAGGCGCGTGAGGTCGGCTGGCGTATTGATGCCACTCTCGCCGATGATCATTTTGTCTTTTGGCACCATCGGCGCGAGGCGCTCGGTGGTGGCGAGCGTCGTTTCGAATGTTTTGAGATTGCGGTTATTGATGCCGAGCATCGGGCTCTTCAGGCTCAACGCGCGCGTGAGTTCTTCCTCGTCATGCACTTCGACGATCACATCCATGCCCCAATGCATCGCCGCTGCTTCCAGATCATTGGCTTGCGCATCGCTGACAGACGCCATGATGATCAGAATGCAATCCGCACCCATCGCACGGGCTTCCGCCACCTGATAGGTGTCATAGAGAAAATCTTTGCGGATCACGGGCAACTTCACTGCATTACGTGCTGCGATGAGAAAATCCGCGCTGCCCTGAAACGATGGTCCGTCGGTGAGCACCGAGAGGCAAGCCGCGCCGCCGCGTTCATACGCAACGGCAAGGGCAGGCGGATTGAAGTCCGCGCGGATGAGGCCCTTGGATGGGCTCGCCTTTTTGATTTCGGCGATCAGCGCATATTGACCCGCATCCACTTTGGCTTTCAGCGCATGATAAAATCCGCGTACCGGCGATGCCGCTTTCGCTGCCGCTTCGATAGTACTCAAAGGCCGCAGGGCCTTCGCCGCTGCGATTTCTTCGAGCTTGTATTCACCGATTTTAGTCAGAATATCAGACATCGACTTTCAGTCCGTTGGAAACAGCGATCAGTTTGGCGAGCGATTCTTTGGCTGCTCCGCTGTCAATGGCGCGCGCCGCAACCGCCACGCCGTCTTTCAATGTGGCAACGCGACCGGCCACGATCAATGCCGCCGCCGAGTTGAGCAGCACAATGTCGCGGTAGGGGCCCGTCTCGCCTTCGAGCAGGCGCGTGATGGCCGCTGCATTATAAGCCGGATCCCCGCCGCGCAGATCGGCTAGCGTTGCGCGTTTGAGGCCCGCTTCTTCCGGCGTCACTTCAAACGTGCTGATTTTTCCGTCTTTCAGTTCCGCCACAAATGTCGGCCCCGTGGTCGTGAGTTCGTCAAGCCCGTCAGAGCCATGCACAACCCAGGAATGCACGGAGCCGAGATTGCGCAACACTTCGGCAAAGGGCTCGACCCAGCGTTTGGCAAACACGCCGATGGTCTGCCGCTTCACGAAAGCCGGGTTCGACAGCGGCCCCAGCAAATTGAAAATCGTACGGATTCCGAGTTCCGTGCGTACCGGCCCCACATGCTTCATCGCTGTGTGATGCGCGGGTGCAAACATAAAGCCGACACCGGCTTGGGCGATGCAGCGCTCGATCTCCTCCGGCGTATTGTCGAGTTTCAATCCGAGCACTGACAGTGCATCCGCCGTGCCTGATTTTGACGATGCCGCGCGGTTACCGTGTTTTGCGATCGTGACGCCGCAACCGGCAACGACCAGAACCGCCGCCGTCGAGATATTATAGGTATGTGCCCCGTCGCCGCCCGTGCCGACAATGTCGATGGCATCGTCCGGCGCGGTCACGATCTTCGCCTTGGCGCGCATGACGGCAGCGCCCGCTGTGAGTTCGGCCACCGTGACGCCCCGCATCCGCAACCCCATCAGGAAGGCCGCCATCTGAGCAGGCGTTGCCTCACCCGACATGATGAGTTCGAACGCGCCCGTCGCATCTTCGGACGAGAGCGTACCCCCGTCCGCGATGGTGGCGAGATAGGATTTGAAGTCGCTCATACGCCCGCCATCACGCCCGTGATCTCAAGGAAGTTGTGCAGCATGTCATGCCCGTGTTCGGTGGCGATGCTTTCAGGATGAAACTGCACGCCGTGTATGGGCAGGCTCTTGTGCTGCAACCCCATGATGGTCCCGTCCGCCGTCTTCGCCGTGATCTCCAGCACATCGGGAAATGTCTCAGGTGCGATGGTCAGCGAGTGATAGCGCGTTGCGTTGAGCGGGCTCTGTAGATTGCGGAATATGCCTTTGCCTGTGTGGAACATCTGATCGACTTTGCCGTGCATCAACTGCTGCGCCCGCACGATCTTGCCGCCGAACGCCTGTCCGATAGCCTGATGACCAAGGCAGACGCCCATCAGCGGCACTTTTGCCTCCGCCGCCGCCTTGATGAGATCGAGGCAAATCCCGGCCTTGTCGGGGTCGCAGGGTCCGGGCGAAATCACAATGGCTTTGGGTTGCTTGGCCATCGCCTCGGCGACCGTCAGCTTGTCATTGCGCCAGACGTCGGCCCGCGCGCCCAGATCGCCCAAAAACTGAACGAGGTTATAGGTAAAGCTGTCGTAGTTATCTATGAGGAGGATCACTCGGCACCTAATGTATTGATTTTATTGGTGATATTTTGAGTGGGCAGTCGGCTTGCGCGGATGGTTGTCCTGAGAGCGGCGCGTGAAACAGGGCTCACCAGCAAGGCCAATCCGGCTTGCATTCTAAGTCATTGGTTCTATTCGGCAAAATATCGACCATGGGGAGAATGTAACCTCTTTGGATTTGATTGCCCATAGCAAATGCCGCGGTCAGACCCGCGCCAGTTTTGATCGCATCAGGACACGAGGCCAAGGCAAAACTGACTCTCGCTATCAAACCGTGATTAGGAAAACCGGTCTTACTGCCGACGCCCGCCGCGTGCCGCATAGCGCACGGCTTCTTCCGCCGCACGGAACAAAGCCTTGGCCTTGTTCACACTTTCCATGTGCTCGCCTTCAGGGCTTGAATCCGCAACAACGCCACCGCCTGCCTGCACAAACATTTTGCCGTCTTTGACAACAGCAGTGCGCAGGATGATGCAGGTGTCCATTTCGCCGGCCGCCGCGAAATATCCGACGCAACCGGCATAAGACCCGCGTTTTTCAAGCTCCAGCTCGTCGATGATCTCCATCGCGCGCACTTTCGGCGCACCGGAAACAGTGCCCGCCGGAAAGCCTGCAATCAGGGCTTCAATCGCATCGTAAGAGGGGTCGAGATCACCCTCCACATTCGAGACGATATGAATGAGATGCGACGTGAGCTGCAAGGCAAACTGTTCGGTGACTTCGACAGACCCGATTTTCGACACGCGCCCCACGTCATTGCGGCCGAGATCCAATAGCATCAGATGTTCGGCGCGTTCCTTCGGATCAGCCAGCAATTCCTTGCCGATCTCAATGTCCTCGGTCGCCGAATGCCCGCGATGTCTTGTCCCTGCAATCGGACGGATTGTTATACGATTATTCCGTACACGAACGAGTATTTCAGGGCTGGAGCCGACAATCGCAAAATCCTCGAAATTGAGGAAATAGAGGAACGGCGAGGGATTGATCCGGCGCAGCGCACGATAGAGCGAGAAGGGCGGCAGCGTGAACGGTGCTTCAAAGCGTTGCGAAAGCACAACCTGAAAAATATCACCGGCTTTGATATATTCCTTCGCCTTGCGCACCATTTCGTAATACGTGTCCGGTGGCGTGTTCGAGACAGGCGCTGGTATATCCGCAATGGCGTCCACCTGTTCGGCATGTGGCAGTGAACGGTCGAAATCCGAGACGGCATCGTTCAGCCGCTCGCTTGCCCGTGCATAGGCCGCGCGAGCATTGGTGCCCGCTTCGGCCCGCACCGGCGTCACGATCGTCACTTCGTCTTTGACACTATCGAAAATCGCGATGATTGTCGGACGCAGAAAAATCCCGTCGGGAAGTCCAAGCCCGCCGCCGTTGATATTCGGCAGATGCTCAACAAGGCGCACCGTATCATAGCCCATATAGCCGAACACGCCTGCGGCCATTGGCGGCAAGCTCTCCGGCAACTCGATGCGCGAGGCCTTAATGAGCGCGCGCAACGATGCAAGTGCGCCGCCCGGTTCGACGACAAACGACGTCGCATCATGGCGTGCATTGCGATTGATCTGCGCTTCATTGCCCATGCAGCGCCAGATCACGTCCGGCTTCAGTCCGATAATCGAATATCGCCCGCGCGTGTCGCCGCCCTCGACCGATTCCAGCAGAAAGCTGTTCGGCTTGCCGTCGGCAATTTTCAGCATCGCCGACACGGGTGTTTCGAGGTCCGCGACCAAACGCGTCCACACGACCTGAGGCTCACCGGCTGAATAGCGGCGTTCAAAAGTCTCAAAATCCGGCTCAATCATAGTCAGTACGCCTTGAGCAAGGTGTAGGGAGTACTCATGGCTGCTGCCCGCTTTCGGCAGCAGCCAACTTGTTGAGCAGCGCCACATTGATCTCCGTGCCGAGTTGCCGCTCATAGGCCGCAACGGTGGTGGTCAGCATGTCCGCCGCCAACGAATCCGTCAGGCCCTTGTCCATTGCTTTATATTCGTCACTCGATGTGTCGGGCGCAGGCGTCACAACGTCGCTCACCTGCATGACGAGCATACTGTCGCCGAATCCCGCAGGGCCGAAGGCAAAACCGCCCTTGGGCAATGCGAAGATGCGCGTCACGGCGAGGCGCGAAAATGTCTCGTTCTGGCTCGCGCGTTCGATGGCGGGAGAGAGGAGAACGGCGCGACCGCCCGCGCTTTCTGCGAGCTTGTCGATGCTCTCGCCCTTCGTGCCGCGCTCTGTCAGAGCCAGCGCCATATCCGAGAGCTTTGCTTTGCGCGTCTCGTCCGTCCACAGTTTCACAACATCGGCTTTGATGTCCTTGAGCGGCTTCAGCTTCGGCGCATTCACATTGTCGATCTGCACCCAGTAATAGCCGCCTTCGCCTGTGTCGCCGGGCGGCACCTGATCACCGGCCTGATTTTCGTAAACCGATTTCAGCAGGTCTTTATAGGCAGGCAGACCTGCGGGCTTGTTGCCTTGCAGGTCGAGACCAGCCGCCGAAATACCGGTGAACTTCTGCACCTTGAGATTGTTTTTTGTCGCCGCTTCGTCCAGCGACACGCCGCCCGCGCGTGCATCTTCAATGGCGCTCTGCACATTGTAAATGTCTTCATGCGCCTTTTCGTCGGCGATCATCAGCCGGAGCTTGTCCTTCGAGCCTTCATAGGTGCTCGGCAGAGCCGACGTGATCGTGCTGACATGGAGAATGGCAAAACCAAGCGGCCCCTTCACCGGCTCGCTATATTCGCCCGCCTTGAGCGCAAAGGCCGCATCGGCAAGGGCAGGGGAGAGCATATCCCCCTTCGTCAGATTGCCGAGTTCGACATCGCTCATGATGAGGCCGAGTTCCTTGACGATGGTTTCAACCGGCTCGCCTTTGCGCAGTCTTGCGTCGGCGGCTTTGGCTGCCTCTTCCGTCGCGAAGGGAAGCTGCATCACTTCGCGTTGCTCGGCCCGGTCGAATTCGGAACGTCGTGCTTCGTAAGCGGCTTTCAGGTCGTCTTCTGAAACAGTCACGTCCTTCGCCAGATCATCAGGCGTCAGCACCATCACCGTGAAGTCGCGTGTTTCCGGCTCAGTGAACCGGATCGCGGCTTTCTTGTAATAGGCTTCGAGCGTCGCCTCATCCGGCGCGGCAATGTCGCCGACGGCCGAAGGCGGCAAGACGAAATAGGAGGCGCGTCGCATCTCGTACTGATAGGCCGAAATCGCATCGACCATGGATGCAGGCACGGCAATGCCGACATCCATTGCGTCGTTCAACTGCAAGCGCACGAGATATTTGCGACGGTCATCAATGAACTTCTTTTCGTTGATGCCCATGCGCTGCAGCGCGAGATCAAAGCCCTGCTTGTCAAACTTGCCGAATGTGCCGCTAAAGGTCGGATCCGTCGTAATGTTCTGCGCCACTGTCTTGTCGCTGACAGTCAGGCCCTCTTTCTTCGCGCCGATGTCAAAGGCCGTGAGCCCGACAAGCTCGGAAAGAACCTGCACGTCGATCTGATAGGTATGCGCTTCGGCACGCGTGATCTGGCGACCGGTACGCTGCGACAGGTCGTTCAGCTTCTGGTCAAGCGCCAGTTGGAATTGCTCTACCGGAATTGGGTGTCCGCCGACTTCGGCAACCTCGGTCGAGGACGAGCCCGTGAACACGTCGTTGATGCCCCAGACGCCGAAGCTCAGGATAAGCAGGCCCATCAAACCTTTGACGATCCAACCGCGTGAGGCTTCTCTAATCGTATCGAGCATTACAACGTCTTTCCGTAGGCGGGGGCCATTCGTGTGGCCCCTGTTGACAGTTCTGGCGTGCTGTTTCTGCAAGGATATGCAGACGCGCCGCATGATAGGTGCGAGGTCTTGGCCCCGCAAGCCTGTGGCGCTCCTTCTTATTGCCTTCTTTTGACCGCTTGGCGTTTGATTTTCCAGCAAAAAACCAGTCCGCCGGTTGGCGACGCGGCGAACCTCTGCTAAATCCGCTGCCGGAGTTCAGGAACCCCCGTGTCGGGGGCGTATGAGTTAGGGAGACGATGACATGGCGGCTGCGGTGAAAGTTAAAGCTCTGGTTGCGGGCAACTGGAAGATGAACGGCCTCAAGGCTTCATCCAAAGAAGTGAAGGCGCTCGCCAGGCTCATCGCCAAAGCAACCAAAAAAGCCAAATGCGATGTCCTCATTTGCCCGCCCGCCACGCTGGTTTCAGCCCTGAAGGAGGCGGCCAAGGGCTCAAAAATCGCCATAGGCGGTCAGGACTGCCACGCCAATGTCTCCGGTGCCCATACTGGCGACATCTCCGCTGAAATGCTGAAAGACGCAGGCGCGGCGTATGTCATCGTCGGCCATTCCGAACGCCGCGCCGATCACGCCGAAACCTCCGCCATTGTGCGCGCCAAAGCCGAAGCCGCCCATCGCGCAGGCCTCATCGCGATCGTCTGCGTCGGCGAAACGGAAGCCCAGCGTGATGCGGGTGAAACCCTGACTGTCATCGGGGACCAACTCGAACACTCGCTCCCCAATGGCATCACCGCCAAAAACACCGTCGTCGCCTACGAGCCCGTCTGGGCCATTGGTACGGGCCGCACCCCGACTGCCGAAGACGTCGCCAAAGTCCACGCCGCCATCCGTGCGACTCTCAAAAAGCGCTTCAAGGCGGAAGGCGAAGCCATGCGCCTCCTCTACGGCGGCTCGGTCAAAGCCTCCAACGCTGCCGAACTCATGTCCGTGCCCAACGTCAACGGCACCCTCGTCGGTGGTGCCAGCCTCAAAGCGACGGACTTTGACGGCATCATCGCCGCGTATCGGTAAGCAAAGCTCCTCTTCAAATGATGCTGCCACCCTGCGCTTGGCGCGGGGCTGTGGAGCCGTTTGCACTGAAATTGCCTCTTCCGTAGCCTCCAGCGCCGCTTATCTAAAAAATAACAAGGTTTTCCGCCATAATTAACAGTCTCCGTATGCGCGAATTCCGCCGCTCGCTGGCCATGCCGCCCTCGGTCTATCGTCAATCCCTTTCCTGAACCCCTCATTTGACGCACCCCCACCTCAGCACTGGAAACCTTTTCGCGCATAGGGTACAAACCGCCCCGTTCCCCGTCCGGTTCGTGCCGGTCGGCCCTTCAGCCTGTAAAAACGGACCGTAAGCGCCATGACAACCATCCTGTTGATAATCCATTTGATGGTCGCCCTCGTGCTGGTGGCGCTGGTCCTGTTGCAGCGCTCCGAAGGCGGTGCTTTGGGGATCGGCGGCAGCGGTGGCGGCCTCATGTCGGGTCGCGGCGCAGGCAATGCGCTGACCAAGGCCACAACGATCGTCGGCGGCATCTTTTTTGTCACCAGCCTGACCCTTGTTGTGTTGGCAACGCGCAGTAGCAACGGCGGTTCTCTGCTCGATAACGTCGCCCCCGCGCCCGCAGGCATCAATCAGCCAGCGCCGGTTCAGGTTCCGGCCCCCTTGGGCTCCGGTCTTGATACCAACAAGGCGGCCACACCTGCGGCTCCGGCCGCCCCCGCAGCGCCCACAGAACCCTCGGTTCCGCGCGCTCAATAATTAGTTCTGAGACCCGACCAGCCCCAAGCCGGTCGACATCCACAGTTATTTTTTAAGGGGCGTCGTTTGGCGGTCCGAATCATTTTCATTGCTGTAATCTAGGGTTCCATGACGCGATATATATTTATCACTGGCGGCGTGGTCTCCTCACTTGGCAAGGGTCTCGCTTCCGCAGCATTGGGTGCGCTGCTGCAAGCGCGCGGCTATTCCGTGCGCCTGCGCAAGCTCGACCCCTATTTGAATGTTGATCCGGGCACCATGTCGCCTTATCAGCACGGTGAGGTCTATGTGACCGACGACGGGGCCGAAACCGACCTCGATCTCGGCCATTATGAGCGCTTTACAGGTGTCCCCGCCGCCAAGGCCGACAACATCACCACGGGCCGCATCTACCAGTCCATCATCACGCGTGAACGTCGCGGCGACTATCTCGGCGGTACGGTGCAGGTCATTCCGCACGTCACCGACGCGATCAAAGAATTTGTTCTGTCGGAAAATGGCGGCGTCGATTTTGTCCTCTGCGAAATCGGCGGCACGGTCGGCGACATCGAAGGCCTGCCCTTCTTCGAAGCTATCCGCCAGCTAGGCAACGAGCTGCCGCGCGGCCACACCTGTTTCATCCACCTCACGCTGATGCCTTTCATCCCGAGCGCCGGCGAAATGAAAACTAAGCCGACGCAGCATTCGGTGAAGGAACTCCGCTCTATCGGCATCCAGCCCGACATTCTCATGTGCCGTTGCGACCGCCCCATTCCGGTCGACGAGCGCCGCAAGATCGCGCTCTTCTGCAACGTGCGCCCTAGTGCCGTCATTCAGGCGATGGATGTCGACACGATCTATGACGTGCCCAACGCCTATCATGCCGAAGGCCTCGACACCGAAGTCCTCTCCGTCTTCGGCCTGCCGGACAAAGGCACTCCTGACCTCAGCAAGTGGAACGCGATCACCCATGCGATCCGCGAACCCGAAGGCGAAGTCACCATCGCCATTGTCGGCAAATATACGGGTCTCAAAGATGCCTATAAGTCATTGATGGAATCGCTCGTTCATGGCGGCATCGCCAACAAAGTGCGTGTGAACCTCAAGTGGCTCGAATCCGAAATCTTCGAAGAGCCGAATACCGTCCACCACCTCGAGGACGTGAACGGCATTCTTGTCCCCGGCGGCTTTGGCGAACGTGGTTCCGAAGGCAAGATCGCAGCGGCCAATTTCGCTCGTACGCGCGACGTGCCCTATTTCGGCATCTGCTTTGGTATGCAAATGGCCGTCATTGAAGCCTTACGTAATCTTGGCGATCTCCCGCAGGCAAGCTCCACCGAATTCGGCCCCACGAATGAGCCCGTGGTCGGTCTGATGACAGAATGGATGCATCACAACGAACTGGTCACGCGCGGTGCCGACGGTGACCTCGGCGGCACCATGCGTTTGGGTGCGTTTGAAGCCCAGCTCAAAGCAGGCAGCCGCATCGCCGACATCTATGGTTGCACCAGCATCAGCGAACGACACCGCCATCGCTACGAAGTCAACATGACCTATCGCGAACGCCTCGAAGCGACAGGTATGCTCGTTTCCGGTGTCTCGCCCGACGGCCTCCTGCCCGAAACCATCGAGATCCCCAACCACCCGTGGTTCATTGGCGTGCAATACCACCCCGAACTCAAATCCAAACCCTTCGCACCACACCCGCTGTTCCGCAGCTTCATCGAAGCCGCCGTCACGCAAAGCCGCTTGGTGTGAGGTGGAATTGAAATTGGTCCAATGGACCAATTTCCTGCTGAGTTTTTGACCGCTCTTCGTTCACAAAAATCATCACCCATTTGTCATAATCGCTGATGTAATCTTCCTGTCATGGCGCCGCCGAGATAGCTTCGCGATTCAGTTTTCCACGCCCGAAGACGGAGCGGCAAAACGTGCCCTCATTCACATCGTCGCTCAGAATGTCCGTGCACTGACCTATGCCACCGGCCACTGGCCACCGCGAACCCCCGCTCCAATAAGGCCCGCTTCTGTGGCGCCGTCTGGGCCTCGACGCGCGACAGCAATGTTCGGAATGGGTGTTGTCTATCAGCCCCGTCCGCGATAGGTCGGCACACCCTGATCCGGCACCCAAAGCCCCGTCGGCACTTTTCCTGTCTGCCAGAACACATCAATCGGAATGCCGCCGCGCGGATACCAATAGCCGCCGATGCGAAACCATTTGGGTGCAAGCAGCTTCACCAACCGGCGACCGATGGCGACCGTGCAGTCCTCGTGGAATGCGCCGTGATTGCGGAAGCTCTGCATATAGAGTTTCAGGGATTTGGACTCGACGAGCCATTTGCCCGGCGCATAGTCGATGACGAGATGGGCGAAGTCTGGCTGGCCGGTCACGGGGCAGAGTGATGTAAATTCGGGGATGGTGAAACGTGCGAGATAATCCGTGTCCGATTGTGGATTGGGTACGCGTTCCAGAACCGCTTCCTCCGGCGAATCGGGGGTAGCGATATTTTTTCCGAGTTGCGTGAGTTTTTCTGTCCCCGCTTTTTTCGCCATCATCTATCCCCGTTATTTGTCAGATCACGCGTCCGGACCGTCATAGACGCAACCCTCGTTGCACGATGCCCGATGCACTTCGATGCGGGTGAGCAAGGGTAGGGTCGGCTTCAATCGGTCCCATAACCACATGGTGATAAGTTCCAGCGTCGGGTTTTCGAGACCCTTAATGTCATTGAGCATCCGATGATCAATCTCTACTCGAAAGCGCTCGATCTCTTGCTCGAAATGCTCGAAATGCATGAGCAGTCCGCTAGCCTTGTCGACCTTCCCCTCAAGCCACAGCACAACCCTGAACGAGTGTCCGTGCACGCGCCGGTTGGGGTGACCTTCCGGTGCTGTGGGCAGGAAATGGGCCGCGTCGAAGTGAAATTCCTTGTAGAGTCTCATCACGGAATACCGATCATTTTGTGCGTCTGAAGCGACAATTTCCATTTGGGATGTGCCAGACAATATGCGGTTGCCGCCCTGATGTTTTCGTCCGTAGCCGGACCATTTCCAATGACATCCCTGCCTTGCAGGAAGTGATTTTTGAAGGGGAGGGCTTCGAACCGTTCGGGCATCGCTTTCTCTTGCGGATAGACAAGTTTTAGCTCGTCCCCCGTTGTAATTCTAAGAACGGAGTCCGCTTTCGGGCTTACGCAAATCCAGTCGAGCCCTTCCGGCGGTTCGATCGTGCCATTGGTTTCGACGGCAATTTCAAAGCCGCGATCATGCAATTCGTCGATCAACTGACCATCGACTTGCAACAGCGGCTCGCCGCCTGTGCAGACAACAAAACGGTTCTCTTTCGTACCGCTCGCCCATGTCATCTCGATAGCATCCGCAAGTGCTTTGGCGTTTTGGAATTTGCCACCGCCTTCGCCATCAGTGCCGACAAAATCCGTATCGCAGAAGGTACAGACGGCGCCCGCGCGGTCCTGCTCGCGACCTGTCCATAGATTGCATCCGGCAAAGCGGCAGAATACAGAAGGTCGCCCAGCATTGGCACCTTCGCCCTGCAATGTGTAGAAAATTTCTTTGACGGAATACATGGGATCACGCTCCGCCCGTCTTGTGCCATTTGGCATAGCCGTTTGCGCGCAGCGTGCAGGCGGGGCAGTCGTTGCAGCCGTAGCCCCAGTCATGGCGCTGTGTGCGGTCGCCGCGATAGCAGGTATGCGTATGTTCGATGATGAGGTCGACAAAAGCAGCGCCGCCAAGCTCTTTGGCTAGCGCCCATGTTTCCGCTTTGTCGATATACATCAGCGGCGTGTCAAAGGTGAAGGGCCGTGCCATGCCGAGGCTCACCGCCTGGGCAAGTGTTTGCAGCGTGTCGTTTCGGCAATCTGGATAGCCGGAATAATCTGTCTCGCACATACCGCCGACAAGGATCGTCGCACCGCGCCGGTAGCCGATTGCCGAGGCATAGACGAAGAACAAAAGATTTCGCCCGGGTACGAATGTGTTGGGAAGCCCGCTCGCATCCATCTCAATCGCCATGTCGCGGGTCAGCGCAGTGTCACTGATCTGGGCAAGTTCCCGCAGATTGAGCATGTGGTCGGGGCCGAGTTTTGCGGCCCAGTGCGGGAATTTCGATTTGATTTCGTCGAGCACGCGGAAACGGCAGGTGAGTTCAACGCTATGCTTTTGCCCGTAGTCAAAACCCACGGTTTCGACTTCATCAAAACGAGACAAAGCGGAGGCGAGACAGACGGTCGAGTCCTGTCCTCCTGAAAAAAGCACCAGCGCTTTGTTCTTCGTCATTTTACGGGTCCGGTTGAATCTTTAAGTGCCGTGTTGAATAGGAGCTGCGCCCTTGCGTCAAGTCACATGTCGTCACAGCGCCAAAGCCTGTCGCATAGGGACCCATTTGGACGAAAACCGGCCTGAACGCGCGAATGGATAGTCACCCGCATTGTTGGCCGAGTAGACCTGATTGTTGAAGGTCGTCCGGACACTCGTCCGTACGCTGACGCCTGCCGGAATGGCATCCGCCTTGCCGAATGTGCGCACTTATGCATGGGCAGCACTGCCCGTGATCATGGCCGCAGCCGGTGCCCAACAAAAATGCGCAGCCTGGATTGCGATTTGTTTTGTTCACAGGTGACAGGTGTCGCTCCCGCCGATACTCTCATTTATGATCCATTCTCTCGCTTGGATTCGACGTCAAGTTACGCCGCAATTTTTCTGGGGAGGAGTCCGTGGGCACAAAAAGCGAATAATTCCACGGGCTTAAGTGAGGAATGCTGTTTCCGGCGAGACTACCAGCGACACTACCAGCGACACAAAAAACAGTGTTATAATTAATGGCCATAGGTAGAAAGAGCTATTCGCAAAATTGATATGGTGGATTTACGGAGTCAAAATCTAGGACTTCAATCTGGTGCTTCGGGGGAGGGACGCGGATTTGAATACGAAGGAATTGCTGCTCAGTGTGCTTATGACTGGTCCCGCGACGGGCTATGACATCAAGAAAAAACTGGAGCAGGAGGTATCCGAGATTGTGGATGTCACAGTCAGCAATATTTACCCGGCGCTGAACGAGCTGGCTGAGGAGGGAATGGTCCGGTTTGAACGTGTCGAACAGGAAGGGCGTCCGAATAAGAAGGTCTATGAACTCACCACAGAAGGCCGCGCTATGTGTCTCGAAGTGATGATGACCTGCGATGCGCGCCAGCGATTGCGTTCTGATTTTATGTATATGTTGAGCTACGCGCCATATTTGCCGCGCACACGCGTGGCAGAACTGCTCGCGCAGCGTCTCGCGGACAGCAAGCTCGTACACTCTTCGCTCGAAGATCGGATTTCAGACGGCTCGCCCGTCACCGGCGCGCTGTCACCTGGTCAGAGTTTTTGTATAGGTCTGGGGCGTGTTCTGGTTGAGGCGGAGCGCAATTACATCCTTCAGCACCGCGAAGCCTTATTGCGTCAACTGCCGGAAGAGATTGATCTGAGCCGCATTAGCAAAGCAAGGCCCAGGGTCAATAAAGGCAAGGTCAATATCAAGCTCGTTTGAGCGTCCAAGCTGACAGCGCTTGGCGAAGGCCGATTGCCATAGCCCATGGCCATAGATTGCAGCAGGAGGGGCCAATTCCCCTTTCGTTTATGCTCCGTCTCCGCTAGAAAACCGCCAGAATTGGAACACCCAGCGGAGACTTAAGGACATGGCTGCCATCATTGATATTATCGGTCGCGAAATACTCGACAGCCGTGGAAATCCGACGGTCGAAGTGGACGTGGTTTTGGAAAACGGCGCCTTTGGCCGCGCCGCTGTTCCTTCGGGCGCATCCACCGGCGCCCATGAAGCAGTCGAACTGCGTGACGGCGGTGCCCGTTACAAGGGCAAGGGTGTGCTCAACGCTGTTGCGGCTGTGAACGGAGAGATCTTCGAAGCCATCGGCGGCATGGATGCCGAAGAGCAGATCGCCATTGACCGCGCCATGTGCGAACTCGACGGCACACCCAACAAATCGCGCATCGGTGCCAATGCCATTCTCGGCGTGTCGATGGCTGTTGCAAAGGCGCAATCCGAGTCACAGGGTCAGCCGCTCTTCCGCTATGTCGGCGGACCGGCCGCCCGCGTCCTGCCTGTGCCCATGATGAACATCATCAACGGTGGTCAGCACGCGGACAATCCCATCGACATTCAGGAATTTATGATCATGCCCGTCGCGGCGGCCAACATTGCCGACGCCGTGCGCATGGGTGCGGAAGTTTTCCACACATTGAAGAGTGAGTTGAAAGCTGCGGGTCATAACACCAATGTCGGTGACGAAGGCGGCTTCGCACCGAATATCGGTTCGACCGAAGAGGCCATCGGCTTCGTGATGAAAGCCATTGAAAAAGCCGGTTATCGCCCCGGTGACGACATCTTCCTCGCTATTGATGCCGCTTCAACCGAGTTCTACAAAGGCGGTACCTATAATCTCGACGGCGAAGGCAAGAAACTTGATGCCGGTGGCATGGTCGACTACTGGGCAAAACTCGTCGGCAAATATCCCATCATTTCGATTGAAGACGGCATGGCCGAAGACGACTGGGCCGGCTGGAAGGCGCTTACCGACGCCCTTGGCGACAAAGTGCAACTCGTTGGCGACGATCTTTTCGTCACCAACAAGACACGCCTTGCCGACGGCATCGCAAAAGGCACAGCCAATTCGATCCTTGTGAAAGTGAACCAGATCGGCTCGCTCACCGAAACGCTGGAAGCCGTCGAGATGGCGCACAAGGCGAGCTACACCGCCGTCATGTCGCATCGCTCGGGCGAAACGGAAGATGCAACCATCGCCGACCTCGCGGTCGCCACGAATTGCGGTCAGATCAAAACCGGTTCGCTCGCGCGCTCCGACCGGTTGGCAAAATACAACCAGCTCATCCGTATCGAAGAACTGTTGGGTGGTTCGGCTGAATATGCCGGTCGCGGTATCCTCAAGCGTTGAGTTTGATTTGATCCGCTAACGGACTAAATGGATTGTCGAAATGTATCAGACGCCGCTGCGGGCAAACCGTGGCGGCGTTTGCATATCGATGAATGTGAGGAGGGGCAGAAAGTACGCACCGGTGACGCTGCGTCATGCTGGTTTTGTGCAGCGCACAAAGTCGAAGGTTTGTGCGGTCTAGTCTAGAAGTGTTGCAAACTTGTTTGACAAAAAATCAATCGTATAGCCACATATAAAATAGAATTATAACTCTTATCAAAGTTTGATATAGGGACATTAGATTGAGTTTCCGCTAAGGAAACCTGGGACATGGGAGGTTTCATTCAATGAAGATTTCTAAATTGGCCGTTGCATTGGCAGTGGTTGCACCGATGGCCGCGCAGGCGCAGGTGCCTGACGCGCAGGTGAGCCGCCTTGGCAATGACCTGACCCCGATCGGTGCCGAAAAGGCCGGTGAGGGTGACGTTCCGGCGTGGACCGGCGGTCTCTCGACCGTTCCGGCCAACGTGTCGTACAAGCCCGGTGACCACCTCGCCGATCCGTTTGCAAGCGACCCGATCAAATACACGATCACTTCGGCCAATGCCGCCCAGTACGACGCTGTGTTGACGGATGGTCACAAGGCCCTGATGAAGGCCTATCCGGACTACAAGATGAACGTCTATCAGACGCGTCGTTCCTGCGCTTATCCTGACCGCATTTATGAAGCCAGCAAGAGCAACGCCAAAGTCGGCATTCTCAATGGCGGCGGCTCGGGTGTGGGCGGGGCCATCATGGGCTTCCCGTTCCCGATCCCGAACAACGCCAACGAAATTATGTGGAACCACACGCTGCGTTTCCGTTCGTTCAAAACGGTCCGTCAGTTCGCTGCGGCTCCCGTGACACGTAGCGGTGACTACACACTCACCATCGTGCAGGACGAAGCCATCCTGAACTGGTCCGATCCGGCCAAAAAGTCGGCTGATGACCTGAACAACATCGCGCTCTACTATATCGCCAACACGATTGCGCCCGCCCGCGAAGCCGGCAATGTGATCCTCGTGCTGGAAGCTCTGAACGCCACGCTTAACGGCGGTCGTCAAGCCTGGCAGTACAGCCCCGGCACACGTCGTGTGCGTCGTGCGCCGAACATCTCCTACGACAATCCCGGCACGAACTCCGACGGTCTGTCGACCGCTGACGCCTTCGACGGCTTCAACGGTGCTCTTGATCGTTACGATTGGGCCGTCACTGGCAAGTCTGTAAAGATCATTCCGGCGAACAACTACAAAGCCGAGAACACCAAGTATAAAGACTACATCAAGCCGCTTCATCTGAATCAGGATGCCGTTCGCTACGAAGCGCACCGCACATGGGACTTTGAAGCCAAGCTGAAGCCCGGTACGCGTCACGTCTATGCGCGCCGCGTCTATCACAACGACGAAGATGCATGGCAGGTCTCGGTTGCCGATCTCTATGACGGACGTGGCCAGCTCTGGCGCATTCAGGAAATGCAGCAGATCCAGCGCTACAACGTGCCGCTCTGCGGTTCGAGCGCCGAAGTCGTGTACGACGTGCAGGCAGGTCGTTACCTCGCTCTGGGTCTCCAGAACGAAGAGCCGCCGGTGAACTACTTTGCCGACGAGCTTGATCCGAGCCGTTACACGCCGAACGCGATCCGCCAGCTTGGCGTCCGCTGATAAAATTCACGGTAAGTTCCCTCCACAAAGGTAATTACCGTTAAACTGGGCTGCGGGACCGATAGGTTTCGCAGCCCTTTTTTATGTGCAATGAGCTTCAGCTACGACGCGTGATTCACCCGTCGTAAGTATGTATGCGGAAGGTCTTGCGAGAAGTGTTGACGGGGGGAATCGACCTGTGATTCCCTGTCTCTCATGGAAGATTTCGGTTTGATTCGATCACAAGAACCACTGCGGTTGCGGCAGGCGTTGATCCCTCTTGTCTGTGTGATCGTGCTTTCTTACTTCGCCTATCACGCCGTCTATGGTCGCCACGGTTTCATCGCCTGGTTGAGCCTGCAAAACTCCGTCGATACACTGGAGCAGCAACTCGCCGAAGTGCAGGCGACGCGTCGCTCGCTCGATCAGCAGGTCGTGCTATTGCGTTCTGAAAGCCTCGACCCCGATCTTCTCGATGAGCGTGCCCGCGCTACGCTGGGCCTTGCCGCCCCCAACGAGATTGTGATTTTCAAAGATCGCAACGCCTCTGGCGATAAGCGCTAAGTCTTTGGTGGCGCGGGGTGATTAACCGAAATTCGGTTAAATTTCGTTTTTGTTTTATAAATCAAGCATTTACGTTAATGTTCTAGGGTGCAAACTGCGTCGCGTACATATCGCGTGACCACTCGTCTCCTATAGCCGGTCGCTCCGGCATCAAGCGGAACTAGAGCATGGCGCCGAAACAGACTGCCAAAAAATCCTCTTCCAACGCTACAGAGGCAAAGTCCCAACTGAAACGAAAGTCCGTCAAAGCGGACACCGCTCAAGCGGGCTATTCGCTGGACGACGACAGACACGCCTATCGCGAGATGTTGCTCATCCGCCGCTTCGAGGAAAAGGCGGGCCAGATGTATGGCATGGGTCTCATCGGCGGTTTCTGCCATCTCTATATCGGTCAGGAGGCCGTCATCGTCGGACTGATGGCAGCGGCACGCAAAGGCGATCAGATTGTCACCGGCTATCGTGACCACGGCCATATGCTCGCCTGCGGCATGGACCCCAAAGGCGTCATGGCGGAACTCACCGGACGCTCAGGCGGCTATTCCAAAGGCAAGGGCGGCTCGATGCATATGTTCAGCACCGAAAAGACCTTCTATGGCGGTCATGGCATTGTCGGTGCTCAGGTGCCCATCGGCACCGGTCTCGGCTTTGCCAACAAATATCGCGGCAATGAAAACGTGGCGCTCGCTTTCTTCGGCGACGGTGCGGCCAATCAGGGGCAGGTCTATGAGAGTTTCAACATGGCCGAGCTTTGGACGCTGCCGGTCATCTATGTGATTGAGAACAACCAATATGCGATGGGCACCTCCGTGGCGCGTGCATCCGCGCAAACCAATCTCTCCAAACGCGGCGTAAGTTTCAACATTCCCGGTGAGCAGGTGGATGGTATGGATGTGCGCGCCGTGCGCGCCGCCGGTGCCAAGGCAATGGAGTGGTGCCGCGCGGGCAAGGGGCCCTACATCCTCGAAATGGAAACCTACCGCTATCGCGGCCACTCGATGTCGGATCCTGCAAAATACCGCGCCAAGGAAGAAGTGACCAAGATGCGGCAGGAGCATGACCCAATCGAGCAGGTGCGTCTGCGCCTGCTTGATGCCGGCGTCAGCGAGGACGAGCTGAAAGCCATCGACAAGGACATTCGCGCCATCGTCGCGGAAGCCGCCGAGTTTGCGCAGGAAAGTCCAGAGCCTGATCCGTCCGAGCTTTGGACCGACATCGTTGCGCCACATCTTATTGTGGGGGCTTGATCATGGCGACAAACATTCTGATGCCCGCACTGTCGCCCACGATGGAAGAAGGAACGCTCGCCAAATGGCTCGTCAAGGAAGGCGATGAGGTGCGCTCCGGCGATGCGATTGCCGAGATCGAAACTGATAAGGCGACGATGGAAGTCGAAGCCGTGGACGAGGGAAAGATCGTCAAACTCGTGGTTGCCGCGGGCACCGAGAACGTCAAAGTGAACGATGTGATCGCGGTGATCGCAGGCGAAGGCGAAGATGCCGCTCCGTCATCCAAAGCACCGGCACCCGTGAAAGAAAAACCGGTCGCAGTCGAAAAATCGGCAGCGCAGACCGAAGCGCCGCAGGTGACGATTGCTGCTGACCCGGAACTCCCCGCAGGCACAATATTCAAATCGCAAACGGTGCGAGAGGCCTTGCGCGATGCGATGGCTGAAGAAATGCGTCGAGACGAAGCTGTTTTCGTCATGGGCGAAGAAGTGGCCGAATATCAGGGCGCCTATAAAGTCACGCAAGGACTGCTCGAAGAGTTCGGACCGCGCCGCGTGGTTGATACACCGATCACCGAACACGGCTTTGCCGGTCTCGGCGTCGGTGCGGCCTTTGCAGGGCTCAGACCGATCATAGAATTTATGACTTTCAACTTCGCCATGCAGGCGATTGACCACATCATCAATTCGGCCGCGAAGACACGATATATGTCCGGCGGGCAAATGGGGGCGCCCATCGTCTTCCGAGGCCCCAATGGTCCGGCCTCGCGCGTCGGCGCGCAACACAGTCAGGACTACGCCTCGTGGTATGCGCATATTCCCGGTCTTATCGTCATCGCGCCTTATTCGGCGGCGGATGCAAAGGGACTTCTCAAAGCGGCAATCCGCGATCCCAATCCGGTGATCTTTCTCGAAAACGAAATTCTCTACGGCAAGACATTCGACGTGCCGGATATTGACGATTACGTCATCCCTATCGGTAAAGCACGCGTGCTGAAAGAAGGCCGCGACGTGACGCTCGTATCGCATAGCCACGCGCTCGTCTATTGCCTTGAGGCGGCGGAGAAGCTGGCAGGCGAGGGCATCGACGCCGAAATTATTGACCTGCGCACGATCCGTCCGCTCGACATCGACACGATTGTCGCGTCAGTCAAAAAGACAAATCGTCTCGTCACCGTCGAAGAGACATGGCCGGTCTGCGGCATCGGTGCGGAGATTGCCGCGTCCGTGCAGGCCAAAGCGTTCGACTATCTCGACGCGCCGATCCTGCGTGTCACGCAAAAAGACGTGCCGATGCCCTATGCGGCCAACTTGGAAAAGCTCGCGCTGCCGAGCGCTGCCGATGTCGTAGAGGCGGTGAAAGCCGTCTGCTACCGCTAAGGGGGAGCAAAGCACATGCCGACAAACATTCTGATGCCCGCTCTCTCGCCGACGATGGAGGAAGGCACGCTGATAAAATGGCTCGTCAAGGAAGGCGATGAGGTGCGTTCCGGTGACGTGATCGCCGAGATTGAAACCGACAAGGCGACGATGGAAGTCGAAGCGGTGGACGAAGGTAAAGTCATAAAGATCGTTGTGCCGGAAGGTAGCGAGAACGTGAAGGTCAATGCTGTCATCGCTGTGATCGCAACGGAGGGCGAAGATGCAAGTGCGCCTGCGCCTGTTGTAAAGAAAGATGCGGCGCCTAAACCTGCCCCGAAGGCAGAGGTTGTAGACAAGAAAGAAGTGGCCAAGGTCGCTTCTCCTGCAACGGCAGAATCCGAAAATAGCGGCGGCAAGCGTCTGTTCGCTACGCCGCTTGCTCGCCGTATCGCCAAAGACAAAGGCGTTGATCTCGCGTCCGTCATCGGCAGCGGCCCCCATGGCCGCATTGTCAAAGCTGATGTCGAAGGCGCGAAAGGCGGAGCAAGGCCCGCGCCACTTGCACCCGCCTCTTCTGTGGCGTCGGGTCCGGCCATCGACCCGCGCGTCTTCTACGAAGCGGGCAGTTACGACGAGATACCACTCGACAATATGCGCAAGACCATCGCGCGGCGTCTGACACAGGCGATGCAGGAGATACCCCATTTTTATCTGAGCATCGACTGCGAACTCGACGAACTTCTTAAAGTTCGCAAAGTTCTGAACGAGCAGGCCAAAGACGGTGTCAAATTGTCCGTCAATGATTTCCTCATCCGCGCAGCCGGGCTCGCTCTCGCCAAAGTGCCGGACGCGAATGTGAGCTTTGCGGGCAATGCGCTGCTGAAGCACAAGCATTCCGACATCGGTATTGCTGTCGCGATAGAAGGCGGGCTCATCACGCCGATTATTCGTCATGCCGAAAGCAAAGGTCTCGCTGAGATCTCCGCCGAGGCCAGGTCGCTCGCGGAACGTGCACGGGCGAAAAAGCTGAAGCCGCAAGAGTTTGAAGGCGGCAGCTTTTCCATCTCCAATCTCGGTATGTTCGGCATCGACAATTTTACTGCTGTCATCAATCCCCCGCAGTCGGCGATCCTCGCTGTCGGTCGCGGCGTTGAACGTGCCGTGGTGAAATCCGGCAAGCTCGAAGTTGCCACGATGATGACAGTCACCATGTCCTGCGATCACCGCGCGATTGATGGTGCGCTCGGCGCGACGTTCCTGCAGGCATTCAAAACCTACGTCGAATATCCGCCGTCGATGTTATTGTGAGGGAGCGCATCATGGCAGACGCAACATATGATCTCATCGTTGTCGGTTCCGGTCCGGGCGGCTATGTCGCTGCGATCCGTGCGAGCCAACTTGGTCTCAAAACAGCGATTGTCGAGCGCGACGCGCTGGGCGGCATCTGCCTCAATTGGGGATGCATTCCGACGAAGGCGCTGCTGCGTTCGGCCGAAATTTATTACATGATGCATCGGCTCGAAGAGTTTGGCCTTGCTGCTGACAATATCCGCTTTGATGCGAGCGCCATTGTCAAACGCAGTCGTCAGGTCGCAGGTCAGCTTTCGAACGGCGTTAATTTTCTGATGAAGAAAAACAAAGTCGATGTGATCGAAGGATCGGCGAAGCTCAAAGGGGCTGGCCGTATCTCTGTCGAAGGAAAATCAGGCACCGCAGATTATGCTGCGAAGAACATCATTCTGGCTACCGGCGCGCGCGCCCGCACATTGCCGGGTATTGAGCCGGACGGCAAACTGATCTGGACCTATCGTGAGGCAATGGTGCCGCCCGCCATGCCGAAATCGCTACTGGTCATCGGCTCCGGTGCTATCGGCATTGAGTTCGCGAGTTTTTACCGCGCCTTCGGTGTCGACGTGACCGTCGTGGAAGTGATGGATCGCATCCTGCCGGTGGAGGATAAAGAGATTTCAGACTTTGCCCTCAAGGCATTCAAGAAACTCGGCATGAAACTGCTGACATCCGCCAAAGTCGAGAAGCTTGATAAAGGCGCTGATAATGTGACGGCGACGATTGCTCTGAAAGACGGCAAAACCGAAAAACTGACTGTTGACCGTGTTATTTCCGCCGTGGGCATCACCGGCAATGTCGAAGGACTCGGGCTGGAAGAGGCGGGCATCAAAGTTGACCGCGGCCATGTTGTCGTCAACGAATGGCTGGAGACGGGCATTAAGGGCGTGTACGCCATCGGCGATCTCGTCGGCGCACCGTGGCTGGCGCATAAGGCGAGCCATGAGGGTGTCATCGCGGTGGAACGCATTGCGGGCGTCAAGGGTCTTCATCCGCTGGATGCGACAAAAGTGCCGGGTTGCACCTATTCGTCGCCCCAGATCGCCAGCGTTGGACTGACCGAAGCCAAGGCGCGGGAGGCGGGATATGAGCTTAAAATCGGGCGGTTTCCCTTTATCGGCAATGGCAAGGCTATCGCGCTGGGTGAGCCGGAGGGCATGGTCAAGACCGTTTTCGACGCCAAAACAGGCGAACTTTTAGGGGCTCATATGATCGGCGCGGAGGTGACAGAACTCATCCAAGGCTATACGGTCGCGTGTTCTTTGGAGTCGACTGAAGCAGAACTGATGCACACGATTTTTCCGCACCCGACTTTGTCTGAGACGATGCATGAATCTGTGCTGGCCGCCTATGGCCGTGCGCTTCACATTTAAGAAATTGCCATAAATGTACGAATTGATCTCTCTGCTCTCCAGCCCCGAAAACTGGGCGAGCCTCATCACCCTGACTGTCCTGGAGATCGTTCTCGGCGTCGACAACATCATCTTCCTTGCCATTCTGGCGTCGCGCCTTCCCAAAGATAAGCAGAAGCTCGGTCGCCGTCTGGGCCTCGTTGCCGCGCTGGTCACGCGCCTTGGCCTGCTCTTCTCTGTTGCCTGGATTGTGACACTGAGCGAACCGATCATCACGATTGCAGGTCTTGGCATTTCGTGGCGCGACATCATGCTGCTGGTTGGCGGGCTTTTCCTTATTGCGAAATCAACTTTGGAAATTCATGCCGAAGTCGAGGGCAAGCATGACAGCGAAGACGGTAACGTCGTCAAAGCCACGCTCTGGATGGTCGTCTGCCAGATCGCCATTATCGACATTGTGTTCTCGCTCGACACTGTGATGACCGCCGTTGGCATGTCCGATCATTTCCCGATCATGGCTTTCGCCGTTCTTGCAGCCGTCGTCGTGATGATTTTCGCAGCCGAGCCTGTCGCGGCCTTTGTCGATAAACACCCGACGGTGAAAATGCTGGCACTGAGTTTCCTCATTCTGATCGGTGTTTCGCTTGTGGCGGATGCGTTGGATTTCCACATTCCCAAAGCCTATCTCTACTTTGCGGTCGCCTTCTCGATTGGCGTTGAGTCCCTCAATCTTTGGGCAAAAGGCCGCAAAAAGGTAAGCTAGCAATTTGTAGGCGTAAGATTTCATTAACACCACCTGCCTCATAGTTAGGCAGGTGGAGGGCACATGTTGACAGACCTTGGACCGCAGAAAACTGCGAGCGAAGTTGACTACGACGTAACGGAAGTTGCTGCGCCGTCGCATCCCAAAAACCAGATGTTGCTTGCCTACTGGAAAAGCAATGCGGATGCGGTCGGCCTCGTCTGGAGGCGTGACATTGATCCGTCGAAGCTGAAATCCGTCCTTGGCGGGTTGTTTATTGTCGAGCCGGTTGATGGTGGATGCGATCTTCTCTATCGTCTGGTCGGCTCGCAAAATGAACGTCGCCTGGGTATGCGCTTCATGGGACGGCGTTTCACCGAATGTTATTCGGCCGACATGGCCGCCGACCAGATCGTCTTTCACAACCATCTGTTTGCAACTGGAACACCCGCCTTCCTCAGCGGACGGTTTCTTGGCATCGACCTCGAATATGTCAAATTCGAAGCGAGCTACCTGCCAGTTCGCAACAATGATGGCGGGCACCAGATGGTCGGCGGCCTCTACGATCTGGCGGAACAGGACTAAAACGACAAGCCGCATGGCCGGACGAGCCGTGATATTTGCTTGAATCGCACAGACGGTTTATCCATTTAAGATAGACAAGCGAGAGGCGCGGGCGAGAGACCTATGGCCACGATCATCGACACATTGAACGCGAAGCCGCGACATCCGGAAAAGGTGCATCGGCCCGACACGCCGATTCTGCGCAAGCCCGACTGGATCCGTGTCAAAGCGCCGGGCTCCCCTGTCTATACCGAAACCAAAAAAATCGTCCGTGACAATAATCTTGTGACCGTTTGCGAAGAGGCGGGCTGCCCCAATATCGGCGAGTGCTGGTCGCAAAAACACGCGACCATGATGATTATGGGCGACACCTGCACACGCGCCTGTTCGTTTTGCAATGTCAAGACCGGATTGCCCGGTCCGCTCGATCCGCATGAGCCGGAAAATGTCGGACAGGCCATTGCCAAACTCGGCTTGCGCCATGTCGTCATCACATCGGTTGACCGCGACGATCTCGTCGACGGCGGTGCGCAGCATTTTGTGGAAGTGATTCACTCCATACGTCGTCTGTCGCCCGGAACGACGATTGAAATTCTGACGCCCGACTTCCTGCGCAAAGACGGTGCACTGGAAAAAGTCGTGGCGGCGCGTCCCGATGTGTTCAATCACAATCTCGAAACTGTGCCGCGCCTCTATCTCAATATCCGCCCTGGCGCCCGCTATTTCCATTCGCTGCGTTTGCTTCAATGCGTGAAGGAACTCGATCCGACGATCTTCACAAAGTCCGGCATCATGGTCGGTCTCGGAGAGGCCCGTGAAGAGGTGTTGCAAGTGATGGACGATATGCGCTCTGCCCATATTGACTTCCTCACCATTGGCCAATATCTGCAACCCTCGCGCAAACATGCGGCGGTGGATCGCTTTGTGACGCCTGACGAATTCAAATCCTATGAAACCGTTGCGCGCACCAAAGGCTTTCTGCTCGTCTCGTCAAGCCCGCTGACGCGTTCGTCCTATCATGCGGATGCGGACTTCGCGAAGCTGCGTGATGCGCGCCATGCGCAGCTTGTACGCGGCTGACCATGGCGGCCACTCAGCAAATACGCGATGTGCCTTTCGCGGCCGGTGACATTTTCGCGCTCGTCGCGGGCATCGAACATTATCCCGACTTTCTTCCGTGGTGTGCGGCATGTCGTATTCGCAAGCGGGAGACCGAAGGCGACAACGAAGTGCTTACAGCCGATATGATCGTTGCTTACAAAATGTTCCGTGAGCAGTTCACAAGCCGCGTGTCGCTCAACAAGGCAGAACATCTGATCAACGTGAACTATGTGCAGGGGCCGTTCAAATATCTCACGAACAAGTGGCAATTTGAAACGCTCGCCGACGGTGGCTGCCGCATTCACTTCTATATCGACTTTGAATTTCGCAGCCTGATTCTTCAGAAGATGATGAACGGCGTGTTCGCCAAAGCCTTCTCACGCATGATGCAGGCCTTCATTGAAGAAGCGGAAAAGCGCTTCCAAAAAGTGTCGAACAACCCGTTAGCTCCAGCCGCGCAGTTTGAATAGGACGAGCGGGATAATCGCGCTCAGGGCGATGAGGCCGAGACCCCACGGGTAACCCCAGGCCCAGTCAAGCTCCGGCATGTATTTGAAGTTCATGCCATACATGCTGGCGATGAGTGTTGGCGGAATGCCGACAACGGACACAATCGTCAAAATACGGAACGTGTTGTTCTGTTCGATGCTGATAAGGCCGAGAGTTGCATCGAGGAGCAGCTGCACTTTGGTACTGAGGTGGCCGACATAATCATTCAGTGAAATTGCGTCATCGCGCAGCGTTTTGAGAAACGGTTTGACCTCCTGCGGCGTCCATTCATCTGCCAGCCCCGTCATGTAGGCAACCATGCGATTGACACTGAGCAGGCTGTCACGGATCGTCGAAGCGAGGTCGCCTGCGCGCCCGATGCGGCGAAGGATGACGCGCATGTCGGCATTCTCTCTGCCAAGTTTGCGTTTCTTGTCATGCGGCAAAGTATCGGTGCGGAATGTCCGGCGCGAGAGGATAGCAAGATCGTCACCGACATGTTCGAGAATATCGGCCATGCGGTCGATAATTGCGTCGAGCAAGCCGACGAAGACACCGGCGCTCGAATTATGGCAGACGTTTTCGCGCGGCAGACGTTTGGCAAAGGTGGTGAAGGCAACGAAGTCGGCATAGCGGATCGAGATCAGAAGATTGCGCGTCAGAATAAAACCGACGGGCGAGACCTCCGGCATATTGGTGTCGGATTTGGAGATCAAAGGTGCGCTCATAAAGAGGGCATGGTTCTCGGTATAGAGGCGACTTGATGTTTCGATTTCGCGCAGGTCTTCAAGAGTCGGCAGCGAAAGCGAAACGAGCCGCTCGACGAACGCCCGTTCATCGGCTGTCGGATCAAACATATCAATCCAGACGACGCCTGCCGGGAGCGAGCTTGCACTCAGGTCTGTCAGGGCCTCGTCATCGGGATGCGCTCTGTCGCGGAAATAGATCACGTAGGATCACCAATGTCCGATATTGGGCATCGACGCCCATGGTTCCTGAACGGGAAGCGATTTTCCCTTTTGCAAAAGTTCGATCGACACATTGTCCGGTGAACGGACAAAGGCCATGCGACCGTCACGCGGCGGGCGGTTGATGGTAATGCCGCCTTTCATCAGCCGGTCGCAAAAGGCGTAAATGTCGTCGACCTCATAAGCCAGATGACCGAAGTTGCGACCTTCTCCAAGCTCTTCCGGATCCCAGTTATGCGTCAACTCGATCTGCGCGTCGGCCTGGCCGGGCGGGGCCAGAAAGACGAGGGAGAAACGACCTGCCTCAACATCGACCTGATGCAGTTTTTCAAGTCCGAGTTTGTCGCAATAGAAATCCAGAGATTTTGCTAGGTCGTTCACTCGAATCATAGTGTGCAGATATTTCATATTCGCCTCATGTGTTTCGGGGCATGATCAACCAAACAGTGAGGCGCGTCAAAGCGAGCTTTTCTATCGGAGGATCGGGCCATGTCGAGCAGCATTGAACAAGAGATCGGACAGGCAACCAGCATAGTTGTTTTTACCGGTGCGGGGATTAGCACGGAGTCCGGCATACCGGATTTTCGCTCACCCGGCGGTTTGTGGACGAAAATGGCGCCGATCAATTTTGATGACTTTCTGAGGTCGCCGGAGTTGCGGCGTGAAGCATGGCGGCGCAAGTTCGAGATCGACAAGACCATGATCAGCGCCGAGCCGAACAAAGGCCATATAGCCATTGCCAAGCTGGTGGATATGGGCAAGGTCAGTCATGTCATTACCCAGAACATCGATAACCTGCATCAGAGTTCCGGTGTGCCACCGGAGAAGGTGATCGAGCTGCATGGCAACGGCACTTTCGCCAAATGTCTTGATTGTGGGACGCGGCATGAACTCACCGAAGTTCGAGCCATGTTCGATGCGCAGGACGGACCGCCGACCTGCAAATGGTGTAACGGCATGGTGAAGTCGGCGACGGTCTCCTTCGGACAGGCGATGCCGGAACATGAGATGAGACGCGCGCAGGAGGCGACACTCGCCTGCGATCTCTTTATCGCTATCGGGTCATCCTTGCAGGTTTATCCGGCGGCGGGCTTTCCGATTATCGCCAAGCGCAACGGCGCGAGGCTTGTCATTCTCAATCGCGAACCGACGGAGCTTGATGAAATCGCCGACCTTGTGATCCATGCCGAAATCGGCGCGACGCTCGCACCTCTTGTGCGGCTGAACTAAACAAAAACGAAGCGACCAATGGAGAACAGAGTGCCGGAATAATCAACGTCGTGGTTGTGTTTGTTCAACCTGCAGAAACGAAATGACATGCGTATTGCCTGCGTCTGCTCATGCGACGGATCTGGTGGTATGTGATGTGGTGCATGAGGGCTCAAAACAGATATTCAGTATACAGAGTAGTGTGGCATTTTCGGTATGATTCTGGCTGCTCACAAAAGCGAGGATAGGCTCTTTATCCATCAAAACGGAGGCTCGGATTTCGAGCGATTCTTGCAAGAGATTGATGGTTTCCATGTCGAGATCGTGGGTTTTTCGTTGAATGGTTTCGAGGGTGCGGGCGAAAGAGAAATAATCAGGCGGGGATAGGGATTTTGTTCCAGTTTATGATTGTAATTCAATCGCCCCATCGCCACATGTAAATAGTCCCCATTGGAGAATGCAGTTATGGCCGATGACAGTGCTTATGCCTTGAGCCGCGCTTATGCCGGCGGGTGGACGGCGGCGAAGAAGAATTTCTCAGACAGCGCCAAGGGCGCAGTTAATCCGTACCCTGAAGGTGATGAACATGCACGCTGGGCAGCAGGATATGCCGAGGCGCTGGCGAGTGTTGCGAGCGTGAAAGATGCAAGATTTGATTAAGGGGCTGGAAGCAGACCCCCCCCGACCTTTTTCCAGGAGGAGAGACGGAAGAAAAACAGACAAAGAAAAACCCGGCATGGATTGCTCCAGCCGGGTTTGACTTTTTAAGGCTGGATCAGCCCAAGCTCAGATCAAAGGATCTGGAGATTGGCGGCTGAGGTCTTGCCTTTTTCTGTGACGAGTTCATACGAAAGCTTCTGGCCTTCGTTGAGGTTCGACAGACCAGCGCGTTCAACGGCTGAGATGTGGACGAAAACGTCCGCACCGCCATTGTCCGGCTGAATGAAGCCGAAGCCCTTTTGGCTGTTGAACCACTTTACTGCGCCATTATTGGCCATGAGATATTTCCTAAAGAAGATAAAGAACGTGCTCCGACATCGGAGGACGGTCACTAACACTTGAAGCAAGGATGGGCCCGGCGCTCGATCTTGCGATCATGGGAGCGGAGAGAGCATGCCGAACCGAAACGAAATGACGCTGCCATAAGGGGGGCAGGCGCGTCAAATAGCAAGCATCAAATGACCGCTGCGTAAAAGCAGGCGGAAAACCTTGGTATTTGGGGCAAAGAAAAACCCGGTACAGAGCACTCTGTACCGGGTTCAACTTTGAAAAGGCTATACCAGCCCAAGTTCAGAATTCAGAGAACCTGAAGATTGGCAGCCGATGTCTTGCCCTTTTCCGTGACCAGTTCATACGAAAGCTTCTGGCCTTCGTTGAGGTTGGAAAGGCCCGCACGTTCAACGGCCGAGATGTGAACGAACACGTCCGCACCACCGTTGTCCGGCTGAATGAAGCCATAGCCTTTTTGGCTGTTGAACCATTTAACCGCGCCCTTGTTGGACATGGTGTCTCCTTAGATCATGAGTTTCCGCCCTGCGTCATCGCAGGGCGCGTCAAACTTCACTTAGAGTAGGGATAGCCCGGCGCTCGATCTTGCGATCATAGTGAGCGTAGAGAGCAATGCCGAACCGAAACGAATTGACATCTTCAATAAGTGGGTGTTTGGAACAAAAATGCAAGAAAAAATGGCCATCCGTCCAGATTTGGCGGTTTTTCGCGGGGTTTTTAGGGGTATTAATAGGGCCAATTACTGCCGTTTTTTGAAAAAAAGCAGCTCTCCGGCGTCAACCGGCGGTCAAAACCCGAGCGGATCGTTCAGGGGCGGGAGGCAGAGGGTAAATCGTCAGCGGCCAAAGAAAATGATCAGAACGGTCATGCCGATGATGAGGGCTGTGCCCCAGACCCAAGGCGAGTATCCCTGCCCGAGTTCCTCGTCGGGAAGCATCGGCACACCTGTCGGGGCGATAGCATCCTGATCAGGTGACTTGCCGAAGTCGGCTAGGCCGTCATCATTTTTGCTGCTGTCTTTGTCGGTCGTGTCCATTGAGGCGACTCCCTTCATGCGCTGAACTTATAGGTAGGCGAGGCACAGCGCGATACCAAGCAGAATGGCGATCCAGAGAACCATGCGACCCGTTGTGGCGCTGTTCGCGGGCGGGTCATAGCTGATTATCAACGTTGTCATGGCGGATGTGTGACGGGCGAGCGACTGCCAGATTTGTGTCACACAGGCCGCGACGCGGGCGGCCAAGCGGGGGCCGAGGCGGCGATAGAGCCAGTCGGTGTCGAGATTGATTGCGCGATATTCGGGCGGATAGAGACCGAAACGTATGAGAAGCGCGAAAGCCAGAAGAGCGAAGAAGAGTAGCTGCAACTGCGTGACGACGTGCTCGCTCGTATAGGGCAGGTAATCGACGGGGTAAGGCAGGAGCGCATAGAGAAGCTCAGGCCAGATGCCCAGAGCGATGCAGAGGCCTGCTGCCAAAGCCATTGCGATGATCATGTGGAGCGGTGCTTCCTCGACCTTCGGCGCATCGGCGACGCTGCGGTGACCAAAGAACATGGCGTAAGGAATCTTGATGCCTGCATGTTCGAGAACGCCGACGGAGGCGACCATCAACGCGGCCCAGACCCAGAGATGCGGCTCGGACGCCGAGATGATAAGGCTTTTCGCGATGAAGCCGGAAAAAAGAGGGAAGGCGGAAATCGACAGTGCGCCTACAATGCAGAAGAACATGGTGAGCGGCATGGACTTCCATAGGCCACCGAGGTCGGATGCTTTGTCAGAGCCTGTGCGCAGAAGGACCGCGCCGACGGACATGAACAGAAGCGATTTGTAGATGATGTGGACGAAGGCGTGCGCGACCGTGCCGTCGAGCGCCAGCGGCGTGCCGATGCCGATGCCGACGACCATGAAGCCCAACTGGTTGTTGAGACTGTAGGAGAGGACACGACGCAGGTTGTTTTCAATCGCCGCGAAGAAAACGGGAAAGAGCGTCATCGCGACGCCGATATAAATCAGATATTCGGTGCCCGCGAAACCGCGCGCGAGCGCATAGACCGCGAGTTTGGTTGTGAAGGCCGAGAGCGTGACTGTGCCGGTGAGGGTTGCGGCGGGATAGCTGTCCTGCAACCAGTTATGAAGCAGGGGAAACGCGCATTTGATGCCGAAGGCGAGGAAGATGCACCATGTGGCCATGCTGTCGAGCGTCATGCGGTCGAAGGCGACGGAGCCTGTGTCGCGATAGAAAAGTACAATGCCGATGAGGAGCAGGAGGCCGGACGCAATCTGCGCTGTGATGTAGCGCATACCGGTGAAGTAGGCGCCTTCGGTGCGGCGCGACCAGATGAGGAAGACGGACGCGATGGCCGTGCCCTCCCAGAAGACAAAGAGCGTGACGAGATCGCCTGCGAAGACCGCGCCGATGGCGGCACCTGCATAGACGAGTGTCGCGACCTGCTCCACACGATCACGGATATGGGCCGCATAGAGCAGCGACAGAAAAGCGGCGAGCGAAAAGACGAGCGCAAAGACATAAGAGAGCGCATCGATGCGGAAAATTTTGAGCTGTGTGTCGAAGAGCGTGACGATGCGGGATGTGCCATAGCCCGCGCTGAAGAACGTGGCGGCGGCGAGGACAGGGACAGCGAGGAGCAACACGGCACGCAAACGCGCATGGGGGATGAACGGCGCGAGACAGGCGGCGACGAAATAGACGAGCGAGGGCATGACGAGATTAGTCATGGTGAGCGCCTTTCTCATCGTCGATGGATTTACGTCCGTAGTAATTTTCGGGACGCGAGATCAGGCGGCGGAGGCCTTTGGCCATGAAGATGAGCGCGGCATAGGCGACGAAGCCAAGCAGGCAATAAAAGAGCGGTATATTGGCGAGGCTCAGAGAAGCGTGGCGGGCGAGGAAAAAATCGGGGACCGCCAGCACGAGGCAAATGAGGCCGAGTGCGATGAGGACGGATCTGGACATATAATGATGCATCATAAATTGCCCTCCGGCGCGAGCAGGGGGACATTGAGCAGGAAATTGTAAATCTCGTTGGCAAAGAAGAAGAGAACGAGACAGCCAAGCGCGGTGGCGCAGACGGGAATGAGCATGAGAGGCGGGGCCTCGCGCAAGGCAGTGGCGGGCGCAGGCAGGAAGAGTGCGCGGGCGGCGACGGGCAGAAGGTAGGCGACGGAGAGGAGCGAGCCGACAGCCAGCACGATGATCATAGCGGTCTGATGCGCGTCGGCAGCGGCGAGGAGCAGAAAATACTTGCTCCATGCCCCGCCGAGAGGCGGTAGGCCGATGATGCTGAAGGATGCAATGAGGAATGCTGTGAAGGTGACCGGCATGGCGCGTCCGAGGCCGGACATTTCGCTGACTTTTGTTTTGTGCGCGGTGACATAGATGACACCGGCGCACATGAAGAGTGTGATTTTTGCCATGGCGTGCATGATGATCTGGAGCGTCGAGCCGATCATGCCGGACTGGCTGGCGAGCGCGATGCCGAGTGTGACGTAAGCAAGCTGGCTGATGGTGGAGTAGGCCAATCGTGCTTTGAGATCGTCTTTGGTAATGGCGATAAGCGCGGGGACGATGATGGAAAAAGCCGCGATCCAGATGAGCCATTGCGAAGCGCCAGTAGTCGAGAGATAGCCTGTGCCGAAAATATAGACGCTGACTTTCAGCAGCGCGAAGACGCCGCCCTTCACCACGGCGACGGCATGGAGCAGCGCACTGACAGGCGCGGGCGCGACCATGGCGGCAGGGAGCCAGCGGTGGAACGGCATCAACGCAGCTTTGCCGATGCCGAAAGCAAAGAGGGCCAGCAGCACGGGGGCGAGGGCGGGATCGAGATGATGGGCGAGGATGCCGCCTGCTTCAAAGTTCAATGTGCCCGCGGCAAGCCAAGTCCAGATGAGTGCGGGAAAGAGGAAGGCGACGGAAGTGGACAGGAGAATGACCAGATAGGTGCGGGCCCCTTTGCGGGCTTCGTCTGTGCCCTTATGGGCAACGAGCGGATAGGTCGAGAGCGTGAGCGCTTCATAGAAGATGAAGAGCGTGAAGAGATTGGCGGCGAAAGCAATGCCGATGGCAGACGCGATGGCGAGTGTGAAGAAAAGAGCAAAGCGTGTTTGGTGCCCCTCGTTTGCTTCGCGCATGTAGCCCGCCGCATAGATCGCAATGACAATCCAGAGGCCGGAGGCGAGCGTGGCGAAGACGAGGCCGAGCGGCTCGACATTGAAGGCGAGCGGCAGGCCGGACATGATTTCGAATAAATAGAAATGCGCAATATCGCCGGAAAGAAAGCCGGAGAGGATGCGCAGGACAAGCGCGAAGGTGACGGCGGCGGTCAGAACATGGACGATGTCGCGCGCGCGGGGGAAGGCGCTCAGGCTCGCAATCAACGGCATGGTGCCGAGCGGCAGGAAGAGCGCGAGGAAGAGGGCATATGTGCTTGTCATCATGCGCCTCTATTGCCAGATCAGGCTGGAGGCGGCAACGAGGCCACTGGCGGCACGGGTGGCGGCTTCACTGGTGAGGGACGGATTGACACCGAAGTAAAGGCTGAGGCTGGCGAAGATCCAGATCGGCACGAGCATGGTGAGCGGCGCTTCGCGGCGGATGATGCCCTTGGGCGTCGGCTGCATATAGGCGGCTTCGAGGAACCTGCCGACATAGACAATCGCGATGAGGGACGAGGCGACGATTACAACGGCGACGGGCCGCCAGCCGCGCTGGAGGGCGGCTTCGACGAGAAGCCATTTGGAAACGAAGCCGACGGTGAGCGGCACACCGATGAGGCTCATGCCACCGATGGCGAAGGCGGCGGTGGTCCACGGCATGTCGCGGCCGACGCCATGGAGATCACGGATCGTCACCGTGCCTGCTTCTTTGGCGTAAGCGCCTGCGACCATGAAGAGGGAGGCCTTGGTGACCGCGTGGTTGAAGAGATGGATGATCGCGGCGGCGAGGCCTTCACGGGTCAGCATGGACATGCCGGTCAGCATCATGCCGATTTGCGAAATGCTGGAATAGGCGAGCAGGCGTTTCAGATTGTCCTGATGCGCGGCAAGGTATGCGCCTATGAGCGAACCGGCGAGCGCCAGCGGCAGGACGAGGAGGAAGATGATGTCGGCCTCGAAGGGAACAGAGAGGCCGAAGACGGTGAAGAGAAAACGCAGCAGCACATAGATCGCGACTTTGGTGGCGGTGGCCGACAAGAAGGCGCTGACGGCGGAAGGCGCGTACGTGTAGGCGTTGGGCAACCATTGATGCAGCGGGAACATGGCGAGCTTGAGGCCGAGGCCGACAAGGATAAATGCAAAGCCCATGCGCAAGGTGCGGCTGTCGCCGTGATCGAGCAGGCGCTGTGCGAGGTCGGCCATGTTGAGGGTGCCGGTGATCATGTAGAGAAGGCCGAGACCTATGACGAAGAAGGTCGCGCCGATGGTGCCCATGATGAGATAGCTGTAGGCGGCGGTGAGGGCGCGGCGGTCGCTCTTGGCGCCGGACGCGACCAGCGCGTAGGTCGAGAGCGACGAGATTTCCAGAAATACAAAGACGTTGAACGCATCGCCTGTGATGGTGAGGCCGAGCAGGCCGGTGAGGCAGAGGATGAAGGCGGCGTAGAAGAGGCTGTGTTGTCTGGCGTCGATTTCGTGGCCGACGCTGGCGCGGGCATAGAGCAGCGTCAGTGCGCCGGTGCCCGACACAATGAGGGCGACGAAAGCGTTGAGCATATCGACGCGGTATTCGATGCCGATGGGCGGCGCCCAGCCGCCGAGATGATAGGAGATGACTTCGCCGTCAAAGGTGGCGAGGACGAGCAGGACGGAGAGTGCAAGCGTGACGAGGCTTGTGAGAAAGGCGAGGGCCCATGCGTGGTTTTTGCCGTTGAGCAACATGCAGAACGGAGCGGCGACGAGCGGCGTGATGACTTGCAGGATCGGCAGATGCTGTGAAAAAAATTGCGGCATCAGATTTTTTCCTCAGCCGCGTTTTCGCCGCTCTCGATAGCGAGCAGATCGTCTTCCTCAATCGTGCCGAAGGCTTCACGGATGCGCACGACAAGCGCCAGCGCCAGCGAGGTCGTGGCGATGCCGACGACAATGGCGGTGAGGATCAGCACATGGGGCAGGGGATTGGAATAGACCTCGTCCTTGATGCCGGTGAGGATCGGTGCGGTGCCGCCGGTGATCTTGCCCATCGAGATATAGAGCATGAAGACGGAGACCTGAAAGATATTGAGGCCGACGATCTTCTTGATGAGATTGCCGCGCGAAATGGTGATGTAGAGGCCGATCATCATCAGACCGACGACCATCCAGTAATTGTAATGCGTTGATATTTGGGTGACGAGGTCGGCCATCTACCAGTCCTCGTCGTCGATGTCGGGTTCGCGCGTGACGAAGGCGACGAAGATGGTGATCATGGCGAAGGCGACCGCGATGCCGACGCCCAGCTCGACAAGAAGGATGCCCCATTCCTGCCCGTGCACTGTGTCGGAGGCGAGCCGGTTATAGTCGAGAAAATTGAGGCCCTGAAAGAGCGAGACAAGGCCGGTGCCTGCATAAAGCAACAGGCCAACGGCGAGGCCGCCAAGCAGAAAGCGACGTGGCAGAAGCTGCGTCAATGCCTCGACACCGAAGACCAGCGCATAGAGGATGAAGCCGACGGCGAAGATGACGCCTGCCTGAAAGCCGCCACCCGGACCGTAATCGCCATGCCATTGCACATAGAGCGCATAGAGCAGGATGAAGGGCAGGAGGAACTTGGCGACGACGCGGAGGACGAGGTGATGATGCATGATTACGCGTCCTCCCCGTCTTTTCTGTCTTTGCGTTTAGCCGAACCGCGACCGGGAAAACCTAAAAGCAGCAACACGGAAATAGCGGCGACAAAGATCACTGTGGTTTCACCCAGCGTGTCATAGCCGCGATAGGAGGCGAGAATGGCGGTGACGACATTGGGAATGCCGGTGTCGGGCTTGGCGCGCTGGAGATAATCGCCGCCGACATGTTTGTGGACCGGCGCTTCGGCGGTGCCGAAGGCGGGCATGTCGAATGTGCCGTAGATGAGCGCGGCCCCGACAACGAGGCAGGTGAGGAGCGGCAGGAGGGACCGGCGTTTGGGAGCGGCTTTTTCTGTGCGTGTGGTCAGCGCGAGGGCACTCAGCATGAGCACTGTGGAAATGCCCGCGCCGACGGCGGCTTCGGTGAAGGCCACATCGACCGCATCAAGCGTGACGAACAGTCCGGCGGCCAGCAGGCTGAAAAGACCGGCAAGCATCGTCACCGCGAAAAGGTTTGTAAGGCGCAGGATGGCGAGCGCGGTCAGCACGAGAAAGCCGAACAGGACGAGGTCGATGATGACAATGCCCATCAGGATTTTTTCCTTCCGACGAGACGACTGTCATCTTTTTCGATGTTGTGCGGGCGCAGCCCTGCAATCCATGCGGCATTGGCGACGGCATGGCTCGCTGTCGGACCGGCGATGAAGAGAAAGATGCCGATGAGAAGGAGCTTCAGCGTGACGAGCGTGAAGCCTGCCTGAAGCATCATGCCAAGAAGGATGAGACCCGATCCGAGCGTGTCGATCATGCCGGCGGCATGGATGCGGGCCCAGAAATCGGGCAGGCGATGGAAACCGGCCGCGCCAATGAGGATGACGAGGCCGCCGAGAAGGAAACAGGCCCAGCTTGCAATGGTGAGCACCGCGGTCATGGCCGGTCCTCACGCTGTTTCGGCGCGGCCCCAAGATGGCGATGGCGGACAAATTTGAGCACCGCAATCGTACCGACGAAATTGATGAGCGCGTAAAGCAGCGCGATGTCGAGAAAGTCGGGCCGCGCGGTGAAGAAGCCGAGAAGGCCGATGAGGAGGACTGTCAGCGTACCGAAGGAATTGACGGCCAGAACGCGGTCATAGAGCGAGGGGCCGAGAAAGCTGCGGGCGAGCACGAGAACCATGGCAATGAACAAAGCGATGAGGGCGGCGCCGAACATGGTCACGCGGGCTTTCCTTCGATGCCAAGCGTTCCTTCGATTGACGTCACACGGGTGTCCATGTCTGCCAGCGAAGGGACAAAATCAGCGGTGATTGCATGGACGAGGAAAGCGTTGTCCGCGACTTCGACAGTCACGGTGCCCGGCGTCAGTGTGATCGAATTGGCGTAGATCACGCGGCCCATGTCGGTTTTCTGGGTCGTCGGCACAAGGACGAGTTGCTGGCCAGCCCCATCGGGGCGGGGCGCGAGAATGAGGCGGGCAACCTGAAGATTTGCTTTAATAATTTCAACTAGCAACCAGAACCAATAAAGAAAAAGGGTCGGGCGCAGATGAGTCGGCACCGACTGGGCATCAAGAATGTCCATGCGCCATGCAATATAGACACAAAGGCCAGTGGAGAGCGCGCCCATGGCGAGCAGGAAGGGGCTGAAATGGCCCGAGAGAACGAGCCAGAAACAGAGCAAAGCGAGGCTGAGGGCGATTGCTTTCGCCATGCGTCTTTGACCTTTCCCTGTGAGCAGTTCTGTGAGCAGTCCTGTGATCGGGACCGTGAATGACCGTCTGGCCGGTTCCGGCAGCACCTGCCGGTTGGAGGCGGATATGGCTTCGCTGTCTGATCGAATCTGCAAATCACCCGCCCTTTCTCCTATTGTTGCCGCTCCTGCACCCCAGGTAAAGCCTTGATGAGGGATAGAACACCGAAACGGATGAGGGCCATTGAAACACTCATAGACGCTGTTATAGTTGCAAATTATGTCTAGGGGGGGCTGCGCTTTTTTAAAAGCGGGTCAGGCGGAAACACCGGCGGTTCATTGTTCAGATTCTTCATTGTAAAGTGATCTGTTTACCGAAGATGCCCGGTTTGATGTCGTGGTGGGGATGGAAGAGCGTTTAGACGAATCTGCCGGAACTGTTGTAGATACGGCGTTTGAAATCAATGGCACCGTCAAATGGTTCGACGTGGTCAAGGGTTATGGTTTCATTGTGCCTGATGACGGCCGAGACGATGTGCTCATCCACTCATCCTGTCTGAAGCAATTCGGACGCGAGGGACTGGAAGAGGGAACAACGATTCTGTGCGAGGCCGTTCGTCGCCCGCGCGGGTATCAGGCTGTCCGCGTCATGGAAATTGATGACAGCACTGCGGTCCGCGCCACGCAGGCTCTGCGTCCGGCGGCATCGCGCTCGCCTGGCACGGCGGTTGTGCCGGTGGGTGAATTCGAGATGGCACTCGTCAAATGGTTCAACCGTGCACGGGGCTATGGTTTCGTCACGCGCGGCGAGGGCACGCCGGATATTTTCGTGCATATGGAAACGCTCCGCCGCTTCGGCGTGCGCGATCTGGTGCCCGGTCAGGAAGTGAAGGTGCGTTTCGGTGAAGGCCCGAAGGGGCTGATGGTTGCCGAGATGGTGCCTGACGAGGGCGCGGAGCAGAACTAGGTTTTCATTAGCTGCGCTGCTGGTTTAAGAACGCTTTGCGGGGTAACCGCGAAGCGTTTTGTTTTGTACGAGAGAAAAAATGTCAGGTCAGGATCAGGACGATAATCCGCCGGAAGGCTATGTGAAGTCGACGATGCGCGGACCCTATACGAGCCATAACGGCCCTTTCTATCACAAGGTGACGGAGGATGCGTTTCATCACGGCGTGCGCGTGAGACAGCGCCACTGTAATTCGCGCGGGATCACCCATGGCGGGATGCTGATGTCTTTTGCCGACGGGCTGCTCGGAACGGCGGTGTTCCGCGCGACAAAAACCGTGGCGCTGACGATCCGGATGAATTCGGATTTTCTCTCATCCGCCCGTCCCGGCGAATGGCTGGAAGGCACGGCCCGCGTAACGAAAGCGACGCGCTCGGTGGCCTTTTGCGAGGCCGAGCTTTTTGTCGGCAACAGGCCCGTGATGAAAGCGACCGGCGTCTTCAAACTGATGGGCCGCCACAAGGTGCTGAACGGCGAGCCATCTGTCTCATAAAGCTGATGCCGATGTCTTTGATTGGGATTGGTCGGAGCGGAGAGATTCGAACTCCCGACCCTCTGGTCCCAAACCAGATGCGCTACCAGGCTGCGCTACGCTCCGACTGGCCCACCCAATACACCGACACAATGCCGCTCGCAACCGGCCTCCGCGCGTTATATTGGACCTTCGGGGGAAAAGGGCCGGAACGCGGGGAAGGGGGTGACGGACGGGTCGGGTCTTAAAGCCTGTATGGCTAGGCGGGGTAGTTCAGGCGGCAGCCGTGGTCGGCATGGCTGTGGCCATTTCCTGACGGCTGAGCCAGAAGGCGCGGCCGGCAAGACGCTCGATGTGATCGGCCCGCCAACGCGGCTGGCCTTGTTTCATCAGGGGTCCAGTGAGATCGAGGACACATTCAATGTCGCGTTTATTGAAACCCTGAGTGGCGAGAAGGCGGGTTGCGGTGATGAAATCAATATACGTGGTCATCGGGGGGGTCTCCTCTCTACGCATCTTTACAAAGGTACTGACTTAGCATTGGGGGTACTGACTTAGCATTGGGGGTACTGACTTAGCATTGGGGTACTGACTTAGCATTGGGGTACTGACTTAGCATTGGGGTACTGACTTAGCATTGGGGTACTGACTTAGGATGGGTGCGTGTCGGGTCTGTTAGGCTTCTGCGAAACTTGTGTGACGTCGTGCCCTGATGATCCGACCCCTCCCTTGTGACTTGCAAATCCGGCGTAAATAGGGCCATAAGGATATGAATTTGCGACACCCTTTCGATTTGCATCTTGCAGTGCGGAAGGACGGCATCCGGAGCGGACTTATGGCACGAGCACGAATCTATAAACCGGCGAAAAATGCGATGCAGTCGGGACGGGCCAAGACAAAATTGTGGATATTGGAGTTTGAACCCTCGGCCGCACGCAAGGTGGAGCCGCTGATGGGCTGGACAAGCTCACCCGACACAAGAACGCAGCTCAACCTGCGCTTTGAAAGCAAGGAAGCCGCGATTGCTTATGCCGAAAAGAACGGCATCGAGTATCAGGTGACCGAGCCTCAGACTCCCAAGCCCTTGCTCAAAGCCTATGCCGATAATTTCAAGGCCGATCGTTCGGATCAGTGGACGCATTAAGGCCAACTGTATCCCTGGTCCCGTAGCTCAGCTGGATAGAGCATCGGATTTCTAATCCGACGGTCACAGGTTCGAATCCTGTCGGGATCACCAGCTTTTATTGTGCCGGGGCGGTCAGCTGCTCGGAAAATCGCCACCGTCCACATGGATGGCTTGTCCGCTCATGTAGCTGCTGTCATCGCAGGCGAGGAACAGATAAGCGGGCGCGACTTCGTTGGGTTGTCCGGGCCGACCGAGCGGTGTGTCTCGTCCGAATTTTGAAATCTGTTCTTCGTTGAAACTCGCCGGGATGAGCGGTGTCCAGATCGGACCAGGCGCAACTGCGTTGACCAATATGCCTTGCGGCGCGAGCTTAGCAGAGAGCGAACGCGTGAGAGCCGCAGCGGCGCCTTTCGTCATGGAATAGTCGATCAGCAGGGGCTGACCCCGATAAGCCACGATGGACGAGGTGTTGATGATACGGGCACCTCGTTTCAGGTGGGGCAAGGCGGCCTGCACCATGAAAAAATAGCCATAGGCGTTGGTCCGGAAAACCCGTTCAAGGCTTTCTTCGCTGACATCCTCCAGCGGATTGCGCACATGCTGCTCGCCCGCATTGTTGATGAGAATATCGATATGGCCATAGGCCCGCAAAGCTGTATCAATCAGTTTTTGGCAATATGCCTTAGTGCCCACGTCACCGCTGATGAATTCAGCCTGACCACCTTCATCCATCACCAGCTTTCGTGTGTACTCGGCGTCTTCGTGTTCATCGTAATAGCCGATAACGAGCTTTGCTCCTTCGCGGGCAAACAAGATAGCGACTGCGCGCCCGATGCCGCTATCGCCGCCGGTGATGATGGCCACCTTGTCGCGCAAACGCCCGCTGCCGGGATAGATCGGGAAGTATTCAGGTTCCGGTATCATTTCAGATTCATGGCCGGGCTGATCGGATTGGGGCTGAGCAGATTTAGTTGCGGTCATTTTATCCTCCTGACTGTAGCTAGGTCGGAAGTGTTTGTTCTAAATCAAAATAATCTGTCCACGGATCAGATAATTTGGCGCGTTTGAGAGCCTCCGTCAGCGAAAATTCGTTGGCGTGTTTTACCTTTTTAAGTTGGGGCCAACTCACCGGAACAGCCACAGGCGCGCCTTCTCTGGACCTTGTTGACCAGGGTGCAATAGCGGTCGAGCCGCGTTCGTTGCGCAGATAATCGATGAACATTTTACCTTTGCGTTTGGCCTTGCTGGATGTCGCGACGAAGCGATCGGGCTCCGCTTCCGCCATATCGATGGCGGCCTGCTTGCAGAAGGTTTTGACCTCTTCCCAACCGGCCTCCGGTTTCAGCGGCGCGATGACGTGAATACCCTTTCCGCCGGTGACAAGCGGAAAACTTTTCAGTCCTTTGTCTTTCAGATATGCGCGGACATCTTCTGCCGCGCGTTTGACCTCAGAAAAATTGACCGCCTCGTCAGGATCAATATCGAAGATCAATCTTTCAGGTTTCTCAAGCGCATCGATAGACACGCCCCAGAGATGCCATTCGAGGACGTTCATTTGCGTGCCCGCAAGCAGACCGGCGACATCGTCCACATAGAAATAATCCTGCGTCTTGCCGCTGTTCTCCTTGAGCCGGATTGTCTTCATCTGATCAGGAAAACCGCCGCTGTCATGCTTCTGAAAAAAGCAATGTTTGGCGCGGCCTTGCGGACAACGCACCAGACTGAGAGGGCGCTTTGCGGCATAGACCAGCATTCGCTCACCGACCGCCGCGTAATAGGCGATCAGCTCGCCCTTGGTGACACCCTGATCGGGGAAGGCCACACGATCAGGACTCGTCAGATGGACGCCGTAATCACGTGCGGCTTTCTCACCGGCATCAGAATTTAAACTCTTGGGGGCCGGTTTGCGCGGAGGCGTAACCGGTGTTTCCAATCTGACCGCCTCTGCATCTTTGTCTTCGCGCAGTCCGATAAAGGACGGATGCCGCAAATATCCATCGGGTGTCAGTTCGGTATAGGCGATCTCTGCAACAAGCTGAGGCGTCACATAGCGCGCATCGCGTTTGATCTCCGGCGGCGGCGCTTTGTCAAACGGGCTGGTTTTTCTCGACAGACGATCAAGCAAGGCTTGTATGCGTTCGGAATCATCGACGCTGAAACCCGTGCCGACCCGTCCGTGATAGACGAGCTTCTCGCCGTCATAGGAGCCGAGCAACAGGGAGGCGAATGTGGACTTGCGATCAGAGGGGGACCAGCCCGCGACGACAAATTCCTGTCGCTTGGTGCATTTGATCTTAAGCCAGTCGCGGGTCCGTGCGTTACGGTAAGGCGCGTCCGCCTTTTTGGCGATGATACCTTCATGTCCTTCGGCGCAGACCTTATTGAAGACATCCTCACCGTGACCCCGGACATGTTCCGAAAATTGAACCTGAGCACCCGCACCCGTCTTTCCGATCAGCTTTTTCAGAAGTTCTTTGCGCTTCAGCAGCGGTTGTTTCTTCAGGTCTTTCCCGTCGAGTTCCAGAAGATCAAAGACAAAATAGACAAGCGGTCCGCCCGAGGTCAGAGCCTCTTTGAGAGTTGCGAAATCGGTTCGGCCTTTGGCATTGAAAGCGCAGAGTTCGCCATCAATGAGCGCACTGTCTGCGCCGAGTTTTGAAAGCGGCTCGCGGATCACATCGAATTGTTCGGTCCAGTCCTTGCCGTTACGTGTGAACAAACGCACATCAGAGCCGGAGAGCGAAGCCAGACAACGATAGCCGTCATATTTGAGTTCAAACAGCCAATCGTTACCGGTCGGAATGTCATCGACCAGTGTGGCGAGTTGGGGCGGCTGATACTTAGGGCGCGTACCGGCTTTTGCTTTGGATTTTCTTGTCGGAGCGCTCTTTTCCCTAGCCGATGCTTCAGCATTTCTTTCGACGACCATTGGTTTTTTCGGCGGCGGTTTTTTCGGTTTATTGCCCTTGGCTATATCTTCAAAATCGCGCGCGGTGACAACGGAGCGGGTGTAGTGATCGACAAGCGTGTTGTGGTCCCGGGCGTGATCATCGCGATGCTTGATCAACAGCCAGTTTTCCCGTTTGCCGTTGTCGCGTCCTTTCATGTGCACCAGCACCCATTCGCCTTTCAGGCGCGAACCGTGCAGGCGTATTTTCAGATCACCGTTTTTGAGGCCTTCGCGGGCGTCGCCGATCGGCTCCCAATAGCCCTCATCCCACAACATGACTGTGCCACCGCCATATTGACCTTTCGGGATGGTGCCTTCAAAGCTGCCATAGTCCAGCGGATGATCTTCCACGCGCACAGCAAGGCGTTTGTCGGACGGATTGTTGGATGGTCCCTTGGTGACGGCCCAGCTTTTCAACACCCCATCCAACTCAATGCGGAAATCAAAATGCAAACGCCGTGCGTCGTGCTTCTGCACAACAAAGGCCAGTTTTTTGCCGTTTACAGATTTGGCGGAAGGCGCGCCTTTTGGTTCACGCGTTTTGGCGAAATCCCGTTTCGCCCGATAGTCGCGCAGCAGATTGGACGGTGAAGTTGACATGACTAGCTGGCCTTCTTCTTGGATGTGCCCCTTCTAGTGCCTGACCTGGTCGATTTGCGGGATGTGCCGGATTTTGGCTTGCGACCCTTGCTGCCTTCCAAACTTTTTTTCAGCGCTGACATGAGGTCGATGACGTTGTCGCCGCCCGAACTTTTAGCAGGGGCCTTATCTTCGGTTTCGATCTTGCGGCCCTTGGCTTTCAATTTCCGGTTGATCAGGGCTCTGAGTGCTGTGCTGTAATGGTTTTTGAATATGTCAGCGTCGAATTTCGCGGTTTTTTTATCGATCAGGGCTGTTGCAACTTCAACGAGATCGGCGTCAGCTTTCTTCGTGGAAATTTGCGAAAAGAAGGGATCGGTTTTTCTGATTTCGGTTTCGTAATGCAGCGTCTCTAGCATCAGGCCCGAACCGGAGGGCTTGACGGCCACGAGATATTCCTTGCCGCGTAATGTCAGCTGCCCCAATCCAATTTTCTCAGTGTTGCGCAATGCGTCACGCACAACGCGAAAAGCGTCCTCAGCAAGCTCGTCGGTCGGGGTGAGGAAATAGGACTTGTCGAAATAGATCGGGTCGATTTCGCAGGCCCCCACGAACTGGGTCAGTTCCAGCGTTTTTTTGGATTCTAGTTTGACGGCGTCAATCTCTTCGTCCGTGAGGAGGACATAATTGCCCTTTTCATATTCGAAGCCTTTCATGATTTCGTCTTTGTCCACCGGCCCAACGCCCGCGACCACTTTCTCATAATGGATGGGTTTTTTTGGTGGGCTTGTGAATCTGACGAAATGAAATGACGGAACTTGATTTGATTGCGCTGAACATTTCCACCGGAATGGAAACGAGCGACAATCTGAGTTGTCCCTTCCAGATTGGTCTCGAACTCGCCATTGAAACCTCTGCGTCTTCTTGCATCAACAACTTCGCATGAACAAGAACGTGCCGTTTGGCGCAGGAGGTTCCTTCAGAGTCTAATTGGAAATAGGAACGTCTGTCCTGACCTCAGTGCACGCTTCACTTCGCGCCGATCAAATTTCACGCCCCGCAGAAATCCAGCATGCAATAGGTTCATACGGTTCGCCAACGAGAAAATTCGAAAATCGAATTTGCGCCCTTCTTATGGGAACGGTTATGTTGGTCTGACCGCTTTGACGCAATGAGATCACAGCTTTCCGGAACGCAACTCAATCTGTGCTTTAAAAATCAGGAAGACTTGATTTGCTTATGCTGAAAAAAGCACCGGTTTTCTAATCCGACGGTCACAGGTTCGAATCCTGTCGGATTACCAACCGTCTTAGAGCGTGCAGGCGCGACATGGGGGGATGGAATGAGATTGCCTGATCGTGTGCTTGCGCCGTCCGAACGGATCGCCGAAATTCTGTTCGGCCTGATTATGGTCCTGACATTCACATGCGCAACCGGGGTTGTATCCGCAGACCGGATTGTGATCCGTACAATGTTGATCGCGGCGCTTGGTTGTAATGTGGCTTGGGGCATCATTGACGGCGGAATGTATCTTCTGGCTTGTCTCGCCGAGCGAGGCCGCAATGCCGTGTTAATGCGGCAGGTGCGCGGCGCGCCTGATCATAACAGCGCTCACGGCGTCATCGCGGATGCGCTGCCTCCGTTGTTCACATCGTATTTTGAACGACCACAGTTGGAATTGATCCGGGAAGGGCTTAACCGCGTTCCGGATTCTGAAATACGCCCGCGACTGACGGCGCGCGATCTGATGGGTGCAATGAGTGTTTGCATCCTTGTTATTCTGTCCACTTTTCCGGTCGTTATTCCCTTTATTGTCTTTGAGGATGCGCAATTTGCCCTGCGAACCTCCAATGCCATCGCCATCATATCGCTGTTCTTTTGCGGCTTTATGTTTGCGCGCTATGCAGGGCTCCGGCCCTGGCTGACAGGTTTTATAATGGTCATCGTCGGAGCCGCGATGGTGGGCATTGCGATAGCGCTCGGAGGATGAAAGGCGCTGAAGCCCGGAGCCCGACCTTAGAGAAGCCGGCGCGGAGCGGCAGATGACTGTTCCGGTGCCGCACTCGTCTTTTCGACGATGAGCGCTGCTTCTGCCGCCATGGCAACGAAGCGCCTGATGAGGAGCACGTCCGCAGAATTGGCTTTGCCGTTCAGATGTTTCAGGCGCTGATCCACGATCATCAGTTCCCCGACAATCGTATGAATGAGACCGGCTGTGTCCTCTGTTTCGGCGGCGAGATAGGCAAGAGCTTCAGCGGACATGGTCGGGTTACTCCTGACAGAAAATAGAAGGTGGGGCGTCGCGCAAAACCCGGGAGGGAGGTTGCACGCACAGAGGGAATTACCTCCCCACCTGCGCCGGCACTGAGCCGTCAAGTTGAGCCGTCGAGTCGGTAGTCTGAATGCTCGCCTCTGCGCGGCATTGCTGCGCCAAGAGTTGCCGAGCGGAGGGATTCTGTCTTTGAGGCCCGTCAGGGAGGGGGTATCAGGATTTCCGGTAAGGCGGACGAGCTGAGCGCCGGAAACTATTTGAAATCAGACACATGGCCGGAGCAGGCACGGTACCGGATGATCGCAATCCCGTGCCGGAATTCCGGTAAGGCTCAGGTCTTGGCGGCGCGGCTTTTGGACGGGACTGTCTTGCCAAAATCGTTCGGATGCACGTATTCCGTACGGAAACATGGATAACGGCTGGGGCTGAAAGCGGTCTGAAGCCAGTTTGCGACTGCGCGCTTTGCTTTGTTGTCGCCCGTGGCGCGCAGATAGCAGAGGTAAAGTTCGCTGCGCATATAGATCCCGAGATCAAGCGGCACCAGCTTGTCGCTGATGAGGCTGACATAGGAGGGAAGAACGCCAATACCTGCGCCGTGCTCGACGGCTGTCACCGTCATGGCGCCGACATTGGTGCGCAGGGTCGTCGGCCCAGGGAGCCGCGAAGCGTTCTGCCATGCATACCAGGGGCCTTGGGTATGACCGTAGCTCGCGTGGTCGACGACGGTGTGTGATGCGAGATCATAGACGTCGCGCGGAGTGCCGTATTTTTCCAGATAGGCCTTTGAGGCATAGGGAATGAAATGCAGGTGCCCGAGTTCGCGGACCACAAATTCTTCAGTGTCCGGCGCGCGCATCCTGACGCTGAGATCGGTCTGAGTAAGAAACGGATCGGCAGGAAGTTCGCCGATGCTGCATTCAAGCGAGATGTCGGGATGATCGTCGTGGAAGTGACGGATCTTGGGCGCGAGCCAGAACGTGGCCAACCCGTCTGTGATCGAAATTCTGATATGCGAGCGATTGGGCGTGTCGATATTTGCTGCTGTGTGCTCCAGCTTTTCAACTGCCATGAAAGCCTGGCGCACTTCGGCGATAATGCTCAGTCCACGGACAGTCAGGAAAACGCCTTTGGGCGAGCGGTCGAAAATTTTGTAGCCCAGACGCTCTTCGAGACGCCCGATGCGTTCGGTGACTGTTGAATGGGAGACTTTAAGATTTTCAGCGACTTTGTTGAAGCTCTTCGTCGTCGCTGCCTCCAACACGAAGCGCAATTCGGCGCGGTCCCAGCTCGGTGTCATGTTGGCGTCGGACGTATGTTTCCTGCGCGGAATCTTCGTCATCCCTATTCACCTATTCCCTAAAGACAGCACCTGATTTTGTAACAAGGCTGCTTGTTCTGCAACCGCATACAACTCGTACGTGTAGTTGGCGGAGCAATCCTCCAGGGAACAAATCATGACAACAACATTTGACAGCAATACTCACCCTTCAGACGGGCACCTGCGCGTTGCCCGTGCCACCCATGACGAGGTCATACGCATACACGACCTCGGCACCACCAAAATCAGCGCAGATATCGCGACGCTGGATACATTCCATCGCATTCATCGCCGCAATGCCGATGCCTTATGGGGAGTGTACGCGAATGATGGCGCGTTGGTTGGCTTTTTCGCGTTCCTGATGCTGACGGCCGACGGCGTCGACCGGCTGGTCTCAGGAGAGCTCAATACGCGTGCGCCGGATATCAGTGCGATTGTCGCCACAGGCCAAGCGCCGCAAGCCGTTTATGTCTGGGCGCTTGTCGCGGAAAAGAAAATTGCGGGGGCTTTGCCGCTCGTGCTTTCGGCGTTTGACGCCGCCGTTTATGCGCGGACCGATCTTTATGCGCGGCCTGCCACTGACGGCGGCTACAGGCTGATGAGCAAGATCGGTTTTCGCGCGATTGACGGTGGAGAGATCGAGCAGGGGGAGCTCTGCGTCATTCGCCGCTCATTGACGCCGACCCAAATCCGCTATCCCGGCCGCGCCGCAACCTCGCACGCTTTTTTATAACAGCGTTACCGCCGCCATTTTTTATGTGCGGCGGAATGCTTTTGGAGTTTTGAAGAATGAATTTTGACCAAGAAAACCGGCCTGAAATTCTGGTCCGTGTTGCCCGCTCATCTGAAGACATCATGCGCGCGGTCACGGTCCGCGCGATTGTATTTATGGGTGAACAGCAATGCCCCTATGACGAGGAGTTCGACGGCAATGATTTTGCCGGTACGACGCATCTGCTGGCAGAGGCGGACGGCCATCCGGTCGGCACCCTGCGCCTCAGATTTTTTGCGGGCTTCGGTCATGTCGGACGGCTTGCCGTTTTACCGCAGATGCGGGGTTTGGGGGCCGCGCAACTGATTGTCGAAGCGGCCATGAAACTCTGCTCGCAGAAAGGCTATCAGCATTTATATGCACAGGCCCAGAAACGGCTGGTGCCCTTCTGGTCGCAATTCGGCTTCGAGCCGATGGGGTCGCGTGAGCATCCGATTGTCTGGTCTGATCATGAATATGTCGAAATGGAATGCCGCCTGACGAGATTGCCGGAGGCCCTCGATCTCGACACAAGTGATCCGCTGATTTTGCTGCGCCCGGAAGGGGCGTGGAACAGGCCCGGCATATTGGAGACGTCGGTGCTGCGCGGCGCGACGAACCCGATCGGGGCATCATTATGAGTGTCGTTGCGGCGAGAGGCCGTGTGGGCGACGAGGGGCACAGCGTCGGGGGAGGGTGGCCCGCCCTCATTGCGGCAGGGCTGTCGGTGGCATTGATACTCATCGACGGCTTTATTATCTCGGCTGCCGCGCCGCAAATCACGACGGCGTTTAATCTTCGTGCGGATCATATGGGTTGGCTCATTGCGGCTTACACGCTGCCTCTTGCGGTGAGCCCCATGCTGTTTGGTTTGGCGGGTGACCGTTTCGGGGGAAAGCCGCTTTTTGTATCAGGGATGAGCCTTCTCATTATTGCATCCCTGCTTTGCGCGGCGAGCAGCTCTCTTCCCGAACTGACTTTCTGCCGCTTTCTGCAGGGGTTCGGCGCGGCGATGCTGTCGCCACAAACACTGGCGGCGGCAGCGCAATCTTTGGGCGCGGCGCGTCGGGGCTATGCAATCGGCATCTGGGGATCAGTTTCGTCACTGGGGCTGCTTGCCGGTCCGGTCGTTGGCGGTGTGATACTCGCCTATCTGCCGTGGCACGCGATCTTTCTGATGAATGTACCGCTCGGATTGATCGCGCTGATCGGTTTTGTGCTTACCGTCCCCGACAGAACGGACATGCCGCCGCCGTCATCGCAGCGCTGGCCAATTGTCAGCGCGGGGCTCCTGCTGTGCGGGGCGAGCCTTATCGTGATGTCGCTCGGCAGCTTCTTTCGCGGCGACATGACCGGTCTGGCGGGAGCGGCATTTGGCGGTCTGCTGCTTTATCTCTGGTTTCGCAAAGAGGACCGCACGCCGGACGAAGGTTCTGTCCTTATCGGACAGACACTTGTCCACAACGGCATCTTTTTGAAATCTGTGGCGGCGGCCTTTGCCATGAACGCCTCGTCAGCCGGAACAGTTGCAGTACTGAGTCTGACGGTCGCTCAAACGCAATCCGGCATGCCTCAGTCTCTGTTGGCGGGACTGATATTCATGCCGGCGATACTCGTTGCGGCGACGGTTATGCCGATGGCAGGAAAGCTCGCGCAGACGCATTCGTTGACGGGGCAGCGCCTGTTGTTTCTGTCAGTCATTGTAGCAATCGCGGCCCCTCTGATGATCGGGTGGTCGCTGGGGCAGGGTGATCTCCGGTCGCTCGTTCTTTGTGCCGTTGCTATCGCCTGTCAGGGCGCGGCGGCCTCGGTCCTGCTGAGTTTCGCCATGGTTTCTGCTTTGGTCGCAGCCGGACCCTCCCGCGCCGGTTTGGGATCCGGCGCGATATCCATGGCGCGCAACCTCGGGACAGCTCTCGGTGCGGCCGCACTCACAGCCGCCATCGCGACCATCGGAGGGCCTCAAACAGCATTCGGCGTTTCGGCACTGTTTGCTGCTTTTGCCCTGCCATACGGGATATTCATTGCTCGGCGTCCTATATCGCCCTGAACGCGGGGGCGAAGTGATTCGTTCAGGCGGGAGAACTGAGCGCTACCGATGGCATGGAACCGGTCTTACCCCGCCTCAGCCGGTTCCTCTTCTAAATATAAAGTTTGATATCGCCTCCGGCACGAGCCGGACGTCGATTTTGCGCCCGGCAACCCCATTGCCGATTGACCCTGTCTGGTTTCCCACTATCGTTAAAGTTGTGATTGGTTGTAACGTGGGGGAAAGCGGCCCTCGTCTCTCTAACATTACAGTTGCACATTGTCCTGAACTCTGAATCAATAGGTCTCCATGGTA
>JAZJXO010000012.1:0-36261 GCA_040390855.1 Pseudomonadota bacterium
AGGAAGCCACTTATCTCCAGCGCGAAGCTGTTCAGACAACCGGAGCCAGCTCTCTCCCATCTGATCCGGAGCGACGCTACCCGTCTCCCGATGGCGGCGAACCCACTTGATCGCACTACTCACCGAAACGCCAAATCGCGCCGCCGCCGCACGCGCCGATATGCCGTCACGCTCAACCGCTGCAACCAGCCGTTCGCGCAAATCCGTCGAAATGGGTCTGACCATGCCATGCTGGCCTCCTGCCCAGCCAGCATCTTGAATCACAAATCTCCTCCAAAGGGAATCCCCTTTGAATCAGTCATATGTCATCCCGCTCTAAAACCCGATGATTGCCAAGGTGCGGGCCGGTTCCGATAGGATCAAAGTGGGCGGGCGAAAGCAGTTCTGAACCCAGCCGCCAGCAGCAGGATCACCAGCCAGCACGCAACCATCGAGATGACCGTGTGGCTGAGAAAATGTTCGCCGCGCAGCATCTGGAATGTACCGAGAGCCCAACCGTAAGCGATGCCGAAGGTGAGGCCCGCTATTTTTGCGCGGCGGTCCTTCAGCACAAACCACAGGCCCATAAAGCCGAAGCCTGCGGTTGAGTGACCGGCGGGATAACAGCGGCCTTTGCGAGCGGACTTGAAATCCGCCGGATATTTTTCCAGCACGGTGACATGGGGCATGGCGCCACCATAGAGCACCGTCTGGTTGGGGCAGAAGGTGTTGGTGTATTTCTTCGCGCCGCCGACGAAGAATGCCGTAAGTGCGATGGAGAGTGCGAGGAAAAGAATGTGCTCGCGATAAGGTACAAGGCGCGTGACGAAAAAACTCGCAGCAAAGGCGAGGATGAGGCCCACAGCAGAATAAGCCGCGATGTCGCGAGGAAACTCGTGCAGCCAATGTTCCGTGAAGGGATCGTTTTTGCTGATAAGCCAGCGGTCGAGCGGCGCTTTGGTGACGGCTGTTGCGTCGTAGAAATGATTTTGCGTCCAGACGTCGATATTGGTTGCTTCAAAGCCCAGCAGCACAAGGACAAGCAGCGCGAAGGTGATGAGGATCTGCGTGCGGAGCGTCATATTTTCTGGATTTTCTGAAAGCAAGGGTTGCGGGCGTACTCGGGCGGGGTCCGGTGCAACCATACTGATTTTGGAGAGGAGAAAAAGTGGCGGGACGCATCACTCCCCCAAGCTTTGCGTCCCGCGCGACGCCAGCCCCCAAAAAGGTTGCCTCGTCGAACTTGTTCTTTCCGGTCTGTCGCAATCGCGCAAAGACCGTCCGGCGCGATGCCGGTGACTTGTCAGGCTCTGCCGATGCGGCTGAGTATTGAAAACGGGGATATTTCTGCTGTCGGCTCAAGCATAGCTTGGCCTGAGGGTTCGTGGGGGGCTTCAAACTCGGAGGGTGTCTCAAACATTGGCACGGACCGAAATCTCCCAAAAATAACGCATTTGGTTACCCGTTTTGATGGTTTGAGGCATCGTAACGGACTGGTGCAGAGCTGAGTGTAAAAACCGGCTTTGCCGAAGTTCGGTTCAAGACAGGCAGTTTGTTTCATTACAGATGCAAATGTTAGCTATGACCTGATGAGCAAGATTGATATTTCATGCCAAACTATTGATTTTTTATGCCAATATGAAACACGACTCATATTCAAGACGTCTTGCTCCCCCGTTGTCATCTTGATGCACGGCTCAAAGCTGCTTCGGGATAACACCGCTGACGCGGACCCATGCTGAAGGTTTGCCTGATGGAAGGATTGATCCGTGCCCGCTCTCTGCTGGGTTTCAGTGAATGTGTAAAGCGACTGGGCGGCGATCCGTTTCCGATTTTTCATGCAACGGGCATTCCTGCCGATGCGACGGCGGATCCGCAGGCTTGGATTTCGTTTGCTGCCTGTTTGCGCGCCTATGATCTGGCGAGCCGCGTGCTGCACGATCCGGCCTTCGGCGTGAAACATGCGACAAGCCGGGACCTCTCCTATCTCGGACCTTTGATCCTCTATGCGCGTCATGCGAGCAACCTGCGCGCGGCGGTCGAAGATTTCCGGCGCTATTTCTACATTCACAATACAGGCTACCGCTCCGTTATGGAGGGCGGGCCGGACCTCAGCACCCTCACCTATTACATGCCGGACAAGTTACGGAAGACTGCCCCCCAATGGGTCGAGAGCATCATGTGCTCAACGCAACGCGTGATCACACATATCATGGGCGGCGAAGAAGATGTGGGACTTGAGTGCATTTTGTTTCAACATGCGCCGCTCAGACCGATTAGTGAATATGAAGATGTCTATGGTGTGCCGGTTCTGTTCGAGCAGAAGGCCGATGGCGCGGTGATCGACAACCGCAATCTCGATTTGCCGGTGCCGCATCACGATACAATGATCCACGAATTCATGGAGCGCTATTTGCAGGATCGTCTGCCGCAGATCGACAATAATCTGGTTGCGGCGACGCGCGTATTGCTGGAGACGCTCATTCCGGCGGCGCAGGGCAAGCTGGAAATCGTCGCGGAGCACCTGCATATTCATCCGCGCACCCTGCAACGTCGCTTGCAGGAAACCGGTTTCAGTTTTTCAGAATTGCTTGATGATCAGCGTCGCCTGATGGCCAAGCGCTTGCTCAATGAGGGCAATCTGCCGTTCGTCAATATCGCTTTCGTCCTTGGTTATGCCGAACAGAGTGCCTTCAACCACGCGTTCGAGCGCTGGTATGGCATCGCTCCGAGCAAATGGCTGAAGAATCGCGGCGCGGCAAATCCGCCTCCGCCCTGAATGGAACAGCCGGAGCCGCCTTCGTCTGTGCGAGTTCGCATCGGGACTGAGATCACTTACCGATCTTGAACGTGGCGCTGCCTCTGGCGACGAGGTCGCCTGACTCATTGCGCAGTTCTGCTTCCGCAAAGGCGATAGAACGGCCGCGATGACGGACAAAGCCTTCTCCGATCAGGATGCCCTTGTCGGCACGACCCACAAAGCTCGTCTTGAGTTCGAGTGTCACCTGCGGTGTGCCCGGCACTTCATGGGTAAGGCGCACGGCATGGCCGCAGAGCCCGTCAAGCATGGCGCAGAGAAAGCCGCCGAAGATGCGCCCTCCCCGATTGACGAAATTGTCCCCCGCGACGAATGAAGCGCGGATATATCCGCGCTTCGCGTCCGTTTCGAGGACTGTTTTGCCCAAGGTGATTGCGGCAGGCGATTCCCAATCAGGGTCCAGTCGCGGATCATAGTCGGAAGGCAATTCGGTCGCGGTCAAGGCGTCGGACTTTCACTGGGAAGACATGCCTCAGGAGAAAGGCGCATGAAAGGTCTTCTTGTAAGCATCCTTGCAGTCTGACATTTCCTGCGACAGCAGGTCGAGGCCTTTTGCCTGGCAGGCGGCGCTGGCGCGGGATTCGGCGACACCATGGTTGGTGCAGCCCTTCAGGTCCGGATCGAACAGGAAGATGCAAACCATCGGGATGTAGCGTTCATCGCAAGGCAACTCGCGGATATATTTCTGCTGCTCTGGATTCCGTTTGTCCCACCATTCCTGCATACGCGCCGGTGGAATACCGCGCGAACTGCTCTGCGTGCATTCCGGCACCGTGTCGGCACGAGCCGCCAACGGAAAAGAAGTCCATGCCACCAGCATCAATGCAGCCGCATAGAATGCTTTCACAAAATTCTCCGTCAATTTTGTTTTGTGCATCAGCTTGTGATCTTGGAGAATTGCGGCTTGTAGGTTTTTTTGAACTCGGCTTTGCAGTCGGCCATTTCCTGTGACAACAGATCAAAGCCTTTGGCCTGACAGGATTTGTTGGCGCGATACTCGGCAAGACCGTCATTGGTGCATTTGTTGAGATCGGGGTCATAGAGAAAGATGCAGACGATCGGCACGAAACGCTCGACGCAAGGTACACCCAGCACGAGGCGCTGCTCCGTTTCCGAGCGCCGGTTCCACCAGGCAATGGCGGCGGGCTTGTCGTTGATCTGGTCCGACATCGGACAGGCGAGATAATCCTCGACAGTGCCGAGCGCGTAAGACGGCGCGATAGTGAGCGGCATGGTCATGGCCCACATGAACAATGCGGCCAGAGTGACACGTAGTCCGTAGAACATATTACGACCCTCCCAAATCATAAGTTTCCTTTACTAAATTAGCAGACCGTGCGGCGATTGATAGGTCTATTGCAAAAGCAGACATGAAATTTGAACAATAAAAAGAAAGCGGCGCCTCATATGCTGAGGAGCCGCCCCGATTTTAAAGTTTCATAACAGTGTTCGTGACACGACGTTCGCGCTACGCGGTGGCGGCAGCGCTCGGACGGGCTTTCATGCGGTTGAACCAGGCAACAACATTCTTGTTAGCCACATCAATCGGCTGACCGACGGCGGAACCGAAATCGAGAACGACAAAGAGAAGTATGTCAGCGAGTGTCATGCGTTTGCCGGCGATGAATTCCTTGCCCGCCAGTTGTTTGTCGAGCCAGCCGATCTTGTCTTGCGCCATGGCCTTCAGACCGTCGGCGGCTTCGGGACGGCAGAGCAAACGGTCTTTGAACATGGGATAGCCTTCGGCAAAGCGGAAGCCGTTGGCCAGCGGCTCGGCGATGCCGAGATCGACGCGACGTGTCCACATACGCGTTTCGGCGCGTTCTTCCGGTGTTGTACCGATGAGTGGTGTGGCGGGATTTTTCTCTTCGAGATATTCGCAAATCACCGTGATTTCGGCGAGCACAGTGCCATTGTCGAGCTCAAGTGCGGGTGTCTGACCGCTGGGGTTCTTGGCGAGATAAGGCTCTTTGCGGTTCTCGCCGCCTATCAGGTCGACTTCAACGAAAGGAACCGTGATGCCTTTTTCAGCCATGAACATTTTGACGACGCGCGGGTTCGGTCCGATTGAATTGTAGAATTTCATGTCTAGCTCCCTGTTGTCCTGTCCGATCTTGTGCCGGTGACAGAATCCATAGCGGATTAGAGCTGCGAGGACCAGTCACAGCTTTGAACAGATGTTCTGTTGGGGAAAGAGTCTTTAGGCTTGTGTCAGTGCCCTCCCACCCCGAAACTGCCTGTAAAACATAAGAAAGTGACTTGATGTCTGACGGGTCCGACGGGGTTAGAGACGAAGCGCAAAGCGAAAGGGAAAAGCCGGGATTTCTTTTCGGCTGGTTTTACGGCTGGTTTGTCGTAGCCGCCATTCTGGTTGTCCTGTCCATCGGATCGGGCCTTGGCTTTTACAATCTCTCCGTCTTTCTCAAAGCCTTTGTGAGCCAGAGCGGCTTCTCGGTGAAACATGCTTCCACCGCGACAGCGTGTTTCTTCATCGCCAGCGGTTTGGCAGGTCTCGTCGTCGGTGCGCTGATCGAGCGCTATGACGTGCGCTGGGTCATGTCAGGCGGCGCGCTCCTTTGTGGCGGCACGATGTTCGGTGCCTCGCATGTGCACGAGTTGTGGCAGCTTTATCTTTTCTATGCGGTCTTCGGCGTGGGCTATTGCGCCTGTGCGCTGCTGCCCTGCACCACGCTGATGGCGCGCTGGTTTCAGCGCAGGCGCTCGCAGGCCTTGTCCATCGGCTCCACCGGCCTGTCGCTCGGTGGCATACTGCTGACGCCTCTGTCCGCGCGGCTGATTGCGACACTGGGGCTCGACGGCGCGGCCCCGTGGCTCGCCATCATCATGTTCGGCATCGTTCCGATTACATGGCTCGTGATCCGCCCCTCGCCGCTCGATTATGGCATCGGACCGGACGGCGATCCGATCAAGCGCGATGCATCTGGCGCCCCTGTCGCTGCCGATGGTATCGACTATGCAATCGCCATCCGCAGCAGGTTTTTTATCCTGATGACGGCAACTTTCGTTTTCGCCATGATGGCGCAAGTCGGCACCATCGCGCATCTGTTCAGCCTCGTTTCGGGCCGCACCGGCAGCGAAGCAACCGCTGCCTATGCGTTGTCCTGCATGGCGGGCGCGAGCGTGATCGGACGGCTCATCGGCGGCTATGCCTTGATCACTATTTCCTCGCGCGGTTTTGTCGTCTGGCTCGCCATTGCGCAGGCCCTCGTGCTGGTGTTGTTCGCCTACGCAGAAAGCACGGTTGCGCTGCTTCTCGTCGCCACCTTGTTCGGTTTCACGGTCGGAAATCTTCTGATGATGGCCCCATTGATGACCGCCGAGGCTTTCGGGCTCAAAGCCTATGGGCGTATTCTCTCACTCAACCAGCTTTGCAATGTTGCAGGCGTTGCCAGCGGACCGGTCGTCATGGGTTATCTGTTTGCGGAGACGGGCGGCTATCGCACGGCATTTCTGTCGATGGCGCTGGCGTCGAGCCTCTCCTTCTTTTGCATCTGGGCCGCAGGCCCGGTACGCGCCCTCATAGACGGACGCTTTTCGCGGGCGCTCCGGCCAAAGTGATCAAGACGGGTCACGACGGCAAGGCGATGGCGGCGGAAGTCAAGGCTTTGACAGTCTGAAACTGGTAAATCGTTTTTATCCTTGTCGCGCCGCCGAAAAAGCGTAAGTAACGGCAACAAATGCATTTCTCTCGGAGTTTTCGGGCATGAGCGCGGAAAGCGCCACGGGCGGGGTCGGGCCGGAAAAAACACCGAAGCCCAAGCTCTTCTATGGCTGGTATATCGTCGCCACGGTCTTTGTCATTCAGACTGTGGCCTGCGGTCTCATTTTTTACAGCCTGTCGATTGTGCTCAAAGCTTTCGTGGGCGAGATCGGCTTTTCCGTGACTGTCGTTTCGGCTGCCACCTCATCGTTCTTTCTCGCTGGCGGCATTTTTGGCCTCGCCGTCGGCTGGGCGATGGACCGCTATGATCCGCGCGTCATTATGACCTTCGGCGCGTTCTGTTCGGCGACGGCATTGGCAGGTGCGGGGCATGTGACCGAACTCTGGCATCTCTATGGATTTTACATCCTCTTCGGCATGGGCAATGCCGCGCTCGCCATGATCCCCGGCACAACGATTGTGGCGCGCTGGTTCAACCGTGACCGTTCCCGCGCGATTGCCTATGCGTCCACCGGCCTCTCGCTCGGCGGCATAGTCTTCACGCCCATTTCCGTGACGCTCATCCAGAATCTTGGCCTCGGCCACGCCGCCTATTGGATGGCGATGATACTGGTCGTCGGCACCGTGCCGATCACATGGTTGTTCCTGAAACCCGATCCGGCTTCAATGGGTCTCACCCCCGACGGCGCGGCGATTGCGCTTGATGCAGACGGTCGTGCGCTCGCACCGGACGGTATCGGCTTTCAGGAAGCAATCCGCAGCCGTTTTTTCATCATGTTCGTGACGGCCTATATTTTTTCGATGATGGCGCAGGTGGGCTCCCTCGCACATCAGTTCCGGCTGGTCGCCAGCCGCACGGGCGATGATCACATCGCCGCGCTCGCCGTCTCGGTGATGGCAGCGGCGAGTATTGCCGGACGACTTATCGGCGGTTCGGTCCTCTCGCATGTATCGTCAAAGCATTATGTCCTCGGCATCTTCGTGCTACAGGCCGCATCGCTCTTTTTGTTTTCGATTGCTGAAGGCACAACGGCATTGCTCATTGTGTCGGGTATATTCGGTGCGACCGTCGGCAATCTTCAGATGATGCAGCCACTTATCATGGCCGAGGCCTTCGGCATCAAGGCCTATGCGCGCATCTTGTCGCTCTCCCAGATGATCACGACCTGCGCCAATGCAGCAGGCCCGATCCTTATCGGCTACATTTATGCGCAAACCGGTAGCTATCACATGCCTTATGTCATAATCGGCATTGCCTCGATCATCGGCTTCGGCTGTCTCATGGCGGCGGGACCAGTGCGAGACTTGATCGACAAGAAACAGAACTAAGCTAGACTAGTCCCCTCCCTATCGCCTCGACGGATGGATATTTCCCATGAAACTCCCCACCAATTTCTACAAGCCGCTCTCCATCGGCGCGCCCGCGCCTTACCGCGAATTACCGGTGGCGCTGGAGCGGATGGTGCATTTTTTTCCAGGGCATAATGAGAAAGTCCGCGCCAAGATCGGCGAGATGATCCCCAAAGTCGACGTGCTGCTCGGCAATCTCGAAGACGCCATTCCGGCGGACGCCAAAGAGGCTGCGCGCAAAGGTTTCATTGAGACAGCGAAAGCGCATGAGTTCGGCCAGACCGGCCTCTGGACGCGCATCAATCCGCTCAACAGCCCGTGGATGCTTGATGACATCACCGAGATCGTGGCGCAAGTCGGCAACAAGGTCGATGTCATCATGCTGCCGAAAGTGGAGGGCGCTTGGGACATTCACTATCTCGATCAGTTGCTCGCGCAACTTGAAGCCAAACATTCGATCAAGAAGCCGCTGCTCATTCACGCGATTTTGGAGACAGCGCAAGGTGTGAAGAATGTCGAAGAGATTGCGGCGGCCTCGCCCCGTATGCATGGCATGAGTCTCGGACCTGCCGACCTTGCAGCCTCGCGCAAGATGAAGACAACCCGTGTCGGCGGCGGTCATCCGCGCTATGGCGTACTCGAAGATCCGCGCAGTGACGGACAGTCCCGCGCATATGCGCAGCAGGACCTGTGGCACTATACATTCGCCAAGATGGTGGACGCCTGCGTGTCGAACGACATCCGCCCGTTCTATGGTCCCTTCGGCGATATTCAGGACAATGACGCCTGCGAGCAGCAGTTCCGCAACGCCTTCCTCATGGGCTGTGTCGGCGCATGGTCGCTTCATCCGGGCCAGATCGACATTGCCAAGCGCGTGTTCAGCCCCGATCCGGCGGAAGTTCTGTTCGCCAAAAAGATTCTCGCCGCCATGCCCGACGGCACCGGCGTTGCCATGATCGACGGCAAGATGCAGGACGACGCGACATGGAAACAAGCGAAGGTCATAGTCGACCTCGCAAAGAAAGTCGCCGCGCGTGATAAAGAAATGGCGGCGGCTTACGAATTTTAAAAAAATCTTGCTAGCCGCCGACAGGGGCTTCGGGAATGCGCTTTAGCCATGCATAAGATGAGCGCAAGGCGGATTGCCGGAAATAAAACGGAAAAATGTACAAAGAGGCCAAATGAGTGTGAATCCGGCGATCACGCGGTTGGGTTTTCAGGCGCATGATAAAGTCGCGATCATCCATGTCGATGATGTAGGCATGTGCGGCGCGACGGTGGACGCGTTCTCCGACCTCTGGGCAAAGCGCTCCGTCACGGCCGGCTCGGTCATGGTGCCCTGTCCCTGGTTCCGCGCCACCGCCAAATGGGCGCGCGAGAATCCCGACGTCGATCTCGGGGTCCACGCCACGCTGACCTGCGAATGGGAAGGCTATCGCTGGAGCCCGCTCTCGACTGCCGACACGGCAAGCGGGCTGATGGACGAGGAACGCGCTTTTCACAAAACATCGAAGGCTGTGGCGAAGTTCGCCAAGCCCGAAGCCGCCAAGCGCGAATTACAGTTGCAGATTGCGACGGCGAAAGAAGCGGGCATGACACCCACGCATCTCGACACCCATATGGGCGCGGTCATGCACTGGCGGCTCTATCAGCATTTTGTCGATGCGGCGATGGAATCCGGTCTTGCGCCCTTCTCGATACGGCTGGAAGAGGACGGCTGGAGCAAGAGTTTTTATCCGCCTGAATCCGTTAAGGTCTTCAGCGAGAACACGCGGACTTTACTCGATAAGAATGTGCCGATGCTCGACCGTGTAAGCCAACTCACACTACAAGGTGGTGAGCATGACCGTCTCAACCGCACACTTGAAATGGTAAGCAAGGTGAAGCCTGGCCAGATTTCCTATCTCATTTTTCATCCGGCGACCGATACGCCGGAGTTGCGGGCGATCTGTCCCGACTGGCGCTCGCGCGTTGCCGATTACGAGATGCTGGCAGCGGGTACCGTGCGCCAGCATCTCGAAAATCAGGGTGTGAAGCTCATCGGATGCCGTGAACTTCAGAACTTAATACAAAAATAAAAATTAGTGCGCGTTGACGAAGACCTGTGTGCAGGGCTTGTCGTCGGTTTCGTCCTTGATCGCGGCAGCGGCATCCTCCACCGTCGCGGCAGTCTTGGTGACAGTCACCATTGTCGGCACCTCGACTTCGAGGCCACCGGCCCCTCCCTCGATTCTGGTTGATTTGACATAGTCGCAGGACACCGTAACGGCCTGCGTGGCGACCATGGTATCGGAGGCGCAGGCAGACAGGGCGAGGGCGGCGACGGATACAATAACGGCAAATGAAATTTTCAACTTGAACTCCTGTTTTGTTTCTATGCGTCGTCTTGAACCAGGAGTTCACAAGCACAATGCGGCATTAGAGTGTCTGAAAAATGTGAAAGCAGGGACGATTTACGGCTGACGCGTCAACTTCTGGCGTTCCCGGACGGTTGTTGACGTTCCACTTGCTTGCTTTGACGATGTAACATAATACCCAGTATATTCGGACGCCCTACTCTATGGGGACGCAAAGTGACGCGAAGAACCCTTTCATTCGACGTGCTCATTGACCGCTATTTGGGTTGAGCCTGCAGGGGCTTTCGTCTCCGAACCTGCGCCTATATTCTGCCCCTGCAAATACTTCAGTTCAGGCGAGTTCTATGGAAGTCAATCGACAGGCCAAATTCCAAATCGGACAGGTGGTGCGCCACCGGTTCTACCCTTTTCGCGGGGTGATCTATGACGTCGACCCGACTTTCAACAATACGGAAGAATGGTGGCAGTCGATCCCGGAGGAAGTGCGACCGCGCAAAGACCAGCCCTATTATCACCTGCTCGCTGAAAACGCCGAGACGGAATATGTCGCTTATGTCTCGGAACAAAATCTGCTGGCGGACGAAACCGGCGAGCCTGTGCGCCATCCGCAGGTTGGCGAGTTTTTCGGCCCCATGCGTGACGGTATCTATTCCATCCGCAGCAAGACTGCGCATTAATCGTGCGGCGTGAAAACCGACCCTATAGTGTGCGCCGTCTGCAAACTGCAGCCATGCGAGCTTACGTCAACCGGTTCGTCGTGCCTTGCTTTGACGAGGTCGGCGGCGGTCTGTCCATCAGCTCGCCTCGCAATCTCGAAATTTTCGGCGGCCAGATCCGTATCGGCAAACACGCTCACATCCATGCCGCACGCGGAAACCTGACGCGGCTCTGCACATGGACCACCGATGGTCGCGAAGGCCGCATAACCATCGGTGACCATGTGCTGATCAGTCCGGGCACGCATATCGTAGCGTCGGAAAGCATCAGCATCGGCCACAACACAATGTTTGCCAGCGGCTGCTATATCTCGGATTCCGACTGGCATGACACCTATGACCGGACGAAGGAACTCGACAAGCACCGGCCCATTGTCATTGGTGAAAATGTCTGGCTCGGCGTGCGCGTTATTGTCGGCAAGGGCGTGACCATCGGCGACAATACGATTGTCGGCGCAGGTTCCGTTGTAACGAAAGACCTGCCTGCCAACTGCATTGCGGCGGGCAACCCTGCCCGCGTTGTGCGCGAACTTGATCCGACACGCGATATGATCAAACGTGAAGTGCTGTTTAGCGAGCCAGATGAAATGGCGCGCACGATGGATCAGCTCACACGCTATCTGCTGAAGGACAACACGCTGTGGAGCTGGATCCGCAGCGTGCTGGCCCCCACGACCAAAGATTGATCGCTATTTCTTGACAGGTTTCGGTAACGAATCAATTGCGGCACCGACACCCTTCAGATCAATCGGAATGGCGACCTGACCCTGACCGACAAGAACAAACAGCACCTTGACTGTCTTGCCCTTCTTCAGCGCTTTGGCCTGCGCATCGTTGAGCTTTGCTTCGAGCTGGCAACCGCGTGGCGTGCAGAAGGCATAAGGGTTGCCGAATTTTTCCTTATCGTCGATGTTGACGCCGAAACCCGGCGGCAGAGCTGTGCCGAGTGGTGTGATCGCGAAGAGGAAGAGGTCGTTCTTGTCTTTATCCAGATAGCCGAAGCCGAGATAGAGAATCTGCTTTTTCTCGGGTCCGCCACGTACATCGACAAAGGCGTGGCAGTTGTCGAGTTTCTTGCTCGTCACATCCTGATCGCAGCGCGTGCTCCATGTGTCGAATTTTTTGATAACAGGTTTGCTCTCCGCTGCCGGTCGCAGTTGCGGGGCGGGATCGGCAGCCAGGGCCGGAGCGGCAAGGCCCGCCCACATGAGGGTGGCCGTTGCCAAAGCAAGGCCCGCGTGACGCAACGACATCTTTGATCGTCCTTTCAGGAGGAAGGCGTGAGTACTGCTTGCTATAATGCCAATAGCGTGACGCCGAATCCATCCATGATAGAGCAATTCCGCGCAATATGACGGACGTTTAAGGAAAGTGGCGAAATGGCGCATAAGGGGAGGCCGTTCGGCGGGGCAAGGTATCTCGGCGGGGTTGCCGCCTTCCTTGGCGCCCTCGCCTTCCTGTCCGTGACGGCATATGCCGCCCCCCGCCTCGGCATCGCCATGCATGGCAAGCCTCTTTACCCTGATGACTTTCAGCATTTCTCCTATGCCAATCCGGACGCACCGTCGGGCGGCACAATCCGCTATGGCGCAGTCGGCACGTTTGACAGTCTCAATCCCTTCATCGTGCGCGGAACATCGGCGATCGGATTGCGCGACTATGTGTTTGAGAGCCTGATGGCCCGCAGCTATGACGAGCCCTTCAGCCTTTATGGCTTGATCGCCGAAAGCATTGATGTGCCGGATGACAGAAGTTCCGTGACGTTCCGCCTGCGCCCGCAAGCGAAGTTTTCGGACGGTACGCCGGTCACGGTAGATGATGTGATTTTCTCCCTCAACATCCTGCGTGACAAAGGCCGCCCGAATTACAAATCCTATTTCTCCAAAGTGGTGAAGACCGAACGCCCCGATGCACGCAGCGTAAGGTTTATCCTGCGACCGGAACCCGACGGCAGCGGACCTGACCGCGAATTGCCGCTCATCATCGGGTTGATGCCGGTCCTGCCAAAGCACGTCTATGAGAAACGCAAATTCGATCAGTCCGGCTTCGACATGCCTGTCGGTAGCGGGCGCTACAAGGTGACCTCGTTCAAGCCCGGCAACCGGCTCGTCTATCAGCGCGACGCAAATTACTGGGGACGCGATCTTGCCGTCACGCGCGGTCTTGGAAATTTCGACACGCTCCAGTTCGATTATTACCGCGACACCAATGCCTCTTTCGAGGCGTTCAAGGCGGGGCTTTATGATGTGCGACCGGAAGACGATCCGGGCCGCTGGACAACGGAGTTTGATTTTCCGGCGGTCAAGGACGGACGCGTCAAAAAAGTCACCTTCGCGACCGGTCTGCCGTCCGGTATGCACGGGCTTGTCTTCAACACGCGGCGCAAGGTTTTTGCCGACAGGCGCGTGCGTGTGGCGCTCACCATGCTGTTCGATTTTCAATGGGCGAATAAAACGCTTTATCACGGCGCCTATACGCGAACGCAAAGCTATTTCGACAATTCCGAATTGTCGTCTCATGGTCACGCAGCGGATGACCGCGAACGGGCTTTGCTGAAAGCGTTTCCGAATGCCGTCACGCCTGCGATCATGGCGAAGGGCTATGACGCACCCCTCGGTGATGTAACAGGGCAGAACCGGACGAACCGTGCAGCGGCTCTGAAAGTTTTGTCTGACGCCGGTTACGACATTCGGAATGGCCGCATCGTTCAGCGCAACACAGGCAAGCCGTTGCAGTTTGAAATACTCGTCGCCCGTCCGGCGGATGAGCGGTTGGCGCTTGTCTATCGCAATATGCTGGAGCGTACCGGCATCAGCGCCAGCGTCCGCAATGTCGATGCCAGCCAGTATCAGGGCCGTCTCGACGCCTTCGACTATGACATGATCTTCTTTGAGTGGGCGGGTTCGCTGTCGCCGGGCAATGAGCAGGTCTTCCGCTGGGGTTCGGACTCTGCCGACCAGACCGGCTCCTATAATTTTGCCGGTGTCAAAGACCCTGCCGTCGACGCGATGATCTCGGCCTTGCTGTCGGCGCGGACGCGGCCCGAATTTGTCAGCGCCGTCAGGGCGCTCGACCGTGTGCTGCTCAGTGGCAATTATGTGGTGCCGCTTTTCTTTTCACCGACGCAATGGGTCGCCCTGTGGGACCGCGTCCAATATCCAGACAAGACTTCGCTCTATGGCTATCGCGCTGATGCGTGGTGGGCGAGAAAAGAAAAATAATCCGGCCGAAATACAAAATGAGAAACCATTGAGTTTACTGGACGAGACGCGGTTGTTGGTTAGACCTGAATATGGTCCGTCAGTTCGAGGCTGGCGTCTCGGCGAAAATGGCCTCAAGGCTCGTCATGTTCGCCCCATGTTTCATGTAATTATAGGGCGTGACGTTCACAGCCTTGATGATCGCGCGTTCGATCTCTGTGCCCGGTGTGCCGTCGGCTTTCGGCACCATGTCGAAGTCGATGACATTGATGCAGGCGGGGTCCTGCTCGAAGGCCCGCACGGCCTGCAACCCACTCCCCTTCGCGCCCATGGCCGCCCAACCGAGGATCAGCCGGTTAATGCCTTCATGCGCCGCGATCAGCATGGTGGACCAGTCCGGTTGCGCCAGCAGTTTCCTGATCACATTGATGGCGCGCGTCTCGGCCGCGACGAAAATCTCGCCGCCTTCGAGCATGGTCGCGCCGGGTTCCGCCGCCTGCTCGAAATAGAAGGCCATTTCCGCCGCCAGTTCCGACCGGCTCTTGGCTTTGACGAAACCGCCGCCATGGATTTCGACGAGGTCCGGTTCGATTTCGAGTTTCGGTCGCTCGCCGTCTGGCTGCGCGTCGAGCACGATAGTCGCCGTGCCCAGCGTGCGCGGCACGCCGGAGCAGACAGCGCGGTCAAAGTGGACATGCGTCAGCGCCGCGCCGCCCGCTTTCGCCTGGCTCTGTCCGAGCGGGGTCAGTGGCACGACTTTGGTGTCGCCCTTTGCCGCCTGAATTTCCCGCCCGAAATAATCGACATGACCGTGCCGCATCAGATAGATGCGACGACGTCCTGTTGTGCCGGGCAACGCACTCAAATCGCTTCGGCCTTTTTCAAACCTTCGATTTCGGTGCTTGAGAAACCGAAACTTTTCAGCACGTCTTCGTTCTGCTCGCCGACATTCGGGATCGGCCCGTTGATCTTCGACACGGTGCGCGAGAAGCGCGGTGCGATATTGGGTTGGGGCACACCGTCAATTTCGACAATCGTCTGGCGATCCTTGTTGTGCTGGTGGTCTTTTGCTTCCTTGATCGACAGAACCGGTGCAAAACAGATGTCTGTGTTTTCCATGATTGCGCACCATTCGTCGCGCGTCTTGGTCTTGAACACGGCGGTGATCTTGTCTTTCAATTCCGGCCATTTGGTGCTGTCCATCTGGTGGCTCCAGATGTCGTCGCTCAGGCCCGCCTTCTCGCGCAAGATCGCATAGAACTGCGGTTCGATGGACCCGATGGAAATATACTTGCCGTCCTTCGTTTCATAGGTGTCATAAAAATGTGTGCCGCCGTCGAGCAGGTTCGTGCCCTTCTCGTCTTTCCACATGCCCGACGCCGTAAAGCCGTAAAACATGGTCATCAGCGAGGTCGCGCCGTCGGTCATGGCCGCGTCCACCACCTGTCCCTTGCCGGAACGTTGCGCTTCAACGAGTGCGGCGAGCATACCCATCGCGAGATAAAGCGCCCCGCCGCCGAAATCGCCGACGAGGTTCAGCGGTGCCACAGGTTTTTCGCCGGAACGGCCAATCGAGTGTAAGGCGCCGGTAAGAGAGATGTAGTTGATGTCATGGCCCGCCGCCTGCGCCAGCATTCCGGTCTGGCCCCAGCCCGTCATACGTCCATAGACGAGTTTCGGATTGCGTTTCAGCGCCACGTCAGGACCGAGGCCGAGACGCTCCATCACGCCGGGGCGGAACCCTTCCTGTAGAATGTCCGCACCTTCGATGAGCTTCAGGCAGGTTTCAATCGCTTCTGGTTTTTTCAGGTCGAGCGCAATCGACTTCTTGCCGCGCGAGGAGATGTCATATTTGGAGCCACCGCGCCCGCCTTTGCGGTCGATGCGGATGACTTCCGCGCCCATATCGGCTAGCAACATGCCGCAAAACGGCCCCGGTCCGATCCCTGCAAATTCCAGAACCTTCACGCCTGATAGCGGTCCGTTACCCATTTTTCGCTCCCTGATTTGTACGCCTTTGCATCCATTTTAACGACTTGGACAGGGGGCGTAAACGGGTCACGTAAAGACGTAGGGGCAGCCTCACCCTCCTCTTGCCTCACTTGCCTGCCGCCACTACAAACGGGACATGTCGCAAAACGGACTCAAATCGCAAATCGGATACACAGGCGAATTGCCCCCCGCGCAATTCAACATGGCGCGTTATTGCCTTCAGGCGAGCGCCGCCCGCTGGCCGCATAAAGTCGCACTCCTCGTTGTCTCGGACGCTCATGCACCGCTTGAGGATGCCGAGGTCTGGACCTACGCCGCGCTTGACAAAGCGGTTCGTTCGGTCGCCGCCGGATTGCTCGCCGAAGGCTTTGTTGCGGGCGAGCGGCTGATGATCCGTATGCCCAACACGAGCGACTATGCACTGCTCTTTTTCGGTTCCATCGCAGCAGGTCTCGTGCCGCTGCCTTCGTCGTCACAACTCACCGATACCGAAGCGACATTCCTGCTCGGTGACAGCGATGCGAGTGCCGTCGCCATTGCAGGCGGCATGGCGCTCGATGCCGGACACGTACGCCTTATCGACGAGGCGATGGTCGCGCGTTTGAAATCCTATACGCCGCTTGCCGACTATGCCGACACACGCGCCGACGATCCTGCCTTTCTCGTCTACACATCCGGCACCAGCGGTCGCCCCAAAGGCGTGCTTCATGCCCAGCGAAGTGCATGGGGCCGTCGTCCGATGTATCAGGGCTGGTACGGCATCAGCGCGAACGACACCGTGCTTCATGCCGGTGCCTTCAACTGGACCTACACGCTCGGCGTCGGCCTCACCGACCCGTGGGCAAACGGCGCAACGACCGTTCTGTATAATGGCGAGAAAGATACACAGGTCTGGCCGGTGCTGCTGGAGCGCACGGGCGCAACACTCTTTGCCGCGGTGCCAACTCTCTACCGGCAAATCCTGAAATATTGCGATCTCGCGCAACACGATTTATCGAAACTCCGTCACGGTCTCATCGCAGGCGAGGCCATGTCCGCGACATTGCTTGACCACTGGCGCGCGGCAACCGGCAAAGAGCTTTACGAAGCGCTCGGCATGAGTGAATGCTCGACCTATATCTCGACACCTCCGGGTACGAAGATACGCGTCGGCAGTCCGGGCAAGCCGCAGACGGGACGTTGCGTCGCGGCCCTTCCTGTTGACGGTGGTGACGTGCCCCTGCCCGTCGGCGAGATCGGCTTGCTCGCCGTCCATCGCAGCGACCCCGGCTTGATGCTCGGCTATTGGCGGCGCCCCGATGAAGATGCCGAAGTGTTCCGTGGCGACTGGTTCATCGGCGGCGATCTCGCCTCCTTCGATGCGGATGGTTATCTCTGGTATCAGGGCCGCGCCGACGATGTGATGAACGCAATGGGCTACCGCGTCAGCCCGCAGGAAGTCGAAGCGGCGCTGGCACAACATGCAAGCGTTGCCGAAGTTGCTGTTACCGAATTGAAGGTCCGTGAAGACATAAGCGTGATTGCCGCTTTCATCGTATTGAAAGAAGGCGTCAGCGCGGACGTGCCATCATTGCAGTCTCATGCAAAGCAAAATCTCGCCGCCTACAAAGCGCCGCGCGAATATGTGTTCGTTGAAATTTTGCCACGCACAGCGAATGGCAAAGTGCGCCGTAAATCGCTTCAGCGCTGATCTACCTGACGCTGCCGTTCCACCGGAATGATAATCTCCGCATCTTCACGCGACCTGCCCAGCCTGATCGCATCATAGGACTGGCTGGCAGCGGAGCTTGCCTGTTGCACCAGCTCCAACCGGTGCCAGAGCGAGGCGACGGCAAAAGTCGGCGTCGTCTCCGTGGCCCATACACAAACCAGAAACCCCAAAACTGCCCCGACTATGAAATTCGTCATTGCATCACCTTACATGCCGCTTCACATCGCGGCACAAGGTGAATCCGAAATGCCATGAATGGCAAGTGGCTGGATGCATAATAATCAACGCAATTAAATTTATGTGTCGGAATGAAACGTAATCATGCGTTCCGACTCATAACGTAGACAAACAAACTGCCATTTACAGCGATTGTCCGTCATCGGCGGTAAAGAGTGAGCCGGTAATGAAGTGCGAATGATCCGAGGCGAGCAACAGCACAATGCCGTCGAGATCTGATTCAGTGCCGAGGCGGCGTCGCGGGAAACTTTTGATCTGACGTTCGCCGCCCTCTGTGTGGAACCATTCGGAGTTGAGTTCCGTTTCGATAAAGCCCGGACAGATAGCATTGACATTGATCCGTTTTCGCGCCCATTCCTTCGCCAGTGATTTTGTCATCATGGCAATGGCGGCTTTCGTCATTGTATAAATGACGAGACCCGGCAATTGTGTGAAGGCTCCTATTGACGCGATATTGATGATACGGCCACCCCGATCGCGCGCCAACATCCGTATACCGACAGCCTGCGCCATAAAAAAAGCGCCGCGCACATTGGTATCGAACATCGTGTCATATCCTTCCGGCGTCACCTGATGTGCCATTGCTTCGACATTCATGCCGGCATTATTGACGAGAATATCGATGCTTCCGAGCGCCGCTTCGACGGCGTCCACGCAAGCGGTGATGCTCGCCGTGTCGGTGACGTCGAGCGCAACCGGCAGCGCTATGCGCCCCATTGCTTCGATCTCTGCTTTCAGATCCTGCAAGCGGTCAACGCGTCGACCCGTGATCGCCACCGACGCACCCGCTTTGGCGAGGATCAGCGCGAAGCGGCGGCCAAGCCCGCTCGTCGCGCCGGTCACAAGGGCGACCTTGCCCGTGAGGTCGAAAGTAGGCAGCGTGATGTCAGCGGGATTTGTCATATGGGAGCCTTGTGTCTTTCCGGCAGCGGATTCACTTTGAAGCGCATCCTATTGACCAAGAAATTATGGTCAAGTTCGCGGGGGGAGTTGCGTGAACGTCGGGGAGGCGCATAATTCATCCACCACGAAACTTGGCAGGGAGGCCACCGTGCAACTTGACGTCGTATCCGACACTGTTTGTCCTTGGTGCTATATCGGCAAAAAACGTCTCGACGAGGCGCTGCGTCAACACGGCGGCGAAGGCATTTCGCTGCGCTGGCGTCCCTTCCAGCTTGATGCCTCGATCCCCGAAGGCGGCGTTGATCGCAAAGCCTATATGCAGAAGAAATTCGGTGCCGATCCGGACCGCGCCAAGGCCGTGACCGGCACCATCCGCGACTATGGTGACCAGCTCGGCATCACATTCAACTTCGATAAAATCGCGATCTCGCCGAATACATTGGACAGCCACCGTCTCATCCGCTGGGCGGGCACAGCGGGCTGTCAGGATCAGATGCTCGACATTTTGTTCCGTCGTTTCTTCACCGATGCCGAGGACATCGGCAACCATGCCGTCCTGCTCGATGCAGCGCGCGAAGCCGGTATGGACACAGACATTGTCGCCGACCTCCTCACGCGTGGAGCCGACCGCGAACTCGTCCAACGCGAAGAAAGCCTCGCCCGCGAAATGGGTATTCAGGGCGTCCCGAGTTTCGTCATCAACGAACAATGGGTCATGGTCGGTGCTCAAGAGGTGCCCGCCTTGCTCCGCATGTTCGAAAAGCTGCTGGCAAAAGAAGCCGAAGCGGCGGTGCAGTAAGGTCAGCACTCAATTGAATACAGGCACGCATCCCGAATGGATTCAATCGGGTATTTCTTTTTTGTCTGTGTCTACCCCGCCCGCGAGTTAGGACATTCCGTCCCAACCCTAAAATAAATACATTTCCCGCAATTTCCGGAAAAAGACTCATCCGGGCTTCAAGCCCGATCAACGATCTCTACATGGAAACCTCGAATCTCGTGCAAGAAACGCTCGAAATCCGAGCCTCGATCTTGCTGGACAAGCTGCTTATCCCCGCCTGCGAAACCTGTGCTAGGCCGCTTTCTCCGGCGCGGCCATTGCCGCCAGCGATTTCATCAAACGATACGTCCCGCTCAGCCGCTCCGCAGGTGTCTGCCAGTCGCGTTTGAAGAACAGTTTATGATCCGGACGCAGCTTCGCATTGCCGCGTTCATCATTGATGAGTTCAACAAGCCCCGCCGGATTGGGGAAGGTGTTTCCACGCAAGCTGATGACGACGCCCTTCGGACCCGCTTCGATTTTCTCGACATTAGCCACGCGACACATGCCTTTGATTTCGACGATCTTCAACAGGAACTCGACTTCTTCCGGCAGCTTGCCGAAGCGGTCGATGAGTTCCGCTGCGAAACCGTCGATCTGTGCGCGTGTTTCAACGTCCGACAAACGACGATAAAGCGCCATGCGCGCATCAAGATCAGGCACAAAGTTTTCGGGAATGAGAACCGGTGTGCCGACATTGATCTGCGGTGACCACTGGCCCTCTTCGTCTTCGCCGACACCGCCGCCACGCAATGCGGCGACCGCTTCTTCCAGCATATCCTGATAAAGCTCGAAGCCGACTTCCTTGATGTGACCGGATTGTTCGTCACCGAGCAGATTGCCTGCGCCGCGAATGTCAAGGTCATGGCTTGCAAGCGTGAATCCTGCGCCAAGTGCATCAAGTGATTGCAGCACATGCAACCGTTTCTCTGCCGTCGGCGTCAGCACACGGCGTGGCGGCACAGTGAAGTAAGCGTAAGCCCGCGCCTTGGAGCGTCCGACGCGGCCACGCAACTGATAGAGTTGCGACAGGCCGAACATATCGGCGCGGTGAATGATCAGCGTGTTTGCGGTCGGAATGTCGAGACCGCTTTCGATGATGGTCGTCGCGATCAGCACGTCATATTTGCCGTCATAAAACGCATTCATCTTGTCTTCGATTTCACCGGGCGCCATCTGTCCGTGTGCCGTTACGGTTTTGACTTCCGGCATATAGGTCGCGAAAAACTCGTTGGCGTCCGCCAGATCGGAAATACGCGGCACGACATAAAAGCTCTGGCCACCACGGAAATGTTCGCGCAGCAAGGCTTCGCGCAAGACCACCGGATCGAAAGGTGAAACGTAAGTGCGCACCGCGAGGCGGTCCACCGGCGGCGTCGCGATGATCGACAATTCGCGCACGCCGGAAAGCGCCAGTTGCAGTGTACGCGGGATCGGTGTCGCGCTCAGCGTCAGCACATGCACCTCGGCGCGCATCTGCTTCAGGCGCTCCTTGTGGCCGACGCCGAAATGCTGTTCCTCGTCCACGATCATCAGACCGAGATTGCGGAACTTCATTGTCTTGCCGAGAAGCGCATGTGTACCAATAACAATATCGACCTGCCCGTCCGCCACACCGGCTTTGGCCTCCGCCAAATCCTTCGCCGGAACAAGGCGCGACATGTGCCGGATCTTCAGTGGCAGTCCTTGAAAGCGCGTCATAAAAGTCTTGTAGTGCTGACGCGCGAGTAGTGTTGTCGGCACGATAACCGCGACCTGATAGCCCGCCATGGCGGCGACAAATGCCGAGCGCAATGCCACTTCTGTTTTACCGAAACCGACGTCGCCGCAAACAAGACGGTCCATCGGACGACCTTTGGCGAGGTCGTCGAGCACAGACAGGATTGCCTGTTCCTGATCTTCCGTTTCCGTGAACGGAAAACGTGCGCAGAATTCATCATAGAGGCCGGGTACCGGTTCCATGATCGGGGCGTTTTTGAGTTCACGCGCAGCAGCGATTTTGATGAGTTCGCCAGCCATTTCACGGATACGACTTTTGAGACGCGCTTTGCGGGCCTGCCAGCCGGAACCGCCGAGCTTGTCGAGTTGCGCGCCCGCTTCATCGGACCCGTAGCGCGACAGGAGTTCGATATTTTCGACAGGCAGATAAAGTTTGTCCCCGCCCTGATAGATCAGGAGTAAACAATCATGTGGCGCACCCATCACGTCGATGGTCTGCAATTTTTCAAAACGGCCAATGCCATGATCGACATGGACAACGAGATCGCCGGGAGAAAGGCTCGTGGCTTCGGTGAGAAAACTCGCGGCACGTTTTGTCCGGCGCTGGCGGACCAGCCGGTCGCCCAGCACATCCTGTTCGCTGATGAGGGCCAGATCGTCGGTTTCGATGCCGTTTTCGAGACCAAGAACAATCAGCGAAATCGTTGCGCGGTTAACGGCGTTAACATCAGACCAAGAATCTGCCAGGCCTAAATTTTTAATACCGTGATCGGTGAGGACATGTTGAAGACGATCACGCGCGCCTTCTGACCAGCTCGCAATGGCAATGCGTTTATTGGCGCGTCTGAGCCCCGCGATGTGCCCGCCCAGCACCTCGAAAATGTTGACGCCTTCCTGTGTGCGTTCCGGTCCGAAATTGCGGCCCGTTTTTGCGCCGAGGTTTTCACCATCTGGTACGCTGAAGCCGGTGAAGGCGCGCACTTGTCGCGCGTCCAGCGTGGTCTGCCACTCGGCTTCCGTGAGATATAGACCACTCGGCGGCAGCGGCTTATAGGGGCTCGCGTCCACCGCCTTCATATCACGGGCGGCGACGCGGGCCTGATAGTAATCTTCGATGAGATCAAGACGCGCGAGCTTAGCTTCCTCGACCTGCGCGTCGAGTGTCACGAAGGCGTCCGGAATAAAATCAAACAGCGTGTCGAGATGATCGTGGAACAGCGGTAGCCAGTGCTCCATACCCTGATGCTTGCGCCCGTTACTCACGGCTTCGTAAAGCGGATCATTGTCGGTCGCAGCACCGAAAGCCGCGCGATATTTTTCGCGGAAGGAGCGGATGACTTCATCTTCAAGCAGGATTTCGCTCGCGGGCACGAGTTCGATTTTGCTCAGCGTGCCGGTTGTTCTCTGGCTCGCAGCGTCAAATGAACGGATGGCGTCAAGTGTGTCACCGAACATATCGAGGCGGATCGGCTCGTCAAAGCCCGCCGCATAAATATCGACAATACCGCCGCGCACGGCAAACTCGCCGGGCTCGCGAACGGTGCCGGTGCGGTTGTAGCCGTTGCCGGCAAGATAAACGGTCAGCTTTTCGAGGTCGATGACATTGCCGACATGGGCGACCCAGGCGGATGTCCTGATCGTTTCGCGTGGCGGCACACGTTGTAAAACGGCATTGATCGTGGTGAGCACAACCAGTGGACGTTTTGGCTTGTCGACTTTTTCGGAGAGCAGAGCAAGCGTCGCCATACGGCGGCTGACAATATCGGGGTTCGGCGACACGCGGTCATAGGGCAGACAGTCCCATGCCGGAAAACTTACAATCTCGATTTCCGGTGCAAAATATCTGAGTGTCTCGTTTATGGCCGCGAGGCGTGCATCGTCGCGGGCGACATGCAGCACCGTGCCTTCGCGGGCACGGGCAATGTCGGCAAGCACCATCGCGTCGAAGCCTTCGGGGACTTCGCCAAGCGTCAGACGTCCGGTCGCATTGATGATTTTTTTGCTGTCCCTGAGGCGGGTCAGACTGACGGTTTGCGCGGCCAAAGCGTCCCTTCCAGATGATTGAAGGTCCGGATGCGCGCCAACAATGCCGTCTGGTGCTCGGCCGGTGTTTCTTCTCGACCCGTCACCCAGTTATAAAGCGACGTGTCCTCGACCTCGATAAGAGTTTCATACTCATCAAGTTCGACAGACGTCAGGGCCTCCAGTTGCGTATCCGCAAAATGTCCCAAAATTAGGTCCATTTCCTTGATCCCGCGATGCCACGAGCGAAATTTGAGCCGTCGGATACGGATCGCCAGTTCTGTAAGATTGGTATCAGCCATAAGTTCATTTGTCCTTTGCAGGGATATAAACCGACTGACACGCTCTGTCAGCCCCGCACGAAGAATTCCTCTTCTTTAGCGAATAGCGATAGACTGATAATCAGGAATTCAACCAATTTTGCCCCCTTTTCGCCGAGCTAAAGCGAGCGCCATGCGTCCCGAAATTCTCTTTCCGCTTTTTGCGCCGCTTCGCAGTCTGCCAGGCATCGGACCGAAGCTTGACGGACTCGTGGGAAAGTTCGTAGGCACCAAGGTCGTTGACCTCTGCTGGCACCTGCCTGTCGGATTGGTGGACCGGCGCAAGCGGCCGAAGATTGCCGATATTCAGGATGGCGAGATCGTAACTGTTGAGGTGCGGATCGGGCTTCATATCATGCCGCGACTGAAGAAGCTGCCTTACCGTGTACATGTGAGCGACGACACAGGCGAGATGCAGCTTGTCTTTTTCAATCCGCATGGCGACTGGCTAACGAAAACCTTGCCCGAAGGTGCGGTGCGGATCGTCAGCGGCAAGGTCGAGTTCTATCAGGGCCAACCGCAGATGAGCCATCCCGATCATGTGGTGGCACCGGAAGATATTGCATCATTGCCGCTGATTGAAGCGATCTATCCGCTCACGGCAGGCATCACGCTCAAGCCATTACAGAAGGCCGTGAAAGCCGCAGTTGAACGCGCACCGGATTTGCCGGAATGGCAAGACGGGCCGTGGCTCAAAGCACAGCACTGGGCGGACTGGCACACATCACTGCAGGCGGTGCACGCACCGGAGAGCAGCGGTGCGCTTGACCCGCATGACGCCCCACGTGCGCGGCTTGCGTTTGACGAGTTGCTGGCAAACCAGTTGGCGCTTGGCATCGTGCGGCTAAGGATGCGGAAACTTCCCGGTCGCGTCATTCGCGGTGACGGACGTTTGCGCAAGAAGGTGATGGCTGCCCTGCCCTTTGCGTTGACGAATGCGCAGGTCGCGGCGCTTGAAGACATCTATGCCGATATGAGTTCGGAACATCGCATGTTGCGCTTGTTGCAGGGCGACGTAGGAAGCGGCAAGACAGTGGTAGCGTTGCTTGCCATGCTCAATGCGGTCGAGGCCGGTGTTCAGGCGGCGATGATGGCACCGACGGAAATTCTGGCGCGTCAGCACTATGCTTCCCTTGTACCGTTATGTGAGGCGGCGGGCGTGCGGCTTGAATTGCTGACCGGCCGCGAGAAGGGCAAAAAGCGGAACGATATTCTCGATGCGCTCGCTGATGGTTCCATTGATATTCTTGTAGGCACACATGCGCTGTTTCAGGATGACGTGATGTTCAACGCGCTCGGCGTTGCGATTGTCGATGAACAGCATCGCTTCGGTGTGCATCAACGATTAAAACTGCAATCCAAAGGCGGCGTCGGTACAGATGTGCTGGTAATGACCGCGACGCCCATCCCGCGCACGCTAACGCTGACCGCCTATGGCGACATGGATGTTTCAAAACTCTATGAGAAACCGGCAGGCCGCAAACCGGTTGATACGCGCGCAATGCCGCTTGATCGTCTGGAGGATGTTATCGGGTCGCTGCACCGCGCTCTTGAGAATGGCGCACAAGTCTATTGGGTGTGCCCGCTGGTCGAGGAATCGGACGTGATCGACGCGGCGGCGGCGGAAGATCGCTATGCTTATTTGCGTGGGATATTCGGTGAGCGTGTCGGCCTTGTGCACGGGCGGATGAAAGCGGTGGAAAAAGACACCGCGATGGCACGATTTGAATCCGGTGAGACGCGTATTCTCGTTGCGACGACGGTGATTGAAGTGGGCGTCAATGTACCGACTGCGACGATCATGGTCATTGAACATGCGGAACGCTTCGGTCTCGCGCAACTTCATCAGTTGCGCGGACGTGTCGGGCGCGGCGCCGATAAATCATCGTGTCTGTTACTTTATCAAACGCCGCTTGGCGAAACGGCAACGGCCCGTATCAAGATCATGCGGGAGACGGAAGACGGGTTCCGCATTGCCGAGGAAGATTTGCGTTTGCGTGGGGCCGGCGAATTACTTGGTACTCGCCAGAGTGGCTTGCCGAATTTTCGTATGGCAGATTTGAGCGTGCATAGCGACTTGCTGGCGGCAGCTTACGATGACGCGCGGATGATCCTTCAACGCGATCCAGAGCTTGAAACATCCCGCGGGCAGGCGCTGCGTGTTCTGCTTTATCTTTTTGAATGCGATGATGCGATCCGGAATCTGCGGTCCGGCTGATGCCTATTTGATAGGTAGTTTTTTTGGTTCCACGAGACCCGCTGAGATGATGAGCTTGGCCCCCTCCTCTATCGTCATGTCGAGAATGACCAGATCTTGTCGCGGCACATAAAGAAGGAATCCGGAGGTCGGGTTCGGAGTTGTCGGCAGAAAGACACTCACCAGATTTAGATTGTCCGGTGCGCCAATATTGGCTTCTGATTTCGAGGTGACGAACACAATCGTGTAGATGCCTTTGCGCGGATATTCGATGAGGCCGACCTCCTGAAACGACGTCGCCGACTGTGAGATGACAGTTTCGAAAATCTGTTTCAGCGCACCATAGATGCTGCGCACGACCGGCATCCGATCGACGAGACGTTCGGCAAATGAAAGAATCGCACGGCCGAAAAAATTTGCAGTAAAGGCACCGAGCAGCGTCAGCAGGATGACCGCGACGACAAGGCCGATACCCGGAATGTTGAAGGGCATGAAAGTAACGGGGCGGAACTGGTGCGGGATCAGCGGTACAAACCATGTATCCACCAGTTCGATGAACCAGCGCGTTATGTAAAGCGTTAATCCGATGGGCGCGGCGACGACAAGGCCGGTAAAGAAATAGTTGCGAAGGCGGGCCATGATGCCCGTTTTACGGGGCGGTAGCAGCACGGTCGCGCCTACGGGGGGTATGCCGTCTTGAGCGTCATTGTCCGTCATTTTGCCCGACTGTCCGTGTTAAACCCTTGGCCGCAGAATAGCTGCTTTGTTTGTAGCATAGATTGCAATGTACCGGGGGCTCGCAGCAGCGGTTAAATGACGTAGCGGCGTCAAAGCGCCGATGGATGGGGCTTCCATGGTGGGTCAAACCGCTTCATCATGCGGCAAAAGAAAATGAATTCAGGGAGGATATCAACATGTCCGATCCGGTGAGCATGAGACTCTGATATGCCCGACACAATGAATCCGATCGCAACTCCTCTTGCTGCCACCCTCGCCCGCGAGATTTCGGGCGTGATCGGCATTGAAAATCTGAAACGATTGTCAGGCGGTGCAAGTCAGGAGACATGGGCCTTTGACGCCATTCAAGGCGATAAGGCGATCCCGTTGATCCTGCGTCGTGCGCCGGGCAGCGACCGCGACAAGAACACGACATCAGCGGGGCTTGAAACCGAAGCGGCCCTCATCAAACTCGCCGGTGAGGTCAATGTGCCTATTCCGCCGGTGCGGCTGGTGCTGAAAGCCGAAGACGGCGTCGGGCGCGGCTTCATCATGGACCGCGTTGAAGGCGAGACTATCGCACGTAAGATTTTGCGCGACGATGAGTTCGCCGGTGCCCGCCCGAAACTCGCGCGGCAATGCGGTGAGATTCTGGCGCGATTGCACTCTGTCGATATGGCGAAGCTGCCGCCTTTGCGTCTCTCGACGGCGAAGTCCGAGATCGAGCAATACTTCCAAGCTTATAAAACACATAACCATCCACATCCTGTTTTCGATCTGGCTTTTCGCTGGCTCAGAGACAATCTGCCGGACGAGACGCCGCGCGTGACGCTGGTGCATGGCGACTTCCGCAATGGCAATCTGATAATCGGTGCCGACGGCGTGCGCGCGGTGCTTGATTGGGAACTTGCGCATATGGGCGACCCGATGGAAGACCTCGCTTGGATCTGCGTCAACTCATGGCGCTTCGGTAACATCGACAATCCTGTCGGCGGTTTTGGGCAGCGCGAAGACATGTTTGCGGGCTATGAAGCGTCAGGTGGAGACAAGGTCGATCCGGAACGCGTCAAATTCTGGGAAGTGCTCGGCACGCTCAAATGGGGTGTCATGTGCACCACGATGGTCATGGCCTTCAAGGCCGGTGACCGCTCGGTGGAGCGCGCGACAATCGGTCGGCGTTCGTCGGAAACAGAAGTTGATCTCTTGCGCTTGCTTGCGCCATTGAAGAAAGGCTGACGCCATGCAGGAACAACCTTCAGCTTACGAGCTTGTCGATATTGTGGCCGAGTTCATTCGCTCGACGGCCATGCCTCAACTCACTGGCCACGCCGCTTTTCATGCGCTGGTGGCGGCCAATGCTCTCGATATGGTGAAGCGCGAACTTAAAATTCTTCCCAGAGCGACGGACGAAGAGATGGAGCGTCTGCGCGTCCTGCTCGGACATGACGGTGCGCTGGAAGATCTAAACCGTGAGCTTTGTGCAAAGATAGAGAATGGAGAGCTGACGCTCGATACAGCAGGTCTCGCTGATCACCTTTGGGCGATCACGATCACAAAACTGGCGATCAACCAGCCGAAATATTCCGGTTATGTGCGAGCACTGGAAGAAGGCTACGGGACATGAGTGCTCTGACAAGGCTTGATATTGCGGACGGTATCGCGGTCGTGACTTTCAACAATTAGCCAACCAGCTATATGAATGAGCGCGGCACCACAATCAATCAAGCTTGTTTAAGCTGCTCATTATTGGCGTGGTTGACAGGTTGTTAATTTATCTTATTTCACTCCGTCCGGACGCTGACTAAATTTGCAGATACTCACACATTCGGAACGATTTGGTGACCGACTGGTAAGTATTAAACGATAGCATTTCACCCATGGCAGGCGCAGATGGGGCGTCTATCCTGTTCTGCGTATGGGGCTCAGATGTCTTATCGTGAAATTTCCAGCACTGACATTCCGGGCCTTCATCCGGTCAACCTATTTTCGAAATTCTGGTTCGAAGGCAAAAGGGATGCACTGGTGCCGCTTCGGGCAGCAATAGAACCGACGCGCATTCCGGCCATCCTGCCCTGGCTGCTTCTGCTCGAAGTAGTGATGATCGACGGTCAGCAGCAGTTTCGTTATCGCCTGACAGGCACCGGCTGTCGCGACCTTTTCGGCATCGACTATACCGGCAAGTTATTGGGAGAAGATCTGACGCCGGACGGCGCAGAGGCACGTAAGCGAGAATTTAAAAAAGTTGTTGAAAACGGAAATCCGATCTACTCGGCGAGTCATCTGCCGATTGCCGAATTGAATTTTGTCAATGTCTATCGCGGTGTCTTTCCCGTGAGCCTCAACGGCAATCGCATTGATCAGATTTTTGTGGCTATCGCACGGGAAGACCTTTTGCTGGAGACGTCCCATCCATCGGCGCGGCCGCACCTGCAGCAATCTCGCTTGAATACTTGTCGAGACGCTCGCGGTAGTGTTTCAGCATGTCGTTCAATGACATTGCCTTGAGGTCCAATGCAGGGCTGACATCATCAGCGAAAAGCTCTACTGCGATTTCGGTGTTTACATCACTTGAGTAATGCGTGCCGTCATAGGTATTGGCCGGATTAATTGTGACCGGTGACGGAACACTTGCGTCAATAAAACGGTCAAAGACAGTGGCTGCGTCCAACAGTGCCTTTGTATAGCTCTCCAGCCAGTTGATCGTTGCATAGTCAGCAATAGCCCAAGCGGAAATGGGCGGTGCATAGCCGACAAAATTGGCGTCGGGATAGATCGCGCGCAGGTCTTTATACTGTTGCAAAGGTTCGCGCGCATCGAAGGGACCGGAGCGCAAATCGCGGATCGGCTTGCGCGGATCATATTGCGTTGTGACGGCTACCTGACATTCAAAATCGTAACTGTAAATGCGGTCAATCGGCGTGGTGCCAAACAAGGTACGCCATGACATCGCGACGACATCAAGCGATAAATATTTGATGACGGCAGGTGTCGGATCGCGGTCCTCCCGGATGAAATCGGGAATGTTGTAGGACGGTGAACGCTTGCGGAAATTTCCGGCGCTGACACCGACGATGACGAGTCTGGGATTAAGCCCCCTCTCCTTCAGCCATGAGGCATAGGGGACGAACTCGTTGATCTCACCGGCGGAGAAAGCGAAGTTGAAACATTTATAGCCTTTGATCGCGGCAGCGGGCAGCAGCGTGACCCGGCTGTCGCCGAATATGACGCAATCATATTCGCTTTCGTGACCCGCGATCAGATTCACCTTGGACAGGCGCTCGTTGAACGCATAGTTCACCGGTCCGAAACGATTGCCAGAGAAATACCAGAGAGGATCGACCAAGGCATTGAACATGAAGGCTGCGACGAGACAGACGATCACCGTGCCTGCAAGCGCGGCGAGGTAACGCATGGCGGAAGCTGTGAGAGATTGGCGCATGGTCTGTCCGCTCAAAACTGAAAGTAGAGAAATTCGCTGACGCGCTGGAGACTGAGCAACGAGAGCGCTGTGGCAATGCCGATAAAAACGGCCTGCGCCGGTGCCGGTCGCCACGCAAGCGTACGCCGCCAGTAATCCGGCCTTACCGGTACGAGCAGAGGGTCCTCTTTCAATTCTTTGAAGCCGAAATCAAAAGCGGGCTGAAGACGCGCAAGCCATTGTTGTGTGTTAGGCCAGAACCAAAGTATGGAGATCCAGAGAACGAGCCATGCGACATCGGTGACGAGCGCTTCCGCAGATACATCCGGTGACCATGCGACGAGGCCGCGATAGATATCAAGCGCCGCCTCCGTGCTCGGTGCACGGAAGAAAACCCACGCAAGGGCGACACAGAGAAATGTTATCGTGCGTGCCATGCCGCGCGACCACCATGTGTTGATGGGCTTGGTCCAGACAGCGCGCCAGCCGTGATTGACGATCAGCATCGCGCCGTGCATTGCGCCCCAATACACAAAGGTCCAGGCCGCACCATGCCATAGGCCGCCGATTGCCATGGTGAGGAACAGATTGAGATAGCGCCGGGCGCGGCCTTTGCGGTTTCCACCAAGCGAGATGTAGAGATAGTCACGCAGGAAGCGCGACAGGGTCATGTGCCAGCGCCGCCAGAAGTCGATGATGCTGGTCGCCTGATAAGGCGAATGAAAATTGAGTGGCAATTTGATGCCGAAGATGCGCGACGCGCCTATCGCCATGTCGCAATAGCCGGAGAAGTCGAAATAGAGTTGCAGCGTATAGGCAAGCATACCCTCCCATGCGCGGAGAAACTCGATCTCCTGTCCCGACCCCGCCTGCGCGAAAACTGATGATGCCAGCGGCGCGATATTGTCGGCGATGACGACTTTTTTGAAGAGCCCGATCAGAAAAATCGTGAGGCCGATGGTAATGTTGAGCTTGTCGAAGCGAAAGCTCTTCTCTTTCTTGGTCTGCGAGAAAATCTCGTGATGGTGAACAATGGGCCCCGCGATGAGCTGGGGAAAGAACATCACGAAAAAGCAATATTCAAGAAAGCTGTGCGGCTCGACATGGCCGCGCCCTGCATCAACGAGATAGGCGACTTTCTGGAAGGTGAAAAATGAAATGGCGAGTGGCAGGACGATGTGATGGAGATTCCAGTCGGTGCCCGCAACAGAATTGGCTGTGGTGATCAGGAAGTCCGTGTATTTGAAATAGGCCAGCGTACCCAGATCGACGCAGACGCCGAAGGTGACCAGTAGGTTCTTCCAGCCGCCGTTTGGCTTTACCCGCTCCGCCAGAATGATGCGGGCCAGCAGGAAGTTGAAAATAGCGAGCCCGATGAGCAGAGGAAGGTATATCGGATTCCACCAGCCGTAAAAGAAGAGTGAGGCAACAACGAGAAAAGCGAGGCTTGCCTCACGGCCCACGGCAGCACGCAATAAAAAGCAGATCGCAGCCGTGAGCGGCAGATAGGCAAACAGAAATACCGGTGAGTTGAAAAGCATGGGCTCTCTCTTGGGGTGCCACAAAAAAGGCCGGGATCGCTCCCGGCCTCTGTAATTTAGCTGATCTGTGGATCAAGCGCCATGCGCACCGATGATCGTTACCGAGCAAACATTTTGTGACGGACCGCCACCAAGATTATGCGTCAGACCGATCCGGGGGTCTTTCAACTGGCGTGCTCCTGCCCTGCCCTGAAGCTGCAGGTACATTTCATAGGCCATGCGCAAGCCCGAGGCGCCAATCGGGTGGCCGAAGCACTTGAGACCGCCGTCGATCTGACAGGGCACTTTACCATCGGCGTCATAAAAGCCGTTCATCACGTCTTTGACGGCCTGACCTTCGGCAGAGATGAAAAGGTCTTCCATTGTCACAAGTTCGGTGATCGAGAAGCAGTCATGCACTTCCATCATGCTGACTTCGTCGCGTGGATTCTGGATACCAGCTTCGAGATAGGCTTTCTTTGCAGCGATACGCGCGGTGTGGAAATAGCTGCCGTCCCACGAGTTGTGCTGGCTTTCAAGACCATTGGACACGGAAAGCTGCATTGCTTTGACAGTGACGATATTGTGCTTGCCGAGCGATTTTGCGATTTCCGGCGTGGTCACGATGGCAGCGGCGGCACCATCCGACACACCGCAGCAATCGAAGAGACCCAGAGGCTCGGCGATCATCGGTGCATTCATCACCTGTTCTTCAGTGATGGCTTTTTGCAAGTGCGCCTTGGGGTTCAGTGCGCCATTAGCATGGCTTTTGATCGACACGTGCGCGATGGCGCGTTTGAGATCTTCCTTCGACACATTGTGCTTGTCACGATAGGCGGATGCGAGCTGCGCGAAGTTGCCCGGCGCAGAGCCCGTGGGGGCCCATTGCGGGAGAAGCGTGCCGGCATTACCGACGGGCAGACCGCCGTAACCTGTGTCTTTCAGCTTTTCGACGCCGAGAGCGAGTGCGATGTCAGCGGCACCGGAGGCCACCGCATAGACAGCGCCGCGCAGAGCTTCTGAACCACCGGCGCAGAAATTCTCAACGCGTGTGACAGCGATGTTGGGTAGACGCAGCGCGAGAGACAGAGGTGTGCCGCCCTTGCCTGTACCTGTTTCATCAATATGGGTTGAGAACCATGCCGCGTCGATTTGCGTGGGCTCGATGCCCGCGTCCTGCATGGCTTCGAGATAGGCCTCAACCATCAGTTCTTCCGGACCGGCATCCCAGCGCTCGCCGAATTTCGAGCAGCCCATACCGAGGATCGCAACCTTGTCTTTAATACCTGACGCCATCGTCGTTTCTCCCTTTTGGCTTATGGGGCTTACTCGGCCGCCTGACCTGTTTTGCTGTTTGCGTTTGCTGATACGACGGGAACGGCCTTCCAGAAGTATTTACGAAAGCCGCGCTTCTCGTCGACGTCTTTGATGCGAAAGACAAGGCGCACTTCCATGCCGCTATCGACAGTGCCCTGGTCGACGTCAGTGAAATCCATCATAATGCGTCCGCCTTCGTCGAACACGACCATGCCGTAGTGGTTAGGCGGACTCATGGAGAAGGAAAGAAAGTCAGCCGACCATGACAGTATCTTCGCTTTGCGTTCGGCAAACTTGTATGGCTCCTGCGTGTCGACCGTGTGTTTGTTGGGGTTGACCGAGATGCGCGAGCGCGGAAATTGTACGACGCCTGTTTCGGTGCAGCGACCACCGACAAGGCCCATCAGCATATCTTCGTTGCGATAGAGCGTGGTAAGCGCTGTCTTTTTGTCCTGCTCGGCGCGCATCCCTTTTTCCCATTCGACGAGGCCGTTATAGGTCAGGAATTTCAGATAGTTATTTTCAGGTGTACCCTGAGCGAGCGAGCCGACGATACCGCGTTTGCCGGACTGGCTCGCGAGTTTGTCGGTCGCTTCAAAAATCATCACATCGCAGCCACCGCCGAAATGCAGGACCATAATTTTCTCGCCGGGCTTCACTTCTTTCTGCAATGTGTGAACAAGCATGACGAGCGAATGGGCAGCACCTGTCTCGCCGCAATTTGCGTCAAGCGTATCGCGGACGGTTTCCGGTGCGATGCCGCTCATTTTGGCGAGCTGCTGGACGAATTTTACGCCGAAGGTTGTGGGCAGCACGAAATGCTTGATGTCACCGGCGGGAACATTTGTTTCGGCAAGTGCGGCTTTGACGGCGCGCGGCACGATCTTTGTGTAGCCTTCGTCGCGGATCCAGCGTTCTTCCCAGTTGTAGTCAAAGTCGTCTGTGCTGCCGCGAAAGTGATCAACGAAGTCAATGGTGAGGCTGGTGCCGCCGAGATATGTGGCGATGACATTTTCGGTGCCGACCGACAGAGCCGCTGCGCCATCGCCGAAGTCGAGTTCCTGTGCGCTGGCGGCACGGGTCTTGCGATGATCGGAGGCGACGACGAGTGCGTTTTTGGCCTCGCCCGCTTTGACGGTTGTGAGCGCCTGCATGAGCGCTGATGTGCCCGCACGTTGCGTCGAGGCGACATCAACGGCACGGATGTTCTCGTCGAGCGTCAGAGCGGCCGAGATGATGCCTGCGTTCAGACGGTCGTTGAACGGCATTGTGGTCGAGCCGAAAAACAGCGCATCGACATGGCTGCGGTCATCATCCGTCCCAAGAAGATCGCGGGCGGCTTCAACGGCCATGGTGACGGAATCTTCATCCCAGTTTGCCATCGAGCGCTCGCCCTTGCCGCGACCCGCAAAATTTGGTGCGACCCAAGCGTTGGCTTGTACGACAGCCTTACGTTGAAGACGTAGACGCGGAATGTAACCGCCGAAACCTGTCAGACCGATCGACTGCTGCGCCATCGCATATGCTCCCTGTTCGCTGACCGCTTTTGCCCGGCCGTTATTTGTCAGGGAGTTTAGCTGCCACAGGGGAGGTTCGACAACCAGTGTCGACGCGCTCCGCCGCTACGTCAACGTGCTTTTTATCGGAAAACGGGCTGAGAGGCGGCGATTACGACCTATCGGGCGACGACGATGCAATCCACCTTATTGGCGGCGAAGGCAGCGCATTTCGATTTGGCATCGTCTGCCGTTGTAAAAGCTCCGGCCTGGAGGCGGTAATAAACGCCGCGGTCGCCCAGATCGGCCTGCTCGATTGAATGGTCAAGCTCGTCGGTGAGTTGCTGATTGTGGCTGCTGATCCGGTTCCATTCTTCGGTTGCGACATCGGGGGAACGGAAGGCACCAAGCTGCACTTTGTAGTGGCCTTTTGGTGGCGCGACGACAACGGGACTGTCGTTGATGACCGAGGTGACCGGTGAAGCAGCGGCCACCTGCATGGGCTCGTCCGAGACCGGAGGGGCTTCAGCCGTTGCGACGTGTTGCGGCGCGGACACGAGGTCAATGTCGCGCAAGGAACCGGTTTCCATCGCGTCATTGGAGAATTGCGTTGGAGAGGCATAACGGAGCGTGCTCGTCTGCCAACCGTTCTGTGTGCTACGCGAAATCACTTCGCCGTGACGCGGGGCAATCGACGATGTTTCAAGCGTGTCATTGTCAAGTGTGTTGCTTGATGCAACCACGGACGCAACCGAAGGCAGAGCCGCCAGTTCACGGCGCATTTTTATGGCTGCAACATATGTCGGGTCAAGGGATATGACCTGATCAAGATCAGACGTTGCTGCCGCGATATTGCCGGTGTTGCGATTGGCAATGGCGCGCCCCATCAGTGGCAACGCACGGTCCCTGCCTTCCAGATGCGACAGCGCCACAGAATAATCCCTGATGGCCGTGGGATAGTCTTTGCGGGCGCGTTCGAGATTGGCGCGGTTATGGTAGGCGGCGGCGTAATCGGGATTGAATTCGATGGCGTGTGAATAGTCGAGTTCGGCGCCCGTCGTATCATCGGATTTTGTGCGGGCCAAAGCGCGGTTGTAATAAGCGCGTGACGTTACATCGCGCGGCAATACATTGAGATTGAGTGCGCGCGAATAGTCGGCCTCGGCCAGTTCGTCGAAGCCGAGTTTTTGCTGTGCAATGCCGCGATGATGATAGGCAAGCGCCAGCGCGTCTTCGCCGAGCGTGCCACTGTCAATAGCGCGGGTGAGGCGTTTGATTGCGAGATCGTAGTCTCGGCTTTCAACAGCCGCAGCACCGGCGCTCATATCAGTGGCGGCTGTTGCAGGCGGAAGCTCCGGCGTGGCCTTGAGCGAATTCGTAACCGACGTTGCAGGCACAGGAAAAAGCATCAGCGCGGCCACGGCCACGCCTTTGAACATTTGACTGATCTGGGCAACAGACATCGAATCTCTCCTTGCCCACAAACTAACATATGTGGACATCTCGTCCGAGATTCGTCTTGCATCTTGGAATGAAACAAATTCGATATTTCATGTGGGATGAAAATAAAATTTCATTCCAATACATACAACATCCAGTAAGCAACATCCAGTAAGCAACATCCAGTAAGCAACTAAAACTTCTTTGATTAAAGAATCATACAAATTTGTCGAGCGATCTCAATTTCAACGACAATTATGAAAATAAAATATCATCTTAGAGCGGGATGACATATGACTGATTCAAAGGGGATTCCCTTTGGAGGAGATT
>JAZJXO010000013.1:0-82530 GCA_040390855.1 Pseudomonadota bacterium
AAATTACCTCAAAAACTCCGGCTATGCGTCAATCTAATGTCATCAAGCTCTAGAGAGAATAATTTATGCACAGGTCGTTTGGCAAAGGGAGAGGCGATTGGAGAAGAAACTCTTGCCAAAACAAAAACCCTTCGTCGTTTCCGACAAAGGGTTTTGCATTTCATTCAATCAAAACGAGATGAGTGACCGTCAATCCTCTTCGTCTTCGTCGATCTTCACGTTCTTGAGGCTCGCGAAGACGCTGTCGGCATCATAAGACTTGCGGCTTTCGTCAACCACAGGGGCGACTTCCGGCGCGGCGATGGTTGCGTGCTGGACTTCGGGGGCCGTTGTTTCGGAGGCGGGCAGCAGCGTCTCCGACGTGCGGCCTGCGGCCTTGTCGGCTTTCTTGCGCTCGCGGTCAGCCTTGCGACCGGCTTTCTGCACGGCGGCGTCCAGTTCGATCTGGGTCGAGAGGCCGAGCGTCACGGGATCGACCGGCTTGATATTGGCCGAGTTCCAATGCGTGCGGTCTTTGATCGATTCAATCGTTGGTTTGGTGGTGCCGACAAGTTTCGAGATCTGCGCATCGGTGAGTTCGGGATGGTTGCGCAGGAGCCATGCGACGGCGTCTGGACGGTCCTGACGGCGCGACACGGGTGTGTAGCGCGGGCCCTTTCGCGGCTGCACGGGCGGCACTTTGTATTTGCTTTCGGCGCGCATCAGGCGTGTTGCCGGATTGCCCTGACAGCGTTCGATTTCGGCGCGGCTCAACTGGCCTGAGACGATCGGGTCCATGCCTTTGATGCCTTGCGCCACATCGCCGTCGGCGATGCCCTTGACTTCGAGCACGTGCAAACCGCAGAAATCAGCGATCTGATCGAAGGTGAGGGCGGTATTCTCGACGAGCCAGACAGCTGTCGCTTTGGGCATGAGGGGCTGAATCATATGGGTTCCTCTGATCCATCCGGGGCCGCCGGACGAACCCTTGTCTCGGTCAATGAGATTGGGTATGGGCGTTATATAAGGGCAAATCCCGAGCAAAGGAAGGGGAATCCCGCCTCTTGTGTCGGGAAGGTGCCTGTCATGGCAAAGGCTCGCCTCAAAGCGTCAGGATAATCTTGCCGATATGGCTACTTTTTTCCATAAGCTCATGGGCTTTGGCGGCGTCGCTGAGCGGGTAGGTGGCGTCGATCAGGGGTTTGACGCGACCGGCGTCCAGCAGCGGCCAGACTTTTTCGCGCAGGGCGTCGGCGATTGAGGCCTTCTGGTTGATCGAGCGGGGGCGCAGTGTCGAGCCGGTCAGCGTCAGGCGTTTCAGCATCACCGGCATGAAGTTCACTTCCGCCACCGAGCCGTTGAGGAAGGCGATAGAGACGATGCGTCCGTCGGGGGCGGCGGCTTCGATGTTGCGGGCGATATAATCGCCGCCGACCATGTCGAGGATGACGTCGACGCCGCGTTTGTCTGTGAGGGCTTTGACCTCGGTGACGAAGTCCTGTGCGCGGTAATTGATGGCCGCTTCTGCGCCAAGCTCGACGCAGGCGGCGCATTTTTCGGGTGAACCGGCGGTGGCAAAGACACGGGCACCGAAGATTCTGGCAAGCTGGATGGCCGTTGTGCCGATGCCGCTGGAGCCGCCATGGACGAGGAATGTCTCGCCGCCTTTGAGGGCGCCGCGCTCGAACACATTGGTCCAGACGGTGAAGAAGGTTTCGGGCAGGCCCGCTGCCTCGATTGCATTAAAGCCATGCGGCTGGGGCAGCGCGTGGCTCTCGTGCGCCACGCAATATTGGGCGTAGCCACCGCCGCTGACGAGCGCGCAGACATGGTCGCCAACGGCCCAGCGCGTGACGCCTGAGCCGATGGCCGCTACTTCGCCCGCGACTTCGAGGCCCGGCGTATCGGGTGAGCCGGTCGGCGGGGCGTAGAGGCCCATGCGCTGAAAGATGTCGGGCCGGTTGACACCTGCGGCTTCAACCCGGATCAGGATTTCGCCGACACCGGGGGTGGGTGTGTCGATTTCGGTCTGGACCAGAACTTCCGGTCCACCGGGCTTCGTGATGGCAATGGCTTTCATCTTGGCTGGGATTGTCACGGAGGCCCCCTTTGACTTTGATCTTCTGGCAGCGGACAGGCGGCCCGCTTCCCCGTAACATAGGGGCAGATGCGAAATATGACAGACGCAATAGTGGGGAGAGACCTCATGGACGCTGATGATCTGGAACCGCGCAAAAGGCGGAGCGACGCTCTCGCGGCTCTCGCCAAAGAAGACCTCGAATTGCTGGGCGTTGAAGAACTGAAAGACCGAATCACTCAGCTCGAAACCGAGATCATGCGCATTAAAGCCCAACTCGGACGTAAAGAGGGGACGCGCTCGGCCGCCGAAGCATTGTTCAAAAAATAGGCGGAATTTTTCTAAACCCCTCAAATCATGTGGCTTTTCGATTTTCTAGGGTAAAACTGAAATCCGTCAAAAAACTGAGAACATGTCAGTTTGTCGCAGGCTTAACTGTTTGATAAATATGGGACTGCTAGGGTGACCTTGCGTAATCCAGTGTTTCTGGATTTCTGAGTGGTTCACTCCACTCTGTTTGACGCCTCCCTGTTAGAACTGAGCCGCGGTGTTTCCGCGGCTCTTTTTTATGCCGAAAATTTGAGCGCAAACAGTTCGTGCCGTCTGCCTTGATGTGACGGGGGCCCGCTTGGCATGAATGTTGATCCATTGGTTTCATGTTGTGCCGTGATGGCACGGGGGCGGGATCAAAGGGCTGATGAATGACGACCGATAATTTTGACGATCAGGATGTGGTTTTTGCGGGTGACGACGAGATTGTCGGGTCGCTCGCCGAGTTCATGTCCACGGGCGTTTTTCAGCGCACCTATCGCGAAGGCATGGCTTTGGTGGAAGAAGCTTCCGCCTATCTTGATGGTCCGGGCCGCGAAGCCTCGCGCAATCTCTCGCGGGAAGCGTCATTGGCCTATGCGGGCGAAAGTATGCGGCTCACCACGCGTCTGATGCAGGTTGCCGCATGGCTTCTTGTGCGCAAGGCTGTGCATGAGGGCGAGATTTCGGCGGAGGAGGGACGGTCCGAGAAATACCGTCTGGCATCCAAACAGATTTCCCGTTCGGCGCGGCTTGCCGGTGCGGCGGCGCTGCCTGAGCGTCTCCTTGAGATCATCGAACATTCCGAACAGCTTTACGCGCGCGTGGAACGCCTCGACGGCGAGTTGCGCCGCCACGCCGGTGTCACGGATGCCGCGCATCCTTTTGCCGATCAGCTCAATCGCGTTGAAGCCTTTTTCCGTGAAAGCAGGTCTCGCTTCTGATTGAAATTCTGTTGCAAACAGAGACGTGTATCGTCAAGAGGTATGTCGGCTAGCTACGTCAAAGACGCTCTTGCTCGTGAGATCAAATAGAAAGCAAATGCTAGGACGCAGCCGACGATAATGCCCACCGTCAGGTCCTCGACCAACGTGAGCAGAAACGTGGCGAGCAACACGATTGCCGTCGGCCAGCTTTTGAGCAGCATTGCGAACTCGTCTCTCTCGATCATGTTCCATGATACGACGACAAGAACGCCTGCCAGCGCCGCGAGCGGAATGTAGCTGGCGAGGGATGCCGCGAAGACCATGAACATCAGCAGGAACACCGAATGCATGATGCCTGAGACCGGACTTTGCGCGCCCGCCCGAACATTCGTTGCTGTGCGCGCGATGGTGCCGGTCACGCTGATGCCGCCAAACAAGGCGGAGCCGATATTGGCGATACCTTGCGCGACGAGTTCCATATTGGAGCGGTGAACACGCCCTGTCATGCCGTCGGCGACCTTGGCTGACAGAAGGCTCTCGATGCCGCCAAGCAAGGTGAAGGACAGGGCTGTCGGAAAAATCTCTTTGATCAGCGACCATGAGACAGCGGGAAGTCTCGGCCATTCCAGTCCGTGCGGGATGCCGCCGAATTTCGTGCCGATTGTTTCCACGGGCAAATGAAAAAAAGCTGATGCCATCGACGCCAATATGACCGCGATCAACATGCCCGGCCATGTGGGGCGCAGTCGCCGCAATCCGAAGATGATCAGCGCCGAGAGAAATCCCAGCACCAATGCGGCAGGCGTGGCGCTTGGCCATGCCTGCACGAGGGCCGCTATCTTCGGAAAGAACGGGCCGGGTTCCGCGCCGGATAATTTCAGGCCTGCAATATCCTTAAGCTGGCTTGCCGCAATGGTTACAGCGATGCCGCATGTGAAGCCGACGGTTACTGCATGAGGAATGAAGCGGATCAGCGAGCCGATCCTGAGGAACCCGAGAACCGTCAGCATCACGCCTGAAAGAAGAACAGTGAGAAGGAGGCCTTCGACGCCGAAGCGCGTTACGGTGGCGGCGACCAGAACAATGAAGGCCCCTGCCGGACCGCCGATCTGAAATCGGCTGCCGCCCAGCATGGATACCAAAACGCCGCCGATGATTGCCGTGTAGAGGCCTCGCTCCGGTGTTACGCCCGAGGCAACGGCGATGGCCATAGACAAAGGCAGTGCCACAATCGCGACTGTCAACGCAGCGAGCAGATCCTTGCGCAGACGATCAACGGAATAGCCCTCAGCCAAAACTGTGAGCAGCTTTGGACGGTAAAGGCCGGAGGTGGAGAAGCCATTCGGCATGTAGCACACGCCTTTGATGGTGTTTGAATGATGCGAGCCTAGTCCCTGACCGCTGGCATAGACAAGGTGGGGTTTTGCCGCGCTGGCAAAAAGCACTGTGACACTTGCGACATCTAAGCGGATGGATCCGAAGAATTGAGAAAAAGAAAAAGCCCCGTCCGGTGGACGAGGCTCTTTAAACTTCGAGAATGGAAGAAGCTGATCAGGCTTTTTTCGCGCCCAGTGTGCCGAACTTCTGGTTGAAGCGGCTGACGCGACCGGCGCGGTCAACGAGCTGTGTGCCGCCGCCGGTCCAGGCCGGGTGCGTGGTCGGGTCGATGTCGAGGACCATCGTGTCGCCAGCGGCGCCATAGGTCGAGCGTGTCTGGAAGGTGGTCCCGTTTGTCATGGTCACGGTGATCATGTGGTAGTCGGGATGCGTGTCTTTCTTCATGGCTCTGACTTCTCGAAAGGCGAAAAAGGAAGGGGCGCTGCCCGTGAGGCGCGCCACCGAATGGGGGCTTATAGCGAACCCCTCCCTTTTTGGCAAGTCTCAGGCCTCCAGCCTCGCCGCCTTTGCGCGACCATGCCGCAGGGCTAAAATTCCGCGAAGATTGGCGCTTTCCCGCCCCCGTTGTTATATGAAGCCCTCAAGTTCCAGCCTGCCACTCCTCCATAAGAAGCCGGTCCAATGAGCGAAGCCTCAAATCCAGCCGTTGACGCCATCCAAGAAGAGGCCCAGCGCCGCAAGCCGGCCAAAGCCGTCGGGCCCATCCTGAAGCTCGCGCCTTATCTCGGTCGCTACAAGCCGATGATCGCGGCGGCCATTGTCTCGCTCATTCTCGCGACGCTCTCGACGCTGGCCTTTCCGATGGCGGGCGGTCGTCTCGTCGACATGCTGAAGAGCGAGAACCTCGAAGGCACGAGCCATTTCATTGACCAGTATTTTCTCGCGCTGATCGCGGTCGCGCTCGTTCTCGGTGTGGCGTCCGCCACGCGTTTCTATTTTGTGAGCTGGATCGGCGAGCGTGTGGTCGCCGACCTGCGCGATGCGGTCTATGCGCATGTGCTGAAACTGTCGCCGTCATTCTTTGAAGTGACGCGCACCGGCGAGGTTCTCTCGCGCCTTACTGCCGACACGACGCTGATCAAAACGGCGGTCGGATCGTCCGCCTCCATCGCGTTGCGCAATGCGTTCCTCTTTTTCGGCGCGGCTTTTATGATGGTCTATACGAGCGCGCATCTCTCGGGCCTCGTGCTGCTGGCCATTCCGATGATCGTGTTGCCGCTTGTCGTTTTCGGGCGCTGGGTGCGCCGTCTGTCGCGGGCTTCGCAGGATCGTCTCGCTGACACCTCCGCCTTCGGCAGTGAAAGTCTCAATGCCATTCAGACCGTGCAGGCCTTCACGCATGAAGACCTTGACCGCGATTTTTTTCACAATACGGTCGAACGCTCGTTCGATACGGCACGATCGCGCATCACGGCGCGTTCCATTCTCACCGCACTTGTTTTCTTTCTTGGTCTCACCAGCGTTGTCGGTGTGCTCTGGTTCGGCATGAAAGATGTGATGGCCGGTGAGATGACCGGCGGGTTGCTCGCGCAGTTCATTCTTTATGCGCTCTTTGCTGCGGGATCTTTGGCGGCGCTGTCGGAAGTCTGGGGCGATATGCAGATGGCGGCGGGCGCGACGGAGCGTTTGCTTGAACTCATCTCGACCGAGCCGGATATTGCCGCCCCGTTGCATCCGGTGGCGCTGCCCGTACCGGCGCGCGGCGCGATTGCTTTCGACAATATCACGTTTTCCTATCCGACACGTCCTCATGCGCCTGCGTTGCGAGGCTTTTCGTTGCGCGTCACGCCCGGCGAAACGGTGGCGATTGTCGGTCCTTCGGGCGCGGGCAAGAGCACAGTGTTTCAACTGCTCCTGCGTTTTTATGATCCGCAGGGCGGCTCCGTTTCGCTTGATGGTGTGAATGTTGCTACTGCTGATCCGGTTGATGTGCGTCGTCGGCTCGCCGTTGTGCCGCAAGAGACCGTTGTGTTTGGCATGAGCATCGGCGAAAACATTCGCTATGGTCGTCCGGATGCGAGCGTGGAAGATGTACGTGCCGCAGCGGTTGCCGCGCGTATTGATGATTTCATCTGCTCGTTGCCCAAGGGTTATGATACGCAGGTCGGCGAACGCGGTGTGACATTGTCGGGTGGTCAGCGTCAGCGTATTGCCATCGCGCGTGCGATCCTGCGCGATGCGCCGGTTCTGCTGCTTGATGAAGCGACGAGCGCGCTGGACGCTGAAAGCGAGACGCTGGTGCAGGCGGCGCTTGAAGGTCTGATGGAAGGCCGCACAACACTTGTCATCGCACATCGTCTGGCGACAGTGCTCAAAGCTGACCGCATCATCGTCATGGAAGAAGGCCGTATCGTCGCAAGCGGCACACATGACGAACTGATGAAGCAGGGCGGGCTTTATTCGCGTCTTGCGCGTCTGCAATTCACCGGCGACATTCTCGGCGGCGAGCCCCAGTCCATCGCTCTCCACTAAAGCTCCGTGTAAAGGATCAGCTACCCATGTCGAAAACAAAAGGTTGGCTCACGGTCGCGGGCGTTCTCTACCTTACCATGCTCAGCATCGTCACATGGCGCTTTCTTGCAGCGGCGGGATATTTCACAGCGATCAAACTGGAAGTGCCTGCCGTCTGTTCGGTTGTGCCGTCACCGCCGGGTCCGGAAGATATTGAAATTGATCGTGCGCGCGGGCTTGCTTTTGTGGCGGCGTCTGATCGCCGTGCGCTGATGGCGGGCAATGCGGCATCGCGCGGCGGCATCTATGTGATCGACCTTACTGCGCCGACGGATCATTGGCAGTTGCGGCCTGTGACGGCGGCGGAGCCTGCTGACTTTCATCCGCACGGGCTCAGCCTTTATATCGGCGTTGACGGTGCGCGTCGTTTGTTTGTCGTCAATCATCGCAGTGATAAAACTCATTCGGTCGATATTTTTGATGTCGCTGCCGACGGTTCTCTGACCCTTGTGCGCAGTGTTGTCGATCCTCTGCTCGTGTCGCCCAATGATGTTGTGGCTGTGGGTCCTGACAGTTTTTATGCGACCAACGATCATGGTACGGGCAATCAGACGAAGGCGATGCTTGATGACGTTCTGCTCAATGTGAATGCCAATGTTGTTTACTATGACGGCAAGACAATGAGCGTTGCGGCGACGGGTTTGAGCTTTGCCAATGGCATCAACAAGAGTGCTGATGGCAAAACGATCTATGTTGCGGAGTCACTGGGACTCTCGCTGCATCTTTATGCGCGTGATGAAGCGACGGGGGCGCTTGCGATGCGGGACTCGACCCAGCTTGGCACCGGCCTCGACAATATAGATGTGCAGGAGGACGGCGCACTTCTGATTGCGGCGCATCCGAAGATCACGTCCTACATTGCTCATGCCCGCGATGCGACGAAGCTGTCACCGAGCCAGGTTTTGCGTGTCGAATTCGACCCCAAGGGCATGGGCGGCAAGGCGGGAACGATCTATCTTAATCTTGGTACGGAGGTTTCCGGCGCGACGGTGGCGGCGGGGTATCGCGACCTGATGCTGATCGGCAATTCGCTCGACCCGAACATTCTGGTGTGCCAGCAGTCGAAGGTAATCAGGGCTTATTGAGTGTTTTTGCGGGTCTCGCAAAAGCGGGGACAGGCAGGTTATCCAGCAAGATCGAGGCTCGGTTTTCATGCGGTTCTTGCAAGAAATCGAGCTTTTCCATGTCGAGATCGCCGGTTGTTCGTTGCTCGCTTTCGACGGCACGTGGAAACGAGAAATAATCAGGCGGGGATAGAGATTTCTTTCCGGTTTATGTCTGTCGTCGCCTTTTTCTTCTTTCCTCGCGCCGAACCTATCTCTCTGTCAGTTTGAACTCGATGCGGCGGTTGCGTTTGAGGGCTTCGGGCGTTTTGTCTTTGTCGAGGGGCTGGAATTCGCCGAAGCCGGCGGCGACCAGGTGTGACGGCGCGACGCCTTCCTTCACCATGAAGTTGACGACCGCGATGGCGCGGGCGCTGGAGAGGTACCAGTTGGAGGGATACTGCGCCGTGTTGATCGGGTTTGCGTCGGTGTGGCCGTCGATGCGGATGACCCATGAAATGTCATCGGGAATCTGGCCCGCGATTTCGCGCACGGCGTCTGTGATCTTGCGCAGTTGATCGACGCCGGACGGATTGAGATCGGCGGAGCCGGAGCCGAAAAGAATTTCGGACTGGATCACAAAACGGTCGCCGACAATTTCGATGTCGGGGCGGTTGCCGAGAATCTCACGCAGGCGTCCGAAAAATTCGGAGCGGTATTTGGCAAGTTCCTGAACCTTCTGGGCGAGCGCGGCGTTCAAGCGTTTGCCGAGGTCGGCGATCTGCGCCTGACTTTCCTTGTCGCGTAGCTCTGATGCATCGAGCGCGGCTTCGAGTGTGGCGAGTTGGCGGCGCAAGGCCGAGATCTGCTGGTTGAGAAGTTCGACCTGTGCCAAAGCCTCGTTGGAAATCTCTTTCTGTTTGGTCAGTTCATCGTTCAGCATCGTGATCTTGCCGCCGTCACCTGCCGAGGCGGCGAGCTTGTCTTTTTCGGCGGTGGCCGCGACGAGGTCCGATTGCAGGCTTGCGATCATCGCCTGCATGTCGGAATTTTCCTGCTTGGACAGGGCGAGCTGGCTTACGAGCTGGGCGAGTTGATTGCGGAGCGCGTCGAGAGCACTGTCTTTGCTGGAGACAAGTTGCGACAAGGTGAACTGCGTCAGCATGAAGACGGTGATGAGGAAGATCAACACGAGGAGCAGGCTCGACATGGCGTCGACAAAGCCCGGCCAGTATTCGCCGCCCCCTTGCCCCCTGCGTCGTCTGGACAGGGCCATGTTATTTGCCCATACGTGAGGCGAGACGTTCCAGCAGCGGTGCTATTGCCGCCTGATTGTCCGCCATGTTTTTGATCAGTTGCTGCTCGTCGCGCAACTGTTCGGTCAGCGCCGCGATCTGTCCGGCGAGCGCCATGGTGGTCGCGTGATCACCTTTGCCGGTTCCTTGCGTCAATGCCTGTTCGATGCGTTCGAGTTTTTTCATCGTGTCGCCAAGCATACCGGGGCTGCGCTCGAAGTCCTGACCGAGATCGGTGACGGTGGAGAGCCATTCTTCCAACTCGTTGTAGAAACGGGTTTGGGCCTGTCCCGCCTGCAAATCGAGAAAGCCGAGGACGAGCGAACCGGCAAGACCGAAGAGAGAAGACGAGAACGACGTGCCCATGCCCGATAGCGGGCCTTCGAGACCGGCTTTGAGATTGGCGAACATGGCGACAGGATCACCGCCGTCCACGCTCAGGGATTTGATCGTCTCGCCCACGGATGTCACCGTGGTGATGAGGCCCCAGAAGGTGCCGAGCAGGCCGAGAAAAACGAGCAGGCCGATCATATAGCGCGAGGTTTCGCGGGTTTCGTCGAGACGCGAGCCGAGACTGTCGAGGATCGAACGCATCGAAAGCGCGTTTAGCTGCATCTTGCCGCGGCGGTCGCCGAGCATGGTCGCCATGGGCGCGAGCAGCACAGGCGGGCGCGAGGTGACGCCGATGCCGGGATCGGCGCGACGGAAGTTGTTGACCCAGCGCACTTCGGGCCGCAACGCCCAGACCTGCCGGTAGGTATAGAGAATGCCGAAGACCAGCACGAAGACGATGAGACCGTTTAGTCCGGCATTGGCGAAGAAGGCTTTTTGCAGTTGCGGCAGCAGTACCGCGAGGACGATGCCGACCAGAACCAGAAAGATCGTCATGCGCATGAGATAGGGCTGCGCCGTGGAGAGAGCCGTGCCTTCGCGGTAATCCTTGCTCATGTCGGGGTCTCTCCTAGCGGCCTGATTTCGTAATATCGACGCGGTCGGTGGGTCCGTTGTCTCTGACGCCGCCCAGCGCACGCACGTCCATCCGGTCGGATTTGATGCCTTCGGCGAGAAGCACATCGCGCACCATCAGTACACGGCGCAGTGACAGGCGGCGTTCATTCGATCCGGTGGAGCCTGCCATGCCGGCATAGCCTTTGAGCGACACGCGGCCACCGCTTTCCTTGAACGCGTAAGCGAAGGATTTGATCTCGTTGCTGGCGGCATCGCTGAGGCTTGCTGAGTCTTCTTCGAAAGTGACGCGGATGAGGGCGGGGGCGGGGTCTGACAGATTGGCGGGATCGAAGTCGGCGGCCATGCCGGGTAACGGTTGCGTGGGAGCGGGCGCGGGGCCGTCGGGGGCTGAAAGCGGCGCATCGTTGCCTAAGCTCATGTTGCCGTGATTGTCGCCGGGGATGTCCAAAGGCTCTGCGCCCACCGGCGCGGCCAGAGCGACAGGCATTGATCCGCCCGAGAGAAGCGCTGCAAGGGCGAGCGCCCCCGCGAAATTCCGAAATCCGCCCAATGCTCTCAAACCTCCGGCTGTCTCGATCGTTCACGACTTTAGACAAGTCTAGCGACCTTCACGTTAACGCGACACGCCTAAAGAGCAATTCCGGCAGAAGTTGGACGGGGGTGAGGTATCAGCCGTTTCGCACGGTCTTCAGCACCTTGGAGAGCTGGGCGTGGACCATCTCGTTGCCGACGAGGATGCCGCCGGAGGCCAGCATGTTGTCGCCGCCTTCGATGGACGACACCGTGCCACCGGCTTCGCGGATAATGACGATGCCGGCTGCCATGTCCCAAGGGCTCAACGCGGCCTCCCAGAAGCCGTCGAAGCGACCGGCGGCGACGTAAGCCAGATCCAGCGAGGCGGCACCCATGCGGCGCAGGCCCGAGACGTTCATCATCACGGCGCGTTCTTCCTTGAGGAAGATGTCGTGGCCGGGGCGACCGATATGGGGGATGCCGCAGCCGATGACGCTCTGGGTGAGTTCGCGGCGGGCTGAAACGCGGAGGCGGCGGTCGTTCAGAAACGCGCCCTGACCTTTTTCGGCGAGGTAGAGTTCGTCCGTGACCGGATTGTAAATCACGCCCGCCACTATCTGCCCGTCGCGTTCAAGGCCGAGCGAAATGGCGAAATGCGGGATGCCGTGGAGGAAGTTTGTTGTGCCGTCGAGCGGGTCGATGATCCAGCGGTGCGACTTGTCCGCGCCTTCGACGGCACCGGATTCTTCCATCAGGAAGCCGTAGCCGGGGCGGGCTTTGCTCAGTTCTTCGAACAGGACTTTTTCGGCTTTCTTGTCGGCGGCGGAGACAAAATCGCCGGGGCCTTTCATCGAGACCTGAAGGTTCTCGACTTCGCCGAAGTCACGCTGAAGTCCCCGCGCGGCTTTGCGCACGGCGGCGACCATGACGGTCATTGCGGGGGTGTGACGTGACATATGATCCGGCCTTATTCAGCGCGGCGCAGATAGGTGAGTTCGTTTGTATCAACGACAATGCGCTCGCCCGACGTGACGAAGGGGGGCACCATGACGCGGACGCCGTTGGTCAGGATAGCGGGCTTGTAGGAACTGGTGGCTGTCTGGCCCTTGACGGAGGGTTCGGTTTCGGCGATTTCGAGCGTCACCTGATCGGGCAGCGAAATGCCAAGCGCTTTGCCTTCATGGCTTTCGACGGTCACTTTCATGCCGTCTTGCAGGAAGGCGGCGCGGTCGCCGACCCAGTCACGGGCCAGTTCGATCTGTTCGTAGGTTTCATTGTCCATGAAGGTCAACATGCCGTCGACTTCGTAGAGATACTGGTAGTCCTTCTGCTCAAGACGGATGCGCTCGACGGCTTCGGCGGAACGGAAACGCTCGTTGAGCTTGCGGTTGTCGACGAGGTTTTTCAACTCGACCTGCGCGAAGGCGCCGCCCTTGCCGGGCTTCACATGGGCCACTTTCACGGCAGCCCAGAGGCCGCCCTGATGCTCGATGACATAGCCGGGGCGAATTTCGTTACCGTTGATCTTGGGCATGGGCAGGCTTTCCAGGAATGTCGTTATTTGGGGCTCGCGCAATCTCCCGATCAGTGGGGCCTTAACAGGCGCACAAGCGCCGTTCTGATAGCATCAAGCAGGCCCAAAGGCCAAGCCTTTATGGGTTTTCGTGAAGTTGCAGGAAGAGTTGGTTAAAGGCGGCGACGGCGGCTTTGGGCCCGCCCTTGTGGGACCAGACGCCGCCGGAAACGGCGAGGAAATCCGCACCGGCGCTGACCAATGGGGCGGCGTTCTCGACCGTGATACCGCCGATGGCCACCGACGGGACGATGAAGGTTTCGCTCCACCAGGCGAGCAAAGCGACGTCGGCGCGGCTTTTTGCCTCTTTGGTCGTCGTGTCGAAGAAGGCCCCGAAGGCGACGTAATCCGCCCCTGCTTCGCCGGCCTCCATGGCGAGATGGCGGCTGTCATGGCAGGTGACGCCGACGATCCGGTCGGGACCGACGATGGAGCGGGCTTTCTTGTAGGACGCGTCGTCCTGCCCCACATGGACCCCGTCCGCGCCCATTTCGATGCAGAGGTCGGGGCTGTCATTGATGATGACGGCCGCATTGTAGCGCATGGCAATGGGCATCAGCGTCTCGGCGGCGCGGCGGACGGCATCGTCGGGCGCATAGGAGCCGTCCTCGGCCTTCAGGCGTAATTGCAGCGAGGCGATGTCGCCGCCATCGAAAGCCGCCTTCAGCGTTTCGGCAAAGGCCACAGGCTCGAAACGCGGCGGCGTGATGAGATAGAGGCGGCAGGGATCGTTGGTCTCGACGATCTTCTGTTCCTGCTTCTGTTTGGGTTTGGTCTTTTTGCTCATGCCACTTTGTAGCGTGAAGGGTCTGATCTATGCAAAGACTAGAACGAGCATGTCTTGCTTGAGATCGGTTAGTTTTGGGTTTTAAAACGCAAAAGTATGGTGAGAAATAACTGTCGCTCATCTTCCGTGGCAGAAATTAAGTCCGCCATAGCCTGTCGGGCGTTTGTTGCCGCCGCTTTGGCGTCTGTGAGTGATATGCGTTTTGCCGGATCGTAGTCGGCTTCGTGACGAAGAGCTTGCAATTCGACAAAAGCCGCAGCGCAGGATCGAATTTGATTGCTAAATGACTGTCGTTCTAAAGCCTTTCGATAGTTCGCCGACATGGGGTCTTTTTATGCTTCTTCGCAAATAGTCCGCATTTGCGTGTGCTCGAACGACCTATAGACGATCTTGTATCGTGGGCTTTTTCTTTGAGTCTGACCGACCAACAAATCTGCGGCGTTCGTTATAAGGAAATGAAACAGCGCATAGTATGAGGTTGAAATTGCTCTCCGCAGTCGAGCTTGCTGCGGTGCGCCTTTGCTCTTAGTTGCTGTCAGTTCATCGGAAATTGAGAGCAAGTGACGTGTGTCAATCATGCAGACTGAGCAGCCCTTAATTCTGCTGTCGTCGAGTAATGCGTGTAGGGAAAGCGAAAATCTCCCTTGGACTGGAGAAAATCTATAACCGCAATTTTAATTTTGCTGAGCTTGTCGCCGGGAAGTTTGGTCTTGCTATCTTTGACGACAATCGTAATTCTCAAACTGTCTTTGCCATCCAGATCTGAATCTTCATTGATCTTAATTTTTGACACAGCACTTTCCCCCAATTGCTGTTTTGCAATAGACATTACGACGTTTTGAATTTCAGCATTGGTGAGCATGGGTATAGTCCTTCCCTGCGACTATACCGAAATATCAGTCATAACAAAATGCCAGATTTCTGAGAAATCAGGTTCTTGGTTATAGGCTTACTTTAGTCGAGTTTCATACCTGCGCGGCGCAGCGCATCGGCCAGTGCGCCGCCAGCGGCCGGAGCAGAAGGGTTCGGTTGGGCGTTTGTCACATGGCGCTGCTGCTGGGCGCGGTTGGGGCTGCGGTCGCGTTTCTCGCCTGCGACGGGAAGCTCGTCCGACATGCGCATGGTAAGCGCCACACGCTTGCGCTGCACATCGACTTCCAGCACTTTGACCTTTACCACATCGCCGGGTTTGGCGACGTCGCGCGGGTCTTTGACGAATGTGTCTGACATGGCCGAGATATGCACGAGCCCGTCCTGATGGACGCCGATGTCCACGAAGGCCCCGAAGGCGGCGACATTTGTCACCACACCTTCGAGTATCATGCCGGGGGTGAGGTCGGAGAGTTTCTCGATGCCGTCTTTGAAGGTGGCGGTCTTGAAGGCCGGACGCGGATCGCGGCCCGGTTTTTCCAGTTCTTTCAGAATGTCGGTGACGGTCGGCAGGCCGAATGTCTCGTCGGTGAAATCCTCGGGGTTCAGCTTTCGCAATGTGCCTGCATTGCCGATGATGTTTTTGAGGTCGTCGCCGGTCTTCTCGATGATACGGCGGACGACCGGATAGGCTTCGGGATGAACAGACGAGGCATCAAGCGGATCGTCGCCATCGGGGATGCGAAGGAAGCCAGCGCAAAGCTCGAAGGCCTTGGCACCGAGGCGCGGTACTTGTTTCAGGCTCGCGCGGGTTTTGAACGGGCCTGTCGCGTCGCGATGCGCGACGATCGACTGCGCAAGGCTTTCGCCGATGCCCGACACGCGGGCGAGGAGCGGCACGGAGGCGGTGTTGGCATCGACGCCGACGCCGTTCACGCAGTCTTCGACAACGGCGTCCAATGATTTCGATAGTTTATGTTCGCCGATGTCGTGCTGGTACTGGCCGACGCCGATGGATTTCGGGTCGATCTTCACAAGTTCGGCGAGCGGATCCTGCAAGCGCCGCGCGATGGAGACCGCACCGCGGATCGAGACGTCGAGATCGGGCAGTTCGGCGCTGGCGTAAGCGGAGGCGGAATAGACCGACGCGCCTGCTTCCGACACCATGGCCTTGGTGAGTTTGAGGTCTGCGTGGCGTGCCATCAGGTCTGCGGCGAGCTTGTCGGTTTCGCGCGAGGCCGTGCCGTTGCCGATGGCGACGAGATCGACTTTGTGGGCGCGGGCAAGGCGCGCGAGAATAGAGATCGCTTCGTCCCAGCGGTTTTGCGGCTGGTGCGGATAGATCGTCTCGTGGGCTACGACTTTGCCGGTGGCATCAACAATCGCGACTTTGACGCCGGTGCGGAAGCCCGGATCGAGGCCCATCGTCGCGCGTGTGCCTGCGGGCGCGGCAAGCAGGAGATCGCGCAGATTTCCGGCGAAGATTTTTGTGGCTTCGTCCTCGGCGAACTGGCGCAGACGCATCCGTAAATCGAGATTGATGTGGAGAAGGATTTTTGTCCGCCACGTCCAGCGCACGGTTTCGCCGAGCCACTTGTCGGCCGCGCGGCCCTGATCGGCTATGCCGAAGCGTGCGGCGATGCGGCGCTCGAAGGTGGAGGGCATTGCTTCCTGTCCGGCGAGGACTTCTTCGGGCACCAGCGCCAGCGAGAGCATTTCTTCTTTTTCGCCACGGAACATCGCGAGGATGCGGTGCGAGGGGAGCTTTGTCAGCGGTTCGGAGAAGTCGAAATAGTCGGCGAATTTTTCGCCGAGTTGTTCTTTGCCGGTTTGCATTTTCGAAGCGAGTTTTCCGCGCGTCCAGACTTCTTCGCGGAGCGAGCCCACGAGGTCGGCGTCTTCGGAAAAGCGTTCGATGAGAATAGCGCGGGCACCATCGAGGGCGGCGGCAGCGTCGGCTACACCTTTGTCGGTGTCTATGTAAGTTGCGGCGGTTGCCTGCGGATCGAGTTTCGGATCGGCGAGGAGCGCGTCGGCGAGCGGTTCGAGGCCAGCTTCCTTGGCGATCATCGCTTTGGTGCGACGCTTCTGTTTGAAGGGGAGGTAAATGTCTTCGAGACGGGCTTTGGTTTCGGCGGCGTTGATCAAGGCTTTCAGCGCATCCGTCATTTTGCCTTGTTCTTCAATCGAGGCGATGACGGCGGCGCGACGGGTTTCCAATTCGCGCAAATAGGAGAGGCGTTCTTCGAGTGTGCGCAGTTGTGTGTCGTCGAGTGTGCCGGTAACTTCCTTGCGGTAGCGCGCGATGAAGGGAACGGTTGCACCGCCGTCGAGGAGTTCGACTGCCGCCGCCACCTGTTCTTCACGGACGGAGAGTTCTTCAGCAATACGGGCGGCGATGGATTTCACAGGGGCACTCACGACAAGAGGAATCGGGGGATGTGAGTTTTAGCGTGAATGAGGCCTGGTTGCAGCAAGCAAATCCTCTTGGTCCTATCTCAATGCGCGTTCTCCCAATGCGAGAGGGATTTAGAGTGGATCATTCATTGAGAAACAAAAACGCCCTGTGATTTCCCACAGGGCGTTTCAATTTCGACAAATGAAAAAAGCATCACGCTTTTTCGAGGTCGGCTTTCCATGTGCCGAGCGCCGCGAGGCTGTTCATTTTGGCGCGGTGGGCGAAAGCCTTCTGCGCGGCGGGGACGTTTTCTTTTTTGCCGGCCCATGCTTTCTGCGGGGCGGCTTGCAGCGCGCGGCCATAGGAGAAGGAGAGCGCCCAGGGGAGCGGTCCGAGTTTGTTCATCGCGTCGAGATGCGCGGTTGCCAGTTCGTCGGACTGGCCGCCGGAGAGAAACACGATGCCGGGGACAGCGGCAGGCACTGTGCGCTTGAAAACTTTGATGGTTTTTTCGGCGACTTCCTGAATGCCAGCCTGCGTTGCGCATTTCTTGCCGGAGACGACCATGTTGGGTTTCAGGATCGTGCCTTCGAGCAATACATTGTGACGTGCCAGCGCATTGAAGAGCGAGCGCAGCGTGGCTTCGGTCACATCAAAGCAGCGGTCGGCTGTGTGGTCACCGTCCATCAGTACTTCGGGTTCGACGATCGGAACAATACCGTTCTTCTGGCAGAGTGCGGCGTAGCGGGCCAGCGCTTCGGTGTTGGCTTCGATGCAGGCATTGGTCGGGATGGTGGGCGAGATGTCGATGACGGCGCGCCATTTCGCGAAGCGGGCACCGAGCTTGTAATATTCGGCAAGGCGTTCATCGAGACCGTCGAGGCCTTCGGTCACGGTTTCGCCGGGGAAGCCTGCCATCGGCTTGGCGCCAGCATCGACTTTGATGCCGGGGATCGAGCCTGCGGCTTTGATGATGTCGACAAGCGGCGTGCCGTCGGCGGCTTTCTGGCGGATGGTTTCATCGAAAAGGATGACGCCGGAAATATGGTTCTTCATCGCGTCGGTGGTGCGGAACATGAACTCGCGGTAGTCGCGGCGTGTTTCTTCCGTGGACGGCGTATTGATGGCGTCGAAACGCTTTTTGATCGTGCCCGAGCTTTCGTCGGCGGCGAGGATGCCCTTGCCGGGCGCGACCATGGCTTTTGCGATCTGTTCCAGTGATTCAGTCATGTTCTCAAGTCCTCTTGGTTAGTTACGTTCGAGCGCGGCAACGCCGGGCAGTTCAACGCCTTCCATCCATTCGAGGAAGGCTCCGCCGGCGGCGGATACATAAGTGAAATCTTCGGTCGCACCCGCTTCATTGAGGGCTGCAACCGTGTCGCCACCGCCGGCGACGGAAATCAATGCGCCTTGCTTCGTCATCATGGCGACGTGGCGCGCGGCGGTGACTGTGCCTGTGTCGAAAGGCGACATTTCGAAGGCGCCGAGCGGGCCGTTCCAGACGATTGTTTTGGCGGTTTCGATGCGACCGGCAATATAGGCGAGTGTGTCGGCGCCGACATCGAGGATCATGCTGTCTTCGGGCACGTCCGACACGGGGACGGTGACGCAGGCGGCACCGGCTTTGAACTCCTTGGCGACGACAACATCGGTCGGCAGGATGATTTCACAGTTGGCGGAGCGGGCATTTGCAAGGATGTGACGTGCGGTGTCGAAGAGGTCGCGTTCGCAGAGCGACTTGCCGACCGCTTTGCCCTGCGCCGCGAGGAACGTGTTGGCCATGCCGCCGCCGATGACAAGGGCATCGACTTTTTTCACGAGATTGCCGAGCAGCGAGATTTTTGTCGAGACTTTCGCGCCGCCGACAATGGCGACGACGGGATGTGTCGGGTTGCCGAGCGCGACGTCGAGGGCGGAGAGTTCGGCCTGCATGGCGCGACCGGCATAGGCAGGCAGATCATGTGCGATGGCCTCGGTGGAGGCGTGGGCGCGATGGGCGCAGGAGAAGGCGTCGTTCACATAGACATTGCCGTTGGCGGCAAGCGCGGCGGCGAATGCGGGATCGTTGTTTTCCTCGCCCGCGTGGAAGCGCGTGTTTTCGAGCACGATGACGCCGCCATCGGGGAGTGCGTCGATGGCTTTGGCGGCTGTGTCGCCGATACAGTCGGCGGCGAAGGCGACTTTGCGACCCAGAAATGGCTCAAGCGCGGCCGCAACAGGCGCGAGCGAGTATTTTGCTTCGGGTGCGCCTTTGGGGCGACCGAAATGGGAAAGCACGATGACCTTCGCGCCGCGATCAGAAAGTTCGGTGAGGGTGCCTGCGACGCGTTCGATACGTGTGGCGTCGGTGATTTTTCCGTCGGCCATCGGGACGTTCAAATCGGCGCGGACGAGGACTTTCAGGCCCTTGAGGCCTACGGCTTTGAAGAGATCATCAAGGGTCTTATGTGCGGACATTTTGTTTGGTCTTCAGGTCGGAGGGAGGGGGTGCGAAGCAGATAGAAGAAACCCCTCTCCTGAATTCAGGAAAGGGGTTTCTTTGTGACATTTTACTTCAGCAGCTTGCCCATCGCCACGGCGGTGTCGCCCATGCGGTTGGAGAAGCCCCATTCATTGTCGTACCAGCTCAGCACGCGCACGAGCTTGCCGTCGATGACCTGTGTCTGGGTGAGGTCGAAGGTGGAGGAGGCCGGATTGTGGTTGAAGTCAACCGACACGAGCTTCTCGTCCGTTGTGGCGAGTACGCCTTTGAGCGGGCCTTTGGCGGCGGCGATGATCGCGGCGTTCACTTCTTCGGCAGATGTCTTCTTCTTGGCGGTGAAGACAAGGTCGATGACCGAAACATTGGCTGTGGGCACACGGATCGAGGTGCCGTCGAGCTTGCCTGCGAGTTCCGGCAGCACGAGGCCGACGGCTTTGGCGGCGCCTGTCGAGGTCGGGATCATGGAGAGACCGGCGGCACGCGCACGGCGGGCGTCGGAGTGGAGCGTGTCCACTGTGTTCTGGTCGCCCGTATAGGCGTGGATCGTTGTCATGTAGCCCTGCTCGATGCCGACGGCTTTGTTGAGCACAGCGGCGACGGGGGCGAGGCAGTTGGTGGTGCAAGAGGCGTTCGAGACGATCTTGTGGCTCTTCTTCAACTGCTGATGGTTGACGCCGTAGACAACCGTGATGTCGGCACCGTCGGCAGGGGCCGAGATCAGCACGCGCTTGGCACCGGCAGTGAGATGCATTCCGGCTTTTTCTTTCGAGGTGAAAATGCCTGTGCATTCAAATGCAATGTCGATGCCGAGTTCGCCCCAGGGGAGTTTGGACGGATCGCGTTCGGCCAGCACTTTGATCGGGCCGCGACCGAGATCGAACGACGATTTCGTCACTTTGATTTTGCCGGGGAAGGGGCCGTGGACTGAGTCCCATTTCAGCAGATGGGCATTGGCTTCAACCGAACCCAGATCGTTGATGGCAACAACTTCAATGTCCTTGCGACCGGATTCCGCGATGGCGCGAAGCACCAGACGTCCGATGCGGCCAAAGCCGTTAATTGCAACGCGAACAGCCATTTATACGTCTCCTGAGTTTCAGTGTGTCGGTTAGCCTTTGAGGCACGCCCTGGCGGCGGCGACTGCGGCTTCTGCGGTAATGTTGAAGTGCTTGTAGAGGTCTTTGGCAGGGGCGGACGCGCCGAAGCCCGTCATGCCGATGAACGCGCCATCGGGGCCGATGTAGCGGTCCCAGCCATACTGGATCGCCGCTTCGATAGCGATTTTGACTGTGCCTTCGCCGAGCGTCTTTTTCTTGTAGTCTTTCGTCTGCTCTTCGAAGAGTTCGACGCAGGGCATCGAGACAACGCGGGCGCCGATACCTTCGGCTTCGAGGAGCTTCTGGGCGGCGAGGGCGATTTCGATTTCGGAGCCTGTGGCGATGAGCGTCACCTTGGCGGGCTTTGTCGCGGCGACGAGTTCGTAGCCGCCTTTGGCAGACAGGTTTTCGTCCGTATGCGTTGTGCGCACGGTCGGAAGATTTTGACGCGAGGCGGCGATGACCGAGGGTGTTTCCTTCGCTTCGAGCGCGGCCTGCCAGCATTCGGCGGTTTCAACCGCATCTGCGGGGCGGAAGACATAGAGGTTCGGCATGGCGCGCAAGCTGGCAAGGTGCTCGACCGGCTGATGCGTGGGGCCGTCTTCGCCAAGGCCGATTGAGTCATGCGTCATCACATGGATGACGCGCTGTTTCATCAGAGCGGCGAGGCGGATGGAGGGGCGGCAATAGTCGGTGAAGACGAGGAAGGTGCCGGAATAGGGGATAAAGCCCTTATGCAGCGCCATGCCGTTCATGGCAGCGGCCATGCCGTGTTCGCGGATACCGTAATGGATGAAGGAGCCGGAGAAATCCGTCGGGGTGACGGGCTTCTGGCCTTTGGACTTGGTGTTGTTCGAGCCTGTCAGATCCGCCGAGCCGCCGACCATTTCGGGGATGACGGCGTTGATGACGTTGAGCGCCTCTTCCGAGGACTTGCGCGTGGCCCATGAGGGTTTGTCTTCGGAGAGTTTCTTTTTGTAGGCGTTGATCGTTGCGGCGAAGCCCGCGGGCAGGTCGCCGGAAAGCTCGCGGCTGTATTCGGCGCGCTTGTCGGCGGGCAGTGCCTTGAAGCGGGCGTCCCATGCGGCGGATTTGGCAAGTCCGGCAGCGCCGACCTTGCGCCATGCGTCGAGCACATCAGCGGGGATCACGAAAGGCTCGTGCGGCCAGCCCAGCGCTTCGCGCGTGAGTTTAATCTCGTCGCCGCCCAAAGGTGAACCATGCGAGCCCGATGTGTTCTGCTTGTTCGGCGAGCCGTAGCCGATGACGGTCTGGCAGGCGATGAGCGTGGGTTTGTCGGCGTTTTGCGCGGCTTCGATCGCTTTGGCGATGGCCTCGGCGTCATGGCCGTCGATGCGGGTGGCGTTCCAGCCCGCGGCCTTGAAGCGCATGAGCGCATCGCCTGATTCAGACAGATCGAGCGAGCCGTCGATGGTGATGCCGTTATCGTCGTAGAGCACGATCATTTTGGAGAGCTTCAGATGGCCCGCAAGACTGATGGCCTCGTGGCTGATGCCTTCCATGAGATCGCCGTCGGACGCGATGGCATAGGTGTAGTGGTCCACGATCTCTTTGCCGTAGCGGGTCGCGGCCATGCGTTCGGCCAGCGCCATGCCGACGGCGGTCGAGATGCCCTGACCCAAGGGGCCGGTGGTCGTCTCGATGCCGAGCGCATGGCCGTGTTCGGGGTGACCTGCTGTGATCGAGCCGAGCTGGCGGAAGTTCTTGATCTGGTCGAGCGTCATGTCCTCGTAGCCGAGGAGATAATGCAGCGCATAGAGAAGCATCGAGCCGTGGCCCGCCGACAGCACGAAGCGGTCACGGTCCGGCCAGTTCGGGGCTTTGGGGTCGATCTTCAAAAAGCGGCTGAAAAGCACGGTGGCCATGTCGGCAGCGCCCATCGGCATTCCGGGATGGCCGGAATTGGCAGCTTGCACGGCGTCCATCGCGAGGGCGCGGATGGCATTGGCCATATTATTGTGGAGTGGCGTGTTTTGCGCCGGCGCGGCGCTCCGCGACTTCACCGGGGCGGCCGACTGATCTGCTGGCGTCATTTCTCTGTCTCTTGTCGTGTCTGAAGAGGGGGTCGGCAGGCGGCGTCACATTGATCATGGGGCTTCACTTGAGTCAATGACGGATTCACGCAAATTGCCGCGCTTTTCTGCGGTTTGGTCTGCGGTTTGGTCTGCGGTTTGGCGTCGCTCCCGCAGCGGAACGCATTGACCTCATTTCATGCACGCGCCTATCTTGCAGCAGGAGTCGCGGGATAGGCCGTGTGCTTTTGGGAAACCGGACCTTTATGAGCAAACTCGATGCCGCCTCGGAGCGTTTCAAAGCCGCGCTCGACCGACTGGAAGCCGGCCTCCATCGCCAGATTTTGCGGGCGCAGTTGGCAGGTCGTCTCGAAGGCGAAATGAACGCGCTGAAAGAGGACCGCTCCCGGCTCGCCGAGGAGCTGGATCAGCTCAAGGCCGAAGCCCGCCGGATCAACGAGTTGAACGAACGGGCGTCCGAGACCATTGCCAATACGATCGAAGGCATCCGCGAAGTTCTGGCCGAGTAACCGCAGAAAGCATTTATATTATGGGACAAGTCACAGTTCATGTGAACGACAAGGCCTACACGGTGTCCTGCGGTGACGGCGAGGAGGCGCATCTGAAGGAGCTTGGTGCTGTCGTGAACCGCCATGTGACCGACCTTGCCCGAGAAGTGGGGCAGGTGGGCGAGACGCGGCTTTTGCTGATGGCCTCGCTTCTGGTCGCCGACGAACTGGCCGAGGCCAAAGCCAAGGTGAAGATGCTCGAAACCGACATCGAGCAACTGACGCAGACCCGTATCGCCGCGCTCGAACGCTCACGCGAGGCCGAAGACCTGCTGGGCGATGTGCTGGACAGTGCCGCGCGGCGCATCGAAGACATTGCGCGCCGCGTCGAATCCGCCTGATTTCAACCAAAACACCGGTACGTCTTGACGTTCACCCCCATCAAGTCCGATATGGGCATGGGTACTGCCTGGCTCGTCAGGAGCTTCAATAACTCGGGGCCATACGATTCTTAAGGGAGTTGTCCCTGGTTGAGACCGTGGTTTCTTTCACACGACGCCCACCTACTTGTGTAGGTCTCCGAGAATCAATGCACCAACGGCCAAGGCGGGCCCACTTTCTTTCGGTCGGATATGAGCGCGGAACAATCCAAAAAGGAAGCAAGATTGCTTGCCAAATCGCGCCGGGCCGTTGCTTTCGAAAAGTTCCAGGGGCTGGGTGGCGGCCTTTTCGTCCAGCCCTTCATTCAGGCGATCCCCGTTGCGCCCACCGCCTGCGTTGCAGGCTATGTGGCCAAGGGCGATGAGGCCGACCCCTCTGTCCTGCTCGACATATTGTCCGGTCACGGCTGCGCACTCGCCCTGCCGCGCGTGACGGGCGAGGCCGAGCCGCTGAGCTTTGCGGCATGGACGCGCGGCGAGGCGCTTGTGGCGGGGCCTTTCGGGATCATGGAGCCCAAAGCGGGTGCGCCCGTTGTCACGCCGGACATCATCATCGTGCCGCTTCTCGCCTATGACGCCACGGGCCAGCGGCTAGGCTATGGCGGGGGCTATTATGACCGCACGCTTGCCCTTCTGCGGCGCCGCAATCCCTCTATACTCGCTATCGGCCTTGCCTTTGCGGCGCAGGAAGTGACACATCTCATGCATGAGCCCAATGATCAGGCGCTCGACTGGATCGTGACGGAACGCGGCGCAACTGATTTTAGAAAGACGTGAGATGAAGTTGCTTTTCCTCGGCGATATTGTCGGCCGCGCTGCGCGCGATGCTATTGTCGCCGATATGCCTGCATTGCGCCGCGATCTCGGTCTCGATTTCGTCATCGTCAATGGTGAAAACGCGGCAGGCGGCTTCGGCATCACGGCGCAGATTTGCAACGATCTGTTTGACGCGGGCGTGGATGCGATCACGCTTGGCAATCACGCCTGGGACCAGCGCGAGGCGCTGGTGCATATCGAGCGCGAGCCGCGCCTCGTGCGGCCTGTGAACTTTCCCAAAGGCACGCCCGGTCGCGGCGCGAGCCTGCTTGAAAGCGCCAAGGGTCACCGCGTTCTCGTCATCAATGCGATGGGCCGTGTGTTCATGGATCCTCTGGACGATCCTTTTTCATCCGTAGACGAACAGATTTCCGCCTGTCCTCTCGGGGAAGTCGTCGACGCCATTGTTGTCGATTTTCACGGCGAGGCGACGTCGGAAAAAATGGCGATGGGGCATTTTTGCGATGGGCGCGCGAGCCTCGTGGTCGGCACACATAGCCATGTGCCGACGGCTGACGCGCAAATCTTCGACGGCGGCACGGCCTATCAGACGGATGCAGGCATGTGCGGCGATTACAACTCTGTTATCGGCATGGAGAAGGACGAGCCTCTCAACCGCTTCATCACCAAAATGCCGAGTGGCCGCTTCACGCCTGCGCTGGGGCCTGTCACGCTGTGCGGGGTGTTTGTTGAGACGGATGCGAAGACCGGTCTTGCCAAACGTATCGAACCTGTCCGTGTCGGCGGGCGTCTGAAGGCCGCGATACCTCATTCATAACGGAAGACCGGATGCGCATTGTTGTGGCGGGCAATTTTAACGAGCGAAAAGCGGGCGCGAATTTTTATGCGACCGTGCGCAAACTCGTCAATGGCTTCACCCGCAACGGTCATCTGGTCATTTCCTTCAGTGATCGTGATGTGGCGCGCGAGCAGGGGCGTTTTGGTTTTGGACGCGCAGGCGATGGCGAAGCCAATCGCAGGCTCGTGGCACTTGCGCGTCAATTTCGTCCCGATCTCGTGGTTCTGGTCCATGCTGACAAGATCACAAATGCGACACTTGCTGAAATCAAGGCGCTTGATCCCGCCCCACGCGTTGCGGTTGTCAATCTCGATCCGCTTTTTCTGACCGAAAACCCACCGCGCATCCGTCGCTTCGGCGAAGTGTCCGACATCACCTTCATCACGACGGCGGGGGCAAAGCTCGATGTCTATGCAACGGCAAGTCACCGTATGGCTTTCATGCCGAACCCCACCGATGCCTCGATTGAAACACTGAGTTGCTATCGCGACACCAGCCAGTCGGTTGATCTTCTGTGCAGCATCGGCAGCGAGAAGGGCACGCCATGGCGCGCGGATGCGATGCGGGCGCTGAAAGCGGCCGTGCCGGAAGCGCGATATGGCTTCTATGGCATCGATGGCAAGGGGCCGGTTTTCGGTGCGCGCTATTTCGATGCGATTGCCGATGCCCGGATGGGGCTCAATCTCAACCGTTCGGACGAGGATTATCTCTATTCATCGGATCGCCTCGCGCAATTTGCCGGTAACGGGCTGCTTGTTTTTGTCGCCCGTTCGAGCGGATACGGCGATATTTTTTCGGATGAAGAATTCGCCTTCTATGACGGGCCTGACGACCTCGCGCAGAAGTTGCGGCATTATCTTGCCCATGATGATCAGCGGCGTGCCGTTGCTGAAAAGGGGCACGCGAAATATCACGCGCTTTTCAACGAGCGCATTGTCGCCCGCTTCATTGTCGAAGCGACCTTCCGTCGTCACGTCGAGCGCGATTATGCGTGGCCGACGACGGTTTATGGCGGCTGAAGAACCAGACTCCCATTTTCTAAAGAGATGCGCCCCGCCCATGACATTCGAGGTGGGCGAAATGTCGTGGACGGGGCGCGATGGCCTGCCGCTTTCTGCGGAGGCGATTTCCGGTCGGTGGGTTTGGGCGGGACCACGGACCGGAGCTTCTGCGATGTGTTCCTGTCCGAATGGTGGGCTGCCATTCGTGCTGGACCGGAACACCACTCACAGTAGAGACGAATCATTAAACACACGTTAAACGAGTATATAATTTTTACAACAACTATAGGATGCATATGGTCCATGCCGTCGTCACGCCTTCCGGCGTCAGGGCTCTGGATTTTGGGCTTTCGGGCTCCTATAAAGCCCTCAAACGGCGCTCCGACGGGGCGCGCACGAACCGATATGGGGACGGAATGGCCGGCCATTCACAATTCAAAAACATCATGTACCGCAAGGGCGCTCAGGATAAGAAGCGCTCGAAGCTCTTTTCCAAGCTCGCCAAGGAAATCACGGTCGCGGCCAAAATGGGCCTGCCGGACATGGCCTTCAACCCGCGTTTGCGCTCGGCTGTGCTTGCCGCACGCGCCGAAAACATGCCGCGCGACAATATCGAACGCGCCATCAAGAAGTCGGCCGATCAGGGCGGCGAGAATTACGAAGAGGTGCGCTACGAGGGCTTCGGTCCGGGCGGCGTCGGCGTCATCGTCGAATCGCTGACCGACAACCGCAACCGCACGGCAAGCGTGGTGCGTTCGCTGTTTACGAAGAACGGTGGGAATCTGGGTGAAACGGGCTCGGTCTCCTTCATGTTCTCGCGTCTGGGGCAGATCGACTTCGGCGCTGATGTGGCTGATGCCGATACGATGCTAGAAGCTGCTATCGAGGCCGGTGCCGAGGATTGCCAGTCGGGCGAGGAAGGTCACGAGCTGTTCTGTGCGCCGGACCTGCTACATGAAGTGGCGAAGGCGCTTGAGGCCAAATTCGGCGAGCCGAAATCGGTCAAGATCGTCTGGAAGCCGCAAAACGCCATCGAGGTTGACGACGAGAAGGCCGAGAGCCTTGTCAAATTGCTCGAAGCGCTGGACGACGACGATGATGTGCAGCAAGTTTATTCAAACTTCGAGCTGTCCGATTCGATGATGGAGAAAATGTCCGCGTCCTAAACGCGTGATGCTTTCCTGAAGGCGAGCGGACCGGAACCAACAGGCTCCCCCATGCCGTCCACTCTCCGTTATCTCGGCATTGATCCGGGCCTTCGCGCTACCGGATGGGGCATTATTGATGTCACGGGCGCGCGGCTTTCCCATGTCGCCAACGGCACGATCACGTCCAATGACCGGTTGAGCCTCGGCGAGCGTCTTGTCGAGATCGAGACGGGGCTTATCGCCATCATTGAATCCTATGCGCCGGATGCGGCGGCAATCGAGCAGGTCTTTGTCGCGCGCGATCCCGTGGCGGCGCTGAAGCTCGGGCAGGCGCGCGGTGTGGCTCTTCTTGTGCCGGCGCGCGTCGGCATTGTCGTTGCCGAATATGCGGCGAACCACATCAAGAAATCCGTGGTGGGCGCCGGGCACGCGGGCAAGGGCCAGATCCGCATGATGGTCGAGATGCTCTTGCCGGGGTCGGCGGCGGCCAGCGAGCACGCGGCTGACGCGCTGGCCATCGCCATTTGCCACGCCCATGCGGGCGGCGCGAATGACCGGATTGCGGCGGCGCTGTTGCGGGACGCCTCCGCGCAGAAGGCCAGACGCGCATGATCGGTCGTCTCAAAGGTCTGGTCGATGAAGTGGGCGCCGACTGGGCGATCATCGACGTCAACGGTGTCGGCTATCACGTCACCTGTTCGCGCCGCACGTTGTTGTCGTTACCTGCTGTCGGCGGGGCGGCGGTTTTGTCGATTGAAACCAAGGTGAGCGACGACGCGATCCGTCTGATCGGGTTCACATCCGACATCGAACGGGACTGGTTCCGTTTGCTTCTGTCGGTGCAGGGCGTCGGTACGCGCGTCGCCCTCGGTGTGCTCGGGACGCTGACGCCTGCGGATCTGTCGCGGGCCATTGCGCTGGATGACAAGAAAGCTGTGTCAGCCGCACCCGGTGTGGGCCCGAAAGTGGCGGCGCGTATTGTGGCCGAATTGAAAGACAAGGCACCGCAAGGTGCGACGCTTGCGGAAACTCTGGAAGCGAGCGGTCTGCCTGTGCCGCCCGGATCGTCCGGCGCAATGCGCGATGCGGTGTCGGCGCTGACGAATCTGGGCTATCCGCAGGCGCAGGCATCAGGCGCGATTGCGGCGGCGCTGAAACGCATGGACGGCGAGGCGAGCGCTGAACAGCTGATCCGTCAGGGCTTGAAGGAACTGGCGCGATGACCGAGCGCATCATCACATCGGTCAAACGCGAAGAGGACGAGGCCGAGCGATCGCTTCGGCCACAGGTGCTGGCTGATTTTGTGGGTCAGGCGCGGGCGCGGGAGAATCTGGCCGTGTTTATCGAGGCGGCCCGCCAGCGCAACGAGGCGCTCGATCATGTGCTCTTTGCCGGACCGCCCGGACTTGGCAAAACCACGCTGGCGCAGATCGTGGCGCGCGAGCTGGGGGTGAACTTCCGCGCGACCTCCGGTCCGGTCATTTCAAAGGCGGGTGATCTGGCGGCCTTGCTCACCAATCTTGAGCCGCGTGATGTTTTGTTCATTGACGAGATCCATCGTCTCTCGCCGGCGGTCGAAGAGGTGCTCTATCCGGCGATGGAAGATTTTCAGCTTGATCTCATTATCGGCGAAGGGCCGGGCGCGCGGTCGGTGAAGATTGATCTTGCGCCGTTTACGCTGGTCGGTGCGACGACACGCACGGGGCTTCTTACCACGCCGTTGCGGGATCGTTTCGGAATCCCTGTGCGGCTGAACTTCTATGAAGTTTCCGAACTGGAACTGATCGTGCGGCGCGGGGCGGGGCTTTTCGGCATCGAGATGACGCCGGACGGGGCGCATGAAATCGCGCGGCGTGCACGCGGTACACCGCGCGTGGCGGGACGGCTTTTGCGCCGCGTCCGTGATTTTGCTTCTGTCGACGGCGTAACACGCATTGATGCCAAGGCGGCGGACAAGGCGTTGCGGCGTCTGGAAGTCGATGAACTGGGTCTCGATGCGCTGGATCATCGCTATCTCAGGGCGATTGCGGTCAGCTTTGCGGGCGGGCCTGTCGGTGTCGAGACGGTCGCGGCGTCACTCTCCGAGCCGCGTGACGCGATCGAGGAGATCATCGAGCCTTATCTCATCCAGCAGGGGCTGGTGAACCGCACACCGCGCGGGCGCATTCTCACCGCTGCCGCTTTCGCGCATCTGGGATTGCCGCTGCCCAAGGGCGGGATCGCGGGCTCGGGTGGGGATCAGCCTGCATTGTTTGACGAGGGCGACGAATGACGGTGCGCTCCGACTGGCCCGATCTTGCGGGCCGCATCATCGAGAAAACCCATGTTTTGCCCGTGCGCGTCTATTACGAGGACACGGATTTTTCCGGGATCGTCTATCACGCCAATTATCTGCGCTTTGCCGAGCGGGGGCGGTCCGATTTCCTGCGTCTCACAGGCGTCAGCCATACGGACCTCCTTGACGGGCCGGAGCCGCTGGCTTTTGCCATTCACCGGATGGAGATCGACTTCATCCGACCGGCCCGCATTGACGACCGGCTTGAAGTGCGGACCCGTTATGTGAAAGCGTCGGGGGCGCGGCTGGAGGCGGAGCAATCCATCCGGCTGCTGCCGGATCAGGGCGAGCCCATGGAAATATGGCGGGCCAGAGTGATGGCGGCCTGTATCGACGGACAGGGCCGCCCGCGCCGTTTACCGGCTTCCACCCGTGCAGCACTCGCGCCTTATGTGGCGGAAGTGACAATATGATGCGGGGCGTACTGAATTTACTCCAAGACGATGTTGTCCCATTGCAACAACATCTCGCTAACCTATTGATGTTCGTGGTAAACCCGCGCTGCGCCACGGTTTCGACATATTTGGCGGCGTAACTTCAACTTAATTTTGGGGGTATATGGCCTATCGGGCGGTATGAGTTTGCGGCAGGAATCTGTCTTGCGCTTGCTCAGAATCTTGGCCTATGTGCCGCTTGACCTGTCTTCTTGCGCTGACATGGGGCTTTTGTCCTGACATGGGGCCATGCTTTCGGAAATGGATCTTAAATGAACCCGACGACTCAAACGATTGAAACCGGCGTCAACATGGCGCAGGTCATTGCCAATCAGACGGTGAATGCCGCACCCATTGATTTCTCGATCATGGGGCTTTTCATGCACGCCGATACGATCGTCAAGATCGTCATGCTCGGTCTGCTCTTTGCCTCGGTCTGGTCATGGGCCATCATTTTTGACAAGTGGTGGCGCTTCAATCGCGTCGAGGCCCGCGCCGACCAGTTCGAACGTACCTTCTGGTCGGGCCGCTCGCTGGAAGACCTCTATCAGGAAGTGGGCTCGCGCCCGACGCATCCGCTGTCCGCGCTCTTCATCGCCGCGATGCGCGAATGGCGCCGCTCGCAGGAAATTGCGACGGACAGCTTTCTGGGGCTTAAAGAACGCGTCGACAAAGTGATGCAGGTCACGATCAGCCGCGAAATGCTCGCTCTTGAAGCCCGTCTCCTGTTTCTCGCTACGGTCGGCTCGGTTGCGCCTTTCGTCGGTCTGTTCGGTACGGTCTGGGGCATTATGAATTCGTTTCAGGCGATTGCGGTCAGCCGCGACACCAACCTCGCCGTTGTGGCGCCGGGCATTGCCGAAGCTCTCTTTGCCACCGCGCTCGGCCTTGTCGCCGCTATTCCGGCAGTTGTGGCCTATAACCGTTTCAACAATCAGGTCGGCCGCTTCGGCTCGCGCATGGAAAGTTTCGCGGACGAGTTCTCCGCCATTCTGTCGCGCCAACTCGACGAACGGAGCTGACCCATGGCTTTCTCCTCAGGGGGATCAGGTCGCAAGCGTGGCAAATTCGGCCGCGCCCCGATGGCCGAAATCAACGTGACACCGATGGTGGACGTGATGCTTGTGCTGCTCATCGTTTTCATGGTGGCGGCTCCCTTGCTCACGGTCGGTGTACCGGTTGACCTACCCAAGACGCAGGCCGCCGCTCTTTCAGGCGACAATGAACCTTTGACGATTTCGGTCGACGCGAAGGGGCAGATTTTTCTACAGGAAACAGTTGTGACGGCCGACGAGCTTGTGCCGCGCCTTACCGCCATTTCCAAGAACGGCTATGAGCAGCGCATCTTTGTTCGCGCTGACAGCCAGATTGATTACGGCACTGTCATGGACGTGATGGGCCGCATCAGCTCCGCCGGTTTTGCCAAAGTCGGTCTCGTGACCGAAACGCAGACCGACGCTCCCGCCAAGAAGTAAGGTTCTAGATCACTTTGAGTATGCGCAAGCCGCTAATTTATTCTGGTGCCATTCACGTTGCGCTGATCATTGTGACGATATTTGGTTTGCCCGCCCGCAAGCTCGAACCGGTGGATTTAAAAGTTCTGCCGGTCGAGTTGCTGACGGTGGCCGACGTGACGAACCTGAAACGTCTGGCGAAGAAGCAGCCCAAAGCGCCGAAGCCGGTCGAGCAGCCGACGCCGCCCAAGCCCGAGCCGACGCCGGAAAAGCCCAAAGTTGCGAACGCGCCGGAACCCAAGCCAGAGCCTGCGCCGGAGCCTGAGGAAAAGGCCGAGCCCATTCCGGACAAAACAGCAGAAGCACCGAAGCCGGAAGAGAAGAAGCCCGAGCCGCCGAAGCCGGAAAACAAAAAACCGACGCCGGTTAAAGAGAAGCCGAAGAAAAAGAAGACGTTCGATCCGAATAATATCGCTGCGCTGCTGAACAAGATGCCGGATGCGAAGTCTGAAGAGGCGGAAGCGGAAGTCGCCGACAAGGACATCAATGTCGAAGATCAGGATGATCCGACGCAGCCTATGACGGTCAGCCAGATCGACGCGCTGCGCCAGAAGATCAACCAGTGTTTTGACGCGGGCTTCCTTGCCGGTTCGCAGGACGCCGACAAGCTCTATGCGGTCATCAAGTTCGAGCTTGCCGAAGACGGGTCCGTTGTCGGCACGCCTTCGATTGACGAGAAGGGTCCGGGCGCATCGGACCAGCTTGCCATTCTCGCACGTAAAGCCGTTGTGCAGTGCTCGCCCTACGACAAGCTGCCCAAAGACAATTACAATGCCTGGAAAGATGTCGAAGCGAAATTCTCAGTGGCAGGGATGCTCTGATGACGGACCGGCGACATGGGGATGGGTCGTCAGTCAACCGTTCATGCGGCGGTATGTTTTTCGCAGATGCGAGGCCGTTCCTGTTCATTGTGTCCTTTCACCGTGGCAGGAATGTACTAGCGCCAAGACGAAACCGCTTCGATTAGCTCCAAATACAGAGCCAATCGTATAATTGACAAAATGTGGTCCCATCCTGCCTGTTAAGGCGAATGATGTGACAAGCCTAAATGGCAGGAGCAAAGACGATGTTTCAAATGTTCGGTTCTGTGAGATCTGGCGTTTTGGGGGCGGCGACGCTTCTGGCGTTGGTCGCCGGTTTTGGTCTGCCCGCCCGGGCGGCGCTCCAGATCGACATCAATTCGGCCAAGACCGAACCCATGCCTATCGCCGTCACCGACTTTGTCGGCGGGGCGGGGCAGGAAGCGTCTGCCGGCATGGACATTGCGACTGTCGTTACCAATGATCTTGAGCGCTCGGGTCTTTTTGCACCGCTGTCCAAGGGCTCGTTCATCGAAAAAATCAATGACATGAATGTGCCGCCGCGTTTCGGCGACTGGCGCATTATCAAGGCGCAATCGCTGGTGACCGGACAGACCAAGATGGAAGCCGACGGACGCCTGCGCGTCGAGTTCCGTCTCTGGGACGTTTACGGCGAGCAGCAGCTCACCGGCTTGCAGTTTTTCACCACGCCCGACAACTGGCGTCGTGTGGCCCATCTCATCTCGGATGCGATCTATGAACGTCTGACGGGTGAAAAAGGATATTTCGATACACGTATCGTCTATACGTCCGAGACGGGACCGAAAAATCTTCGTGTCAAGCGTCTGACCATCATGGATCAGGACGGCTACAATCCGCGTATGCTGACCAACGGAGCCGAGCTTGTGCTCACGCCGCGTTTCAGTCCCAATTCGCAGGAAATTACCTATCTTTCCTATCATCGGGGTCAGCCGCGCGTGTATCTGCTCGACATCGAAACGGGCCGTCAGGAAGTCGTGGGCGAGTTTCCCGGCATGACATTCGCGCCCCGCTTCTCGCCCGATGGCCAGAAGATCATTATGAGCCTTCAGCGCGGCGGCAATTCCAACATCTACACGATGGATTTGCGCTCACGCAAAGTGACGCGTCTCACCAACACGGCGGCGATTGATACCGCACCGTCCTATTCACCGGACGGCACACAGATCACGTTCGAGTCCGATCGCGGCGGCTCACAGCAGATTTATGTCATGAATGCCGACGGCTCCAACCAGCACCGCATCAGCTTCGGCAATGGCCGCTACGCGACACCGGTCTGGTCGCCGCGCGGGGACTTCATCGCCTTCACCAAGATGGCTTCCGGTCAGTTCGTCATCGGCGTGATGAAGCCGGACGGCACGGGCGACCGTGTGCTCACCGAGGGCTATCACAATGAAGGTCCGACATGGGCCCCCAATGGTCGCGTGTTGATGTTCTTCCGTGAACAGCGTGGCGCAAACGGCGGTCCGGGTCTCTGGTCGGTCGATTTGACGGGTCACAATGAGCGTCCCGTGCCGGCGCCGACATTTGCCTCCGATCCGGCTTGGTCTCCGCGTATCCAGTGAGTCGCGTTTGGCTAACGGCGGTTCACTGTAAAAACCGGCGGTCCGGGCCGGTTCATCAATTGGGTCATTCTGCCTAGCAGACACGAATCTGTGGCAAGATGACCAATATGCGATGCATAAATGTCACTTCTGACATGCGGAAAAGTCGCAGGCTTCCTAATGGTCTTGCCAGTGTAAATGTCAATCGGTACTATTTTGTTGCGGTAAGGCAACCCAGCTCCTTCTGGCCGGCTGTGCAAAGCGATCATTTTCCAATTTGTTGGGGCTCGTCCTTCAACCGTTGGGATTGTTTGCCGCCTATACAGCAATAGGATAACTGCGCCGCCTTTGGCCGTTGAGATTAAAATGGAGAGCACCCGAATGAAGTCCCCGTATGCAGGCCTGCGGTTCGCCGCCGTGGCCGCTGCCTTTTTGATGATCGCTGCTTGCAGCTCTGACGACGCCGCCACTGCCGGTTCCGGCACGGGTTCGTCGATTCAGCCCGGCACACAAGCCGACCTGGTTGCCAACGTTGGTGATCGCGTGTTTTTCGACACCGATCAGTCAACGCTGAAAGACGAAGGCAAAGCCACTCTGCAGCGTCAGGCTGCCTGGCTCGCCACGAACAAGAGCGTGACCTTCACACTCGAAGGCCATGCCGACGAACGCGGTACGCGTGAATACAACCTCGCGCTCGGTGGCCGTCGCGCCGCCGCTGCGAAGGATTTCCTCGTGAGCCTCGGCGTTGACGCCTCGCGCCTCTCCACCGTCTCGTACGGCAAAGAGCGCCCCGTCTGCCTCGAGTCGACCGAAGAATGCTGGACCCAGAACCGTCGCGCTGTGTCGGTTGTTGCCAACGGCGCTGGCAGCTAATAGCTGCTTGCTGGTCTGATGATCGGGAGCGTCCTTTCGCGCAATGCGAGAGGGCGCTCTTTTCGTTTCGAGTTTGATTTCGTTTCGAGTCTGGTTTCGTTAAAAGCTTTGCAACAGTGTGAGCGCCAGAACGGATACGGATGAAACGCGAAAAGGGCTGTGCCTAAATTTAGTCGCAGTTTTTGTTAGGATAAGGACGGGGGTTTGCATTCGGCGTATCAGCCTCATGCAAACAGGGTTGGCAAAATAGTCTTGAGGCAGAAGCGGTGATCATTTCAAAACATTTGTGTGCGAGTGCGGCGGCTCTGGCCTTTGCCGCCTTTCTGGTTCCGTTCAGTGTCTCGGCCGACGACAGCGATCTGCGCGCCGTCAACAACCGACTCGACCGTCTTGAGCGGTCCGTCAATGACATGCGCCAGAACGGCAGCGTGTCGTCCGATGACGGGGCTCCCGCTGTGGCCATGGGCGGCGATGCCGCCGTGCGTCTCAGCCAGTTTGAAGAACAGATGCGTCTTCTCAACGGCCGCATCGAGGAACTGACCCACAAGCTCGATATGGCCAATCAGGATCTCGCGACCTACAAGGAAGCGACCGATCTGCGCTTTCAGGAGATGAGCCAGGGCGGTCCTGCTGCTGCTACCGGTGCGCCGACGGATGTGACGCCCGCTGCTGCGACAGATGCAAGCCCCGCCGCGCCCAGCGTGCAGCTTCCCGCGGGTACGCCGCAGGTCCAGTATGATTTCGGCATCGACCTTCTGAAGAAGGGCCAGTTTCCCCAAGCGCGTGACGCGTTCAAGCAGTTCCTCGTCCAGCACCCGAAAGACCCGCTGGCGGGCAATGCGCAATACTGGCTCGGAGAAACCTACTATGCCCAGTCGCAATACAAAGATGCCGCCGACAGTTTCCTCAAAGGTTACACAACCTATTCCAAGAGCACGAAAGCGCCCGACAGCCTCCTCAAGCTCGGCATGACGCTGGTGCAGTTGAAGCAGAAAGATGCGGCCTGCGCCACATTTGGTCAGCTCAAGGAACAATTTCCCAATGCGTCTCCCGCCATTGTTGCGCGCAACAAGCAGGAACGTCAGAAGGCCGGTTGCTGAGGCTTTCTCATGGCACGCGCTGACACGCCTCTGACGGCGGCGGCGTTTGCATCCCGCCTCAAGGCCCTTCATGCAGGCCCGCGCATCGCTGTGGCATTTTCCGGCGGCGCAGACTCGCTTGCGCTTCTTATTCTTGCAAGCCAATGGGCGGCTAAATCCAGAAACCGTTATGTGATTGCCTATACGGTTGATCACGGGCTGCGCAAGGCATCCGCTGCCGAGGCACGTCAATGCGCGGCGGTTGCAAAGTCGCTCGGTGTCACGCATCGCATTTTGCGCTGGAAGGGCGACAAGCCGTCATCAGGCATTCAGGCGGCTGCCCGCGACGCGCGATATGACCTGCTCGTGAAAGCGTGTCAGCGCGACAAGATCACAACTTATCTCACCGCTCACCACCTTGAAGATCAGGCCGAGACATTTCTGCTGCGTCTTGCCCGCGGCAGCGGCGTCGATGGTCTTGCCGCGATGAGCGCCACATCTCAACCCGAATCCGGCCTTCGTCGTTTGCGGCCATTTCTCGATGTGCCGCGCGAGACCTTGCGTGCCGTTGTTGCGCGCGCGGGCCTGAGCGCAATCGAGGATCCGAGCAATGACAATCCGCGATTTGATCGCGTCAAGGTCCGCCGTCTCATGTCAGACCTTGCCTCAATCGGCCTCACGCCCGCCCGTCTTGCCGATACCGCGGCCCATATGTCGCGCGCGCGCAAGGCGCTCGAAGCAGCGACGCGGGACGTGTTGAAATCATCGGTTGTCGAGCCGGTCGGATTCATCCATATCGACATCGCGGTACTGCTTGCATCGCCTGAGGAGATCGCCCTGCGGGCGCTTGCCGAAATACTGGAAACTGTGGGCGGCACCCATTACGCCCCGCGCTTCGAGGGATTGAGCGCGATCTATGCGGCGCTCGGTGCTGATGCACTTGGCAAGGCCCGCACGCTGAACGGCTGCCGCCTCGTGGTCACGCGCGGTCGCCTCTATGTCACGCGCGAGGTCTCGGTTGCCATGAGAGCGGTGCCTGTGGCGGTGCGCCGCCGCGTCGCGCGTCTCTGGGATGAGCGCTTCACGGTCATGCTTGACCGCGATCTCCCGCTATCTGCCGCACCCCACGAAATCCGCGCATTGGGGCCGGAAGGTCTCAGGATCGTCCGCGCCGCTGGTTGCCCCGAGCCTGCGGGGCCAAAATCTGTGCTCCCTACGCTGCCCGCGCTCTGGCAGGGCAAGCGGCTCGTCGCCGCACCGCATGTTGCTTATCGGGACGGACCTGTGGGTTTTGCGGTCCATTTTCTCTCCGGCGGCAGCTTTCCCTCTCCGTAACAGGGATTTTACCTCTCGCTGCCACACTCACGGCCCGTATTGCGGTGAAAAGCGGGGATAGGCCACTTGGTTATTGGGCTCAACAATCCTATCTTCCATAGGTGTAGCGCGGGCAAATGAGGCACAAAGGCCGCGAAGCAGGGGACAGCACCTTGGCTGGCATATCTCCTGCTACGTGGTCTAAAGCTCCGTCCCGCCAAGCGACAGAAGGTCAAATCGTTGTCCAATATCAAGAATTTTGCTCTGTGGGTTATCATCGCGCTGCTGCTTGTGGCGCTTTACAGCCTTTTCCAGAGCCCTGCCCAGCAAGCCGCTTCCACCGAGATCAATTTTTCTCAACTGCTCTCACAGGTCGATAGCGGCACTGTGAAAGATGTCACCATCGCCGGCGACACGATCACAGGTCACTATGCCGATGGACGTCCGTTCCGCACTTTTGCGCCGGCAGACCCGAGCCTGGTCGATCGTCTCTATAACAAGGGTGTCGAGATTTCGGCCAAGCCGACCGATAACGGTTTCTCGCTGATCGGTGCGCTCGTCTCGTGGTTCCCGATGTTGCTGCTCATCGGTGTCTGGGTGTTCTTCATGCGCCAGATGCAGGGCGGCGGTGGCAAGGCCATGGGCTTTGGCAAGTCGAAGGCGAAGCTTCTGACCGAGCGCCATGGTCGCGTGACCTTTGAAGATGTCGCGGGCATTGATGAAGCCAAGGACGATCTGGAAGAAATTGTCGAGTTCCTGCGCGACCCCGCGAAGTTCCAGCGTCTTGGTGGCCGCATTCCCAAAGGTGTGTTGCTTGTCGGTCCGCCCGGTACGGGCAAGACGTTGCTGGCACGCGCTATCGCGGGCGAGGCCAATGTGCCTTTCTTCACGATCTCGGGTTCCGACTTCGTTGAAATGTTTGTCGGCGTCGGTGCTTCGCGTGTGCGCGATATGTTCGAACAGGCCAAGAAGAACGCGCCCTGCATTATCTTCATCGACGAAATCGACGCGGTCGGTCGCCATCGTGGTGCCGGTCTCGGCGGCGGCAATGATGAGCGCGAACAGACGCTCAATCAGTTGCTCGTCGAAATGGACGGTTTTGAACCCAATGAGGGCATCATCCTTATTGCGGCGACGAACCGGCCTGACGTGCTTGATCCTGCGCTGCTGCGTCCGGGCCGTTTCGACCGTCAGGTCGTCGTGCCGAATCCCGACATTGTCGGCCGCGAAAAAATCCTCAAGGTGCATATGAAAAAAGTGCCGCTGGCACCCGACGTGGACGCCCGCACGCTGGCGCGCGGCACACCGGGTTTCTCCGGTGCGGACCTTGCCAACATCGTCAACGAAGCCGCTCTGCTTGCAGCCCGTCGCGGCAAACGTCTCGTCACCATGGGCGAGTTCGAAGCGGCCAAAGACAAAGTGATGATGGGGGCCGAACGCCGCTCGATGGTGATGTCGGAAGATGAAAAGCGTTGCACGGCCTATCACGAAGCAGGCCATGCGCTTGTCGCGCTCCATATGCCGGCATCCGATCCGATCCACAAGGCCACGATCATCCCGCGCGGTCGCGCGCTGGGCATGGTCATGCGTCTGCCGGAACAGGACAGCTACTCCTATGCCCGTGACAAGATGTACGCGAACCTCGCCGTTTCGATGGGCGGTCGTCTCGCTGAAGAAATCATCTTCGGCCATGACAAGGTTACGTCCGGCGCATCGGGAGATATTCAGTATGCGACCAATCTTGCCCGTTCCATGGTCACCAAATGGGGCATGAGCGACAAGCTCGGTCCGCTGCTCTACTCGGCCAACGAGGAAGAAGTTTTCCTCGGTCACTCGGTCGCGCGGACGCAGAACATTTCGGAAGACACATCGCGCATGATCGACGCCGAAGTGCGCCGCATTGTCGAAGAAGGCTATGCGACGGCAAAGAAAATCCTGACCGACGAACTGGCCTCGCTGCACAAGGTTGCCAAGGGGCTGCTTGAATTCGAGACCCTGTCGGGCGACGAAATCAAAGGTCTGCTGAAAGACATCCAGCCCGTGCGCGATCTGGGCGAGCCGGTGAAAACCGATACCGGTCCTATTTCCTCGGTGCCGAAAACCGGTCGTCCCGAACAGGGACCGGGCATTTCACCCGAACCTATCGGCACGTAAGAACATCGTTGTTCACGCAATGTTGACCCTAAAGGGAGGCGTCTCGCCTCCCTTTTTCTCTGGCTGATCTCATGCTGATCAAATTGCGCCTCGGTCTTTTCGTTCTGCTGCTCGCAGGACTTTCTGCCTGCGCGTCGCCCGCGCCGACCGCAGCTATCGGGGAGGGGCTCGATGAGCCTTTTCTTATTCAGCCTGAACGTATGGCAGAGAAAGCTGCCATCGTGAAAAGCGGTGCGCGTATTGATGTTGTTTTCATTGGCGACAGTATCACGCAGAATTACGACAAGCCCGAGTACAAACCCGTCTGGGATCGGTATTTCGCGCCGCTTCGTGCCTTCAATCTCGGCTACGGTATGGACACGACGGGTGCCGCCTCTTGGCGCTTCGAGCATGGTGAACTCGACGGATTGAGTCCGCGCGTCACGGTTTTACTTCTCGGCACAAATGATACGAATGTTGGCCGCAGCCCAAGCCAAGCCGTTACCGATATTGCCCGCGCTGTCACCGATCTCAAGGCGCAGTTACCGCAAACCAGAATCCTGCTTGTCGGCATATTACCGTCCGCCCGCTCGCCGGATAAAACTTTGGCCGATCATCAGATCAACGCCACGAATGCGGCGCTCTATGCAGGCGATCCGCGCGTGACATTTCTGAGTGTCGACTATGTGTTTATCAAGAACGGCACTCCCGATCCTGCTCTCTATGTCGAACAGCTCCCTGAAGGTGCGTTGCACCCCAATCCGCAAGGTCAGGCGTTGATGGCTGCCGCAATCGAACCTGTTGTGAAGCGTCTGCTTGTCGAGATGCCCTGAGCGAGGGAGGCCCTTGGGCGCCCTTTTTCTTTGGGTAAGATGCCGCCTCAGGTGTGCAGCCTGACCGGCATATAGATATAGCCGTGCACGAAGGCGGCCTTGAACGGTCGGTGATCAGCTCTTCGGGCCGGTTGATCGCTTCCTCGTCGCAGTTGCTCGACAGGTGCCATATGTTTGCCCTGCGGCCCGTGTTAAAAGTCTCTATGAACCAAACACCACTTGTTTTCGGGATCGTCAATATCACCTCGGACAGTTTTTCCGACGGTGGCAAATATCTTGCGCCGGATGCCGCGATTGCTCATGCGCGCAAGCTCGTTGCCGACGGAGCCGATGTGATTGATCTGGGTCCTGCCTCGTCGAACCCCGACGCCGCGCCGGTGAGCGCCGTCGACGAGATCGCGCGGATTGCGCCGGTGCTCGATGCGCTGATGGCGGAGCATATTTCTGTTTCGCTCGACAGCTATCAGCCCGAAACACAGGCCTATGCGCTTTCGCGTGGCGTGCCGTATCTCAATGATATTCGCGGCTTCCCTGAATCAGCACTCTATCCGGCGCTCGGGGCAAGCGACGCGAAGCTCATCGTCATGCACGCGATACAGGACGGGCAGGCGGACCGCCGCGCCGCGCCGCCGGGCGACATCATGGATCACATTTCGCACTTCTTCGAGGCCCGTATCGCGGCACTTGAGCGCGCGGGCATCGCGCGTGACCGCCTCATTCTTGATCCCGGCATGGGGTTTTTTCTGGGTAGCGCGCCCGAGACCTCGCTTGCCGTTTTGGCACGCTTCGGCGAGATCAAGGCCGGCTTCGGTCTGCCCGTTCTCATTTCTGTTTCGCGCAAATCTTTTTTGCGGTCGTTAACAAATCGTGGCGCAAACGAGGCGGGGGCGGCGACTTTGGCGGCGGAACTGAGCATTGCTCTTGCGGGCGTTGACTTCATTCGCACGCACGAGCCCGCGCCGTTAACGGATGGGCTCAAAGTGCTTGCGGCGCTGAAAGAAACCGCAAGAATTCGTTAGCTGCGCATTCACGATAAATCTCTATATTCCCCTGAATTTCGTTCACACAGAAAACCGGTTAGAGATGGCGCGTAAGTATTTCGGCACAGATGGTATTCGCGGCACCGCCAATGAAGGCGCGATGACGGCGGAAACCGCTTTGCGCGTCGGTATGGCGGCAGGCCGCGTCTTCCGTCGCGGTGACCATCGCCACCGCGTCGTCATCGGCAAAGACACCCGCCTGTCAGGCTATATGCTGGAGCCTGCGCTGACCGCCGGTTTTACCTCGATGGGCATGGATGTGTTTCTCTTCGGGCCGCTGCCGACGCCGGCGGTCGCCATGCTCACGCGCTCGCTTCGTGCCGATCTGGGCGTGATGATTTCCGCGTCGCATAATTCCTTTCAGGATAACGGCATCAAATTTTTCGGACCTGACGGCTACAAGTTGTCGGACGAGATCGAACTCGAAATCGAGCATCACATCGACAACGGCTTGTCGGACAATCTCGCCGGACCGCGCGATCTCGGCCGCGCCAAGCGCATCGACGATGCGCAAGCCCGCTATATCGAACATGTGAAGCACAGTTTTCCGCGCGACCTCACGCTTGAGGGTCTGCGCATTGTTGTCGATTGCGCCAATGGCGCCGCCTACAAGGTTGCGCCTGCCGTGCTCTATGAGCTGGGGGCAGATGTTGTGACGGTCGGTGCCGAGCCTGACGGTTTCAACATCAATGATGAATGCGGCTCTACGTCGCCCGCGCGCATGTGTGCTGTTGTGCGCGAGCGCCGCGCCGACATCGGTATCGCACTTGACGGCGATGCGGACCGCCTCATCATCTGCGACGAGAACGGTCACGTCATCGACGGTGACCAGATCATGGCGCTCATCGCGCGCTCGTGGCGGGCGGCGGGCAAGCTCTCCGCACCCGGCATCGTCTCGACCGTCATGTCGAATCTCGGGCTGGAGCGCTATCTCAACGGCCTAGGCCTTGATCTCGTGCGCACGCAGGTCGGGGACCGCTATGTTGTCGAGCATATGCGCAATCACGGTTTCAATGTCGGTGGCGAACAGTCGGGCCATATCGTGCTCAAGGATTTTGGCACGACGGGCGACGGGCTCGTCGCGGCGTTGCAAATTCTGGCGGTGCGCAAAGTCGAGAACAAACCGGTCTCCGAGCTTTGCCACCTCTTCGATCCGCTGCCGCAGCTTCTGAAGAATGTCCGCTTCAAAAAAGGCGAACCTCTGGAAGAGAAAGACGTGAAGGCCGCGATCATCGAAGGCGAAAACCGGCTGGGCAAATCGGGTCGTCTTGTTATCCGCAAGTCCGGTACGGAACCCTTGATCCGCGTGATGGGCGAGGGTGACGATGAAAGCCTCGTCAAATCCGTGGTGCGCGATATATGCTCCGCGATCGAGAGCCACGCGGCCTGAGTTTTTTCAATTTTCCTTTCCCTCAAAGGGAAGGAAAAGAAGCAGAGTTGCCCCGTGTCCAACACCTTCTTCCCAAATCCCGGTCGCGTCCTCATCATTGCCGGTTCCGACAGCGGCGGCGGCGCGGGCATTCAGGCGGACATCAAAACCGTCACCGCGCTTGGCGGCTATGCGACGACGGCGGTGACGGCGATTACTGTTCAGGACACGCTCGGCGTTCACGGCATCCATGAGATTCCGCTGGAGACCATCCGCGCACAGATCAAAGTCGTTCTTGAAGATATTGGTACGGACACGATCAAAACGGGGATGCTTCATTCCATCGAAATTATCGAAGCCGTGGCCGAAGATATTTCGCTTTATGCGCCTGACGCAGGACTTATCGTTGATCCTGTGATGGTTGCCAAAGGCGGCGCGGCGCTGCTGCAAAGCAATGCGGGGGACGCGTTCAAGCGGGCGCTGATGCCGCTTGCGACCCTTATCACACCCAATGTGCCGGAAGCCGAAGCGCTGACGGGCCGCTCTATTACCACGCTTGACCAGCAGAAAGCGGCTGCCGATGCTTTGCTGGGCCTTGGTTGCGATGCGGTGCTGCTGAAAGGCGGGCATCTCGCGGGCGATACGATTTATGATGTGCTGGCCACGCAGGACATGATCGAAGTCATGTCCGCTCCGCGCATCGACACGCGCCACACGCATGGCACAGGTTGTACGCTGGCGTCTGCTATTGCCGTGCTAATGGCACAGGGCGCGCCTTTGCGTGACGCGGTGGAAATCGCGCGGGACTATGTGCAGGAGGCGATCCGGCTTGCGCCGGGTTTCGGCAAGGGTCACGGCCCGCTCTATCATGCGTATACGCTTTTGCGCGGTGATGACGAGGATGATGACGCCTATCTCAACTGATTTTTCAGAACTGCATTTTTCCGGAGTTCGCGATGAAAGCCCGTCTCTATCAGGTTGATGCCTTTGCCTCGCGCGCGTTTGAGGGCAATCCCGCTGCTGTCGTGCCGCTGACAAGCTGGCTTGCCGATGATGTGATGCAGGCGATTGCGGCGGAGAACAATCTTGCCGAGACGGCGTTTTTCGTGCCCGAAGGCGGCGCCTATCGTTTGCGCTGGTTCACGCCTGCCGTCGAGGTTCCGCTTTGTGGTCACGCCACGCTGGCAAGCGCGCATGTTCTCTTCACACATCTGGGGCACGAGCAAGCCGAGATTCATTTCGAAACCCTGAGCGGTCGCCTCACGGTGAAACACGAGGGCGACAAGCTCGCCATGGATTTTCCCGCCGACAAACTCAAACCCTACATGATGCATGAAAGTCTACCCGCCTTGCTCGGCGGCAAGCCGATCCTTGTGATGAAAGGCAATTTTCTCGTCTGCCTTTTTGGTTCGGCGGCGGAGGTGGCGTCGCTCGCGCCCGACATGCCCGCGCTCAAGCGCTTTTGCGAGGGGCGAGACGGCATCAGCATCATCTGCATGGCCGAAGGCGACGCAGGCAGCGGCATCGACTTTGTGTCACGCATGTTCGCGCCCGCCAAGGGCATTGACGAAGACCCCGTCACGGGCTCGGCCCATTGTTCCTCCGTGCCCTATTGGGCAAAGAAACTCGGCAAGCCCGATGTCGTCGCCCGCCAGATTTCCAAACGCGGCGGCACGCTGTGGTGCACGGATGCGGGCGAGCGCGTGATCATGCGTGGCACATGCGTGGATTATCTAGAGGGCGAGATTGAGGTTTGAGCCGTGTTTCCTTCCTCACCCTCAAGGGGGAGGAAGGAAAGGCCAGCGTCAAAACGTCATTTGACAGCCTCTCCCTTGAGGCATATACCCCCCAGCGGGCTACCTCCCCCCACCGGGAGGCTCCTATCTGGAAGGATAGACAACATGACCGCGCAAGAGCGTCCCGGCACACGTCCGGCCAATCCGTGCTTCTCCTCCGGCCCCTGCGCAAAGCGCCCCGGCTGGTCCCTCAAAAACCTCGAAAAAGCCCTTCTCGGCCGGAGCCATCGCTCCAAGCCGGGCAAAGCGCGTCTTGTCGAGGCCATCGAAAAAACCCGTAGCGTTCTCGGTGTCCCCGCCGATTACAAAATCGGCATTGTTCCCGCCTCCGACACAGGCGCCGTGGAAATGGCCATGTGGTCGCTTCTGGGCGCCCGCGGCGTTGACATGATTGCCTGGGAGAGTTTCGGCTCCGGCTGGGTCAGCGACATCACCAAGCAGTTGAAGCTGAAAGACACGCGCAAGCTCGAAGCGGGTTATGGCAAGTTGCCCGATCTTTCGACTGTGAACTTCAAGAACGATGTCATCTTCACATGGAACGGCACGACTTCCGGCGTGCGCGCGCCGAACGGCGACTGGATCCCCGCTGACCGTGAAGGCCTCACCATTTGCGACGCGACCTCTGCCGCGTTCGCACAAGACCTGCCCTGGGCCAAGCTCGATGTGACAACCTTCTCCTGGCAGAAGGCGCTGGGCGGCGAAGCAGCCCACGGTATGCTGATCCTTAGCCCCCGCGCGGTCGAACGTCTTGAGACCTACGTGCCCGCATGGCCCATGCCCAAGATTTTCCTGATGACCAAGGGCGGCAAGCTCATCGACGGCATCTTCAAAGGCGAAACGATCAATACGCCGTCCATGCTCTGCGTCGAAGATTATCTCGACGCGCTGAACTGGTCGGAGTCGATCGGTGGCTTGAAGTCTCTCATAGCGCGCGCCGACGGCAATGCCGCCGTCATCGCCGAATGGGTCGAGCGGACAGGCTGGGTTGATTTCCTCGCCGAAGATGTCAACACACGTTCCAACACGTCCGTCTGCCTCAAGGTTGTCGATCCGACGATCACGGCCTTGTCCGATGACGATCAGGCGGCCTTTGCCAAGAAGCTCGCCGATCTTCTCGACAAGGAGGGTGTCGCCTATGACATCGGCGGCTACCGCGACGCGCCTGCCGGCCTTCGCATCTGGGCCGGTGCCACGATCGAAAATGACGACATGCGCGCATTGATGCCCTGGCTCGACTGGGCCTTCGCTCAAGCGAAAGCTGCTCTGTAAGCATTTCTGATTTCATTCGAATAAGGCGTTCATCCTTACCCTCTCCCTATGGGAGAGGGAGGACCCGCGAAGCGGGAAGGTGAGGGCCTTCATCATTCAGGAGGCATTCATGCCCAAAGTTCTGATTTCCGACGCTCTGTCCCCCGCCGCCGTGCAAATCTTCAAAGATCGCGGCATCGACGTCGATGTCAAAGTCGGTCTCGACAAAGACGAACTCATCAAAATTATCGGCGACTATGACGGTCTTGCCATTCGTTCCAACACGAAGGTGACGCCCGCCGTCATCGACGCGGCAAAGAAGCTCAAGGTTGTCGGTCGCGCGGGTATCGGCGTTGACAATGTCGATCTGCCCGCCGCCACCGCCAAGGGCATCATCGTGATGAACACCCCCTTCGGCAATTCGATCACGACGGCAGAACACGCCATTGCCATGATGATGGCGCTGGCACGTGACATTCCGCAGGCGAGCGCATCAACCCATGCGGGTAAGTGGGAAAAGTCGAAGTTCATGGGCGTCGAAGTCACCGCCAAGACGCTTGGCATCATCGGCTGCGGCAATATCGGCGGCATTGTCGCCGACCGCGCACTTGGCCTGCGCATGAAAGTTATCGCTTTCGACCCGTTCCTCACGCCGGAACGCGCTGCCGACATCGGTGTCGAAAAAGTCGAACTCGACGATCTCCTCGCGCGTGCCGATTTCATCACGCTGCACACGCCGATGACACCGCAAACGAAGAATATTTTGAACGCCGCCAATCTCGCCAAGACGAAAAAAGGCGTGCGCATCATCAACTGCGCCCGTGGCGGCCTCATCGTTGAAGCCGATCTCAAGGCCGCGATTGAAAGCGGTCATGTTGCCGGTGCCGCGCTCGACGTGTTCGAAGTCGAACCGGCCAAGACGAACATTCTCTTCGGCATGGAACAGATTATCGGCACGCCGCATCTGGGGGCCTCGACCAATGAAGCGCAGGAAAATGTGGCGCTTCAGGTGGCTGAACAGATGTCCGATTATCTCCTCGACGGTGCGATCACCAATTCGGTGAATGTCCCTTCGATCTCGGCGGAAGAAGCCCCGAAGCTCACGCCCTTTGCCACACTCGCGCAGCAGCTTGGTTCCTTTGCCGGTCAGCTCACCGAAGAGGGCATTGCCGAAGTGACGCTCGAATATGAAGGCGACGTTGCCGGCATGAACACGCGCGTTCTCACCAATGCCGCGCTTACGGGTCTTCTCAAGCCGCAGCTCGAAGACGTGAACACGGTGTCGGCACCGGTTATCGCGAAAGAACGCGGCATTCAGGTGTCGGAAGTGAAGCGCGAACAGCGCGGCGCATATGAGACCTATATCCGTCTTACAGTTAAAACTGGTGAGCGCGAAAAGTCGGTGGCGGGTACAGTCTTTTCCGGCGGCAAGCCGCGTCTTATCCAGATCAAGGGCGTGAACATGGAAGCCTCGCTCGGCAAGCACATGCTCTATGTGACCAATCAGGACAAGCCGGGCTTCATCGGTGCGTTGGGTTCGATCCTTGCCAAAGCCAATATCAACATCGCGAACTTCAATCTCGGTCGTGAAGCGGCTGGCGGCAGCGCCATCTGCCTCGTCGAGGTGGACGGTGCCGTGCCCGCAGCAGTGCTGGCCGAGATTCAGGCTCTGCCCCATGTCGTGCAGGCGAAAGCTCTCGCGTTCTGATATTTGATGATAGCAGCGAATTGAAAACGGCGTCCCGACAAGAGATGCCGTTTTTGCTTTTACGGCAGGGGCAAACAGTGAAGGCGTGACAATTTAGGTGCGTAAACGGACTAATATCTATTGAACCGGATCGGTTGGTTCCGGTCCGTCTGCTTTTTGACTACAGGTCGGAATCCTCAACCCTTCCGGCAGCTTCGTCTTGGCATCCCCGCAGGCCAGCGCCAGTTGTTCGTTGGTCAGGCCCCATGCTTTCGTGAAATCCGCGCCTTGCAGGTTCGCGCCGCGGAAATCGACGCCGCCTAAAAACGCGTGGCGGAAGATCGCCTTGCGGGCGTCGGCGTTGCGGAAGGTCATGCCTTTGACAAACTCGATGACGCGGAAATTCGTGCCCACAAGTTTGGCGTCGGTGAAATCGGCGTTGAACAGCAGCGCCGCATCGAGCCGCGCATAGGAGAGGTCGGCTCGTTTCAGGTTTGCGCCGATGAGGTTTGCGCCTGCCGCATTCGCGCCGCGCAGGTCCGCGCCTTCGAGGTTCGCGCCGTTCATCAGCGTGCCGGAAAGTTCAGCACCCGCCATATGCACTTTGCGCAAGTCCGCGCCTTGCAGGCTTGCCAGCCGCAGGTATGAGCCGTCGAAATTCGCACCCGCCAGCGTGCAGCCGCGACAGGTGAGCAATGTCTTGAACGCGTCCGCCTTCATCGCGCCGACGAGCTTTTCATTGACCGGCGGCAGCTTGTCTTCCGCCGCCTTCTGCGCCTCGCCGATGGCCTCTGCCGGTGTCGGCGGTGGGGGAGGCACAAGCTCGGCTTCGATATTGGGCAGGACGCGCGGATTTTTCCATGCAGGCGGCGGTTCGGAGAAGCGTTGCGCGCCGTAAAGTGTCAGAAGGATGTGAAAACAGAGCGAGAGAATCGCGGTCGTGATGACAGTGTCGAGCCCGCCCTCGGTCGCGTCTTCACGGACGAGCGGTTCCGGCATGGTCGAAGGCAGGGCGAGGGACATCACGGGATCGGTGAGACAATTTGGCTGGTTACAACATGGTCAATAGGACGGGTCTAGCCGCTTTTTGCGGGCTTATCCACTTTCCTTATGGAGCCTGATCCGATAGACAATGCCAAAGCTCCCATGGCCCGGCCCAAGGGGGCTTTTGGCTTGTTTAGGCCAGCTTTGAATTACACGTAAGGCATTGAAATCATGGCGAATGTGGTAGTTGTCGGCTCCCAGTGGGGCGATGAAGGCAAGGGCAAGATTGTCGATTGGCTCTCGGAACGCGCCGATGTGGTGGTGCGCTTTCAGGGTGGTCACAATGCAGGCCATACGCTCGTCATCGACGGGGTGACCTACAAGCTCTCGCTGCTGCCCTCGGGCGTTGTCCGCCCCGGCAAGCTCGCGATTATCGGCAATGGCGTCGTTGTGGACCCCTGGGCGCTGTGCGACGAGATCGGTCGCCTCAAGGAACAGGGCGTCGTCGTCACGCCGGAAAATCTCCGCATCGCTGAAAACGCCGTCCTGATTTTGCCGCTGCACCGCGAGCTTGATGAAATCCGCGAAACGTCAAATGCCGGTACGCGCATCGGCACGACGAAGCGCGGAATCGGCCCCGCCTATGAAGACAAAGTCGGTCGTCGTGCGCTGCGCGTGATGGATCTAGTCGATCTCGACGCGCTGGAAGACAAAGTCGAGAAGCTGCTCGCCCATCACAATGCCTTGCGCAAAGGTCTCGGCAAAGAACTGGTCGACGGCAAGGCGCTCACCGCGCTGCTGAAAGAGGTCGCGCCGAAAGTCCTGCCCTTCATGGATACGGTCTGGCGTCTCCTTGATGAAATGCGCCGCAAGGGCAGCCGCATTCTCTTCGAAGGCGCGCAGGGCACGCTGCTCGACATCGACCACGGCACTTACCCTTACGTGACCTCATCCAACACGGTGTCGGCGCAGGCGGCTATCGGCTCCGGCATGGGCCCGTCATCCATTCATACAGTTCTCGGCATCACCAAGGCCTATACAACCCGCGTCGGCGAAGGCCCTTTTCCGTCGGAGCTTCACGACGAGATCGGCCAGAAGCTCGGCGAGCGCGGTCGCGAGTTTGGCACCGTTACAGGCCGCAAGCGCCGCTGCGGCTGGTTCGATGCCGTGTTGGTGCGTCAGGCGATCAAGACGTCAGGCATCACCGATATTGCTCTCACCAAGCTCGACATTCTCGATGGTTTTAACGAGATCAAAGTCTGCGTCGCCTATGATCTCGACGGCAAGCGCATCGACTATCTGCCTGCGTCGGCTGCCTTGCAGGCCCGCGTGAAGCCGATCTACGAAACGCTCGAAGGCTGGCAGCAGACTACCTATGGCGCGCGTTCATGGGCGGACCTTCCGGCGCAGGCGATCAAATATGTGCGTTATGTCGAAGAACTGATCGAAGCGCCGGTGACGCTGCTGTCCACGTCGCCCGAACGCGACGATACGATCTTGATGAAAGATCCGTTCGAGGATTGAGATTTTGCCGGATCGAAGGCGCTGCAAGACATCCGCCCCTCCATGAGAGAGTGGCGGGTGTCTTCATTCCTCGACAACCGCACCGCTGCGCGACACACTCATTCTCCCATCCCGCGAGAAAGAAACTGCCGTGTCGTCCATACCTGTCTGGGACATTCCGCCTGAAAATTCCGAACTGCCGCCGACGGGCCTCCGCATTCGCGACGGGGCCTATGCGGTCGGCATCTATATCGGTGCGCAGATCGCAGCGGCGCTTCTCATGGTATTTGTGGTTGCTCTCTATACGGGCTTGCTCCACGGCAAAGAGGCCGCTGTTGCCGAAAGCCAGAGCCTCGCGCAAAGCAGCGCTTTTCTCATTGCCACCATTGTCGCGGCCGTCGTTCTTGTCTTTTTCTTCGCACGACATCTTGCGCGCCGCTCAGGTCGCGGCTGGCCTGTGCTCGGTATCCTGCGGCCTGCCAATTACTGGTTTGCCATTGCTGTTGCCGTGCTGCTTGGCTGCAATGTGCTGTCCTATATTTTCAATCTCATCGCCGGTCCCGAAGTTTCGAAGGCTGCCGGACTGACGATGGAGGTCTTCGCCAATGTAGGTCCGGTCGCGCTCTGGCCGATGATCGCGCTTATTTGCGTTATCGTGCCCATCACGGAAGAAGTGGTCTTCCGCGCCATTCTCTTTCGCAGCCTCGCTACGCGTCTGCCGGTCTGGGCTGCAGGCACGGTTTCGGTTGCCATCTTCAGCTTTGTCCATGCGCAATATCTCATGTCCGGCTGGGCGGTTGCGCTGCTGATGATGGCTCAGGTCGGCATTCTCGGCGCGGCCCTCACATGGCTCTATTATAAAAGCGGTTCGCTCTGGCCGTCAGTTACCGTCCATGTCCTCAACAATTCATGGGTCATGGTCGTGCTGCTTCTCTGGCCCGATAGCGGGCTTTGAGGGCCGTCGCGTTCCTATGTCGTCAAGCCGATGTGCAAGCCGCTGCCGATGTGATGTGTGCCACTTACATCGCAGGAGCCGCGACCGCCACCATAAGTGCGCCCGATGCCAGCACTTCATAGGCGAGGATAAACGTGCCGACGAGGGCGACGACCCAGACCAATGTGCGGATCGAGATGAAGGTCCAGCCTGCCAGATAGACGATGGCATGGGCGACGCGACCGGCGAGGAAAAGCTGGGCGGCGAGAACGGTCATACCGGAATGGATACCGGCAATGTGGGCCGGGATCGCGAGGGCCGAGAAGACGAGAAGCTGCTCGACGAGATTCATGTAGGCGCGTTTGGCGCGGCCCTTAAATCCGTCTGCGGAAGGTTGGGCATCGCGGTTGCCCGTGCCCCAGGCCTGGCCCATGGCGGAGACGTTGGAGGCGGCTGAAATCAGGATGAGCACAAGCAACAGGATGCCACTATAGGCAATGGCGCTAAGTTCTACGGTCATGGCGTATTCCCCTTATTGTCCGGGTCTCGAATCGGACCCTCGGGCGGAAGTCTAGCCTGAAATGTCCGTATCGGCATTATTGGGGGGCACGCGAGCGTCAGCAACCGCGTGACCAAGCGCTCCTCATAGCCTGTTTCGCGCACCGGCCCAAAAAAGAGAGCGTGGAAGTAAATCGGGGCCGCCACGAGTTCGAGCGCGTCGATTAGCGCCGGCGTTGCCTCGCCGCGAGCTCTGGCTCGCGCCAATACGATGTTGAGTTCATCACCTCGGCGCGGTCCGCGATCTCGGCCATTGAGGGCAAAACACGCGGGTGTTCCGCCATTAAGGCCTCTGTGGCCTCGAAAACGGCGGCCTTCACGCGGCTGCTCCGGTCACCCGTTCTCACAGGTGCTTTCTTTTTCATCAGTTTATTAAAACAAAACATATTGCTTTAGAAAAGGAAGATCATGCGTCGTTCACTGTGGATTTCCGCCGGTGGCGATCTGGCCGATGTCACATTGCAGCCAATATGAAGGGCGCGACCAGCAAGGGCGATGCGTTGCTTCGCGCGCATACCTATTATAGGGCCTTGACACGCTGAGGGTGCACTACGAGCGCATCACGGTTCCTTATGGTCGGGATCCTCAACTGGATGCCGTCAATTTTCTCGGTGGTGCGGAGCATTGCCCGCTCGGCGCAGCGAGCCACTGGCATACAACTGTGTTTGACTGGCTTGCTAATACTTACGCGTGACCGAATATCAACCACAGGACGATGATAATCGGGATCGGAATACCGATTAAATAAAGGAGCAATGAGCGCATGATCAACCCTTGATGTTGTGCTTTTGAAGACAGGACGTGACGCACAGTTCCGTACACGTTGGTTCATTTGCTTCGACGCCGGTCCGGTTTCATTCCGTACTCGCCGACTGTACAGAGTGACAATCATAGGGAAAAGTTCGGAAGTTACTCAGGCCTTTGGCCGCGAAGTGCGCTTCAAATGCTGCTATCGCAAGGGATTATCGGTGAAGGTGAGCATTATATTCCACTTCAGCGCCGTCGAAACGGCGGTTTTTTTAAATGTGACCGAGGAGCTTTGCTGCTTCCGCCATCAAGCGTGTTGTCTTTGTGGTCGCTGGCTCGGCAGAAGAAAGCCGCGCGGCTTGGCCCGACCACATCTGCATATATTCCGCGCGACCCGCCTTGCCGCTTGCGGTCACGAGTGGCGCGGCGAGAGCGCGTTGTGTAGGGAAGGGGGCCGCGTGACTTTCATAGGCGCGCAGGCTTTCGGTGATGCGGTTGCGGATTGCGCGCGCCGGTCGGCCTGAGAATAGTTTGGTGACGGTCGTGCCGTGATCTGAGAGTTCGCTAAGCGCTTTCCTGTGTAGTTCATGCGTCGCACATTCCGGCGTCACGAGATAGGCGGTGCCGAGTTGCACAGCGTCCGCGCCGAGCATAAACGCTGCCGCGATACCGCGCGCATCGCCGATACCGCCCGCCGCAATCACGGGCACTTTCACCATGTCCACCACCTGCGGCACCAGCGCTACCGTGCCGACGCTGCCCAGATCAACATGATCGAGAAACGTGCCGCGATGCCCGCCCGCTTCAAATCCTTGCGCGACGATGGCGTCTACACCGCCATGTTCGAGTGTGCGTGCTTCCGCGCACGTCGTCGCGCAACCGATAATTTTGATCCCCTTGGCTTTGATAGCCGTCATTGCGGCGACAGAGGGCAAGCCGAAATGAAAACTCACAACAGGCGGCATCAGGTCCAACAGCAGCTTCAGTGCTTCATCGTTGAACGCAGGTGCACCCTCTTTCGGCTGCGGCACCGCGCCAAGCGTCAGCTCATCATAAAATACCTTGAGTGCGCCCCGCATCGGGCCTGAATCAAAGCCCGCAAGGGCGGGCTCGTGATGTACAAAATAATTAAGGTTGAACGGCTTGTTGCTGAGCGCGCGGAGTTTTGCCACTGCTTCGCGCAGTTGCGTCTCCGACATCATCGCTACGCCGAGCGAGCCGAGCCCGCCCGCATTGCTCACCGCGCCAGCGAGTTCCGGTGTTGCCGATCCCGCCATCGGTGCCTGAATGACGGGGAGTTCAAGCCCCAACAAATCCGTGATGCGTGTGGAAAATCTCATGGGCGCCCTCTCTTCTTCTTTCTTTTCCTATATCACCTCTTTACCTACTCCCCCTCAGGAGTCACACTGGCGCGTATTCCGAGGGGGGCCGGTGCAACCGGCTGAGATGGACCTGATGCCGGTTCACCACCCTTAGAACCTGATCCGGGTCATGCCGGCGAAGGGACGGGAAGAACCGCCATCCTCCGCTTATCCCGGATTTCCGAAACCATACGGACGGAGATCCACAATGAACATACAAGCACCAAAAAACGAGCCCCTCGCCGTCACGACCGGCGCGCTGCCCGCGAGCACCAAGATTTTCACAAACCCCGTCGGCTTCCCCGATGTGAACGTGCCCTTCCGCGAAATCGCGCTGCATGAAAGCGCGAAGGAGCCTGCCGTCCGCGTCTATGATACGTCAGGCCCCTACACTGATCCGATGGTGGTGATTGATCTCGAAGCCGGTTTGCCGCGCACGCGCGAAGCGTGGATCATCGCGCGTGGCGACACCGAGGCCTATGAAGGCCGCGACGTGAAGCCGGAAGACAACGGCAATGTGTCCGACGCAAAACTCGCCCGCGCCTTTCCCATTCGGAATAATCCGCGCAAGGGCAAGACCGGTCGTCCTGTCACACAATATGAATATGCGAAGGCCGGCATCATCACCGCCGAAATGGCCTATATCGCCGAACGCGAAAACATTGGCCGCAAGGCCGCGCTCGACAATGCTGCCCACAAGCTCGCCGAAGGTGAGAGCTTCGGTGCCAATGTGCCGGAATTCATTACGCCCGAATTTGTCCGCAACGAAGTGGCGCTTGGTCGCGCCATCATTCCGGCAAATATCAACCATCCCGAACTTGAGCCGATGATCATCGGCCGCAATTTCCTTGTGAAGATCAATGCCAATATCGGCAATTCCGCCGTGTCCTCCTCGGTCGCAGAAGAGGTCGACAAAATGGTCTGGGCAATCCGCTGGGGCGCCGACAATGTGATGGACCTCTCGACAGGCCGCAACATCCACAACACGCGCGAATGGATCGTGCGCAATTCGCCGGTTCCCATCGGCACGGTGCCGATCTATCAGGCATTGGAAAAAGTTGATGGCATCGCTGAAAATCTCACATGGGAAGTCTATCGCGACACGCTGATCGAGCAGGCCGAGCAGGGCGTCGATTATTTCACAATCCATGCGGGCGTGCGTCTGGCTTACGTGCCGATGACAGCAAAGCGCGTCACGGGCATCGTCTCGCGCGGTGGTTCCATCATGGCCAAGTGGTGCCTTGCCCATCACAAGGAGAGTTTCCTCTACACGCATTTCAGCGAGATTTGCGACATCATGCGCCAGTATGACGTGTCGTTCTCGCTGGGCGACGGCTTGCGTCCGGGCTCGATTGCGGACGCGAACGATGAAGCGCAATTTGCCGAACTGGAAACGTTGGGCGAACTCACGCAGATCGCATGGGCCAAGGGCGTCCAAGTGATGATCGAAGGGCCGGGCCATGTGCCCATGCACAAGATCAAGGTCAACATGGACAAGCAGTTGAAACATTGCGGCGGCGCTCCCTTCTACACATTGGGGCCGCTGACCACCGACATCGCGCCGGGCTATGATCACATCACATCCGGTATCGGCGCGGCGATGATCGGCTGGTTCGGTTGCGCCATGCTTTGCTATGTCACGCCCAAGGAACATCTGGGCTTACCCAATCGCGCCGACGTCAAAGAAGGCGTCATCACCTACAAGATCGCGGCGCACGCCGCGGACCTCGCCAAAGGCCATCCTGCTGCGCAACTGCGCGATGATGCTTTGTCACGCGCGCGTTTCGAGTTCCGCTGGGAAGACCAGTTCAACCTTTCGCTCGATCCCGAACGCGCGAAAGAGTTCCACGACCAGACCCTGCCGAAAGACGCCCACAAGGTCTCCCATTTTTGTTCGATGTGCGGCCCGAAATTCTGCTCGATGAAAATCACGCAGGATGTGCGCGACTACGCCGAGAGCGGCATGGCACAGATGTCAGAACAGTTCCGCAATTTCGGCGCGGAGCTTTACATGGAAGAAGGCATCGGTGCAGCCAAGGCGGCCAACAGCGCATTGGGTGCCAAGAGAGAGAACCCGATACCGTAAACCCCTCGCCCAATCCTTTCCCCATTCTTGCCTCGCTCGACCTCGCCGAAACCGCGCGCTTTTATGAAACCAAACTCGGTTTCAAAACCGAGTCCTATGCCGATTATGTGATCGTGGCCCGCAACGATATGGAAATCCACTTCTGGCTCACCGGTGACCGCGTCCATCCGGAAAACTCGGCCTGCTAGATTCGTGGTGGCCAGATTCCTGCACTTTTTGCGGAATACTCAACAAAGGGCATCGGTAGTAATCCTGTCGATGGCGAACGCATTTCCGATTTTGCCGTGCGGCCTTGGGGTATGAAAGAATTTTACATCTGGGACCCTCACGGCAACCTGCTGAAATTCGGCATGTCGGCGGATGAGGCCCCGTAGTAGCCTTCTTTTGCATCCAAGCTTCAATCCCCATATTATGCGTCACCCCACAGATCGAAGGAGACGCGCCCATGTTCATGCTCCGCAAAAAAGCCGAAATGCCGGATCCTGCCGATGCACTCAAGGGACGCGATGTCGCGATTCCGACCGCCGCGAAGCATTTCGTGAACGGCGCGCCACTCAAGGGTCCCTATCCGGCGGGCAGCGAGACAGCGGTCTTTGGCCTTGGTTGCTTCTGGGGCGCCGAGCGCAAATTCTGGACTGTGCCGGGCGTCATCGTGACAGCGGCGGGCTATACAGCAGGCTATACGCCCAACCCGACCTACGAAGAGGTCTGCTCCGGTCGTACCGGTCACAATGAAGTCGTGCTTGTCGTCTTTGACCCGAAAAAAGTCTCTTACGAAACGCTGCTCAAAACCTTCTGGGAAAATCACAACCCGACGCAAGGGATGCGGCAGGGCAATGATATGGGGACGCAATATCGTTCGGGTATTTATGTGACGCGTCCCGCGCAACGCGCCGCCGCCGAGGCATCACGCGAGGCTTATGCATCCGGCCTGAAGGAAGCGGGCTACCCCGCAATCACGACCGAAATTCTCGACGCAGGTGATTTCTATTTTGCTGAAGAATATCACCAGCAATATCTTGCCAAAAATCCCTCCGGCTATTGCGGCCTCGGCGGGACCGGCGTTGTGTGCTCGATCGGAACGGGTGTGAGCGCCTGATCCCTCTCCGTCATGGCCACGCTTGTCCCGCGCGTCCACGCCTTCGTTCCCTCGAAAAAAGGCCGCTCATGGGAGCGGCCTTTCTATTCAATGCTCCGTCAGTAAACGGATCACATATCCGCCAGCGCTTCGCGGCGTGCGTCGGACTGGTCGCGCATTTCCGCTTTCATCGCCTTCTGCAATTTCTCGAAGGCGCGGACTTCGATCTGGCGGACGCGTTCGCGGCTGATGCCGTATTCCTGGCTCAAGTCCTCAAGCGTTGCCGGTTCATCGCGCAGGCGGCGTTCGGTCAGGATATGCATCTCGCGTTCGTTCAATGACTGCATGGCTTTGGCGAGCATTTCATTGCGCAGTTCGGTTTCCTCGCGGTCGCCGAGCATCACTTCCTGATCCGCCGTGTCATCGACGAGCCAGTCCTGCCATTCGCCGCCTTCGCTATCGACGCGTAAGGGGGCGTTCAGTGAATTATCGGGACCCGACATGCGCCGGTTCATCGACACGACTTCCTCTTCGGTCACGCCGAGCCGCGTGGCAATCGTCGTCACATGCTCCGGGTGCAGATCGCCTTCTTCGATGGCCTGAATCTGGCCTTTGACTTTGCGCAGATTGAAAAACAGTTTCTTCTGTGCCGCCGTGGTGCCCATTTTGACGAGGCTCCACGAGCGCAGGATATATTCCTGAATGGAGGCGCGGATCCACCACATCGCATAGGTTGCGAGGCGGAATCCTTTTTCCGGTTCAAAGCGTTTGACCGCCTGCATCAGCCCGACATTGCCCTCCGAAATCACTTCGCCTATGGGCAGGCCATAGCCACGATAGCCCATGGCGATTTTGGCGACGAGGCGCAGATGGCTTGTGACGAGTTTCTGCGCGGCTTCGCCGTCCTCGTGTTCCTTCCAGCGCTTGGCCAGCATGTATTCTTCCTGCGGCTCCAGCATAGGGAATTTGCGGATGTCCTGTAGGTAGCGCGACAGCGACACTTCGGGGCTTGAACTGGGCGCAAGCGCGGGCGTCGTTGCGGTTTTCACCGGAACAAGTTTCGTCGAGGCCGGTTTTACGGAAGTCGTCATTGCAGTACCCCTCTCGGTCACGACTGCGGGGAGGCCGGTTTCATCCGGTGCGCGCGCAACCATTCACCTATATAGGATCGGAATCTGTCCAAAAAAGGTCATTCCCGCCAAAAAAGTGGAATTGTTCTAAACCACAGCGGCGGAACGCAGAACCGAACGGCGGATCGGTCGAGCTTATCCCTTTTTCAGCGCGTCGATAAGTTCCTGCATGTCGGCGGGAATATCGGCGTCGAAGGTCATAATTTCTCCGGTCACGGGATGTTCAAAGCCCAGATGATGCGCGTGGAGCGCCTGCCGGTTGAGGCGTGTGAGGGCGGCCTGTGCGGCCTCCGAGATTTTCACGCGGCGCGTCTGCTGGCCGGTGCCGTAGGTCTGGTCGCCGAGCAGGGGATGGCCGATGGCGGTCATATGCACGCGGATCTGATGCGTGCGTCCGGTTTCGAGTTCGCATTCGACGCGGCTTGCTTCGGCGGGCTTGCCGTAATTCTCGCGCACTTTGTAATGCGTGATGGCTGTGCGGCCTTGTGTTTTCGACACGGCCATTTTGGTGCGGTTGTGGGACGAGCGCGCGAGATTGGCGTTGATCGTGCCGACATGCGGCAGCGGTGCGCCCCAGACAATCGCGGTGTAGGCGCGTGTGAGGCGACCATCGCGTCCATGGGCGGCAAATTGTTCGGAGAGATGGCGATGGGCGCGGTCGTTTTTGGCGACCACCATCAGCCCGCTCGTGTCCTTGTCGAGACGATGGACGATGCCCGGCCGTTTCTCGCCGCCGATGCCGGACAGACTCTCGCCGCAATGGGCGAGCAGCGCATTGACCAATGTGTTGTCGTGATTGCCGGCAGCAGGATGCACGACAAGCCCCGCCGGTTTCATAATGACGATGAGGTCGGCGTCTTCATAGACGACTTCGAGATCAATCGCCTGTGCTTCAGGCCTTGCCGCGCGCGGGGCGGGCACGATCACTTCGTAAGTCTCGTCGGGCTTCACCTTGTAGGAGGCGTCGATCACGGGCACGGGGCCGCTGTCGAGGCGGCGTGCCACACGGCCTTCCTTGATGAGATGGGTTACCCGCGCCCGCGACAAAACCTCCGTCGTGAGTACCTCTTCATTTGCCGCCTTGCTCTCGATGGCGTCGGTGAGGTACTTGTCGAGGCGCAAGCCCGCACCGTCGGGTCCGACGGTGACGATATGGCGTTGGCCGACTGGCAGAATTTCCGGAGATAAAGTCATGGCAGAAGATAGCGTCGGTGAGACCCCGTTGGAAACCCCGCCCGCCCCCCGCATGATGGTTCTCAAGGTCGCAGTCACGGTCATGGGTGTGCTTCTCCTTGCCGGTTTCGCCCTCGTGGTCACAACCATCGTCAAGCGCGCCTCCGATCCCGCCGCCATGTCTGCCCGCGTTGTCGGGCCGGGTGGTCAGTTCGGCCTATCGGATGTGGCGATCGAGAAGGGCGATGTTGTGCGCTCCGTCACGCTCAATGAAGACCGTGCCGCTGTTCACGTGGCAGGCGCAGGCGGGGATGAAATCATTATCCTCAATGTGAAGAGCGGAGCCGAGCTTGGCCGCTTCCGTCTCCACCCGATCACGGGTCTTGCTGACGCCTCGAAGCCTTAACGCATAGGCGAGGACAGTGCGCTTGCGCGTTGCTGCGCAGGCTTGCCTGACCAATCGTCGAACCCGACTTTGAAACGCCCGACTTCGCGCGAAAAGACCGCCCTTGCAGGTCATGCAAGTTGCCGTGCCGTGCCGTTTCGAAGGGAGGGGGGGGACGAAGAGGGTGCCGCCAACGCCTAGGGAGGAGGGAGGAAGGCGTTGGCGGCAACTACTGAAAGCAGAGATCGGGGAGGAGGATCGATCAACTTTCGTGGCTAAGTTATCGCCCGTTTGTGACAAAGTGTCAAAGAGAAAAATGGTGCGCTGCAACACGCTCCGCAGACGGATAACACTGTCATCGTTTCGTTTAACCCATTGCAATTACTTGTGAAAATGACATGTTTTGACATGGGCATAATACACCTATGTCAAATCTGCGCCCGTTTGCCGCAGTGCAGACGTCATTTTTTAGGGCACGCCCCCTAGAGCGGTTCCATGTTGGAAGCCGGAAAATGCTCTGAAATCAGGGGCTTGCCTGTGATTCCGCGAACGACTATACGGAATGTCCGCCATGCCTGATCTGTCCCCATCGTCTAGCGGTCAGGACGTCGCCCTCTCACGGCGAAAACAGGGGTTCGATTCCCCTTGGGGATACCATGCTCGAAAAGGGCCTTTGATTTTGTTGGGTTTTCTCAGGCCTGCGCCGTGACGCCGTCTTTGAGGGCGCGGAGGCGGTCGGCGATGTAGCTTTCGGTCGCGCTTGCCGGTTCGGCGGTGATGTCGGCGGGCAGCGGTTGACCCTCTCCCATAGCGGCAAGGGATGCTTTGATCTCGGCAAAGTCCGGCATGTCATCGCTCAGCAGCACGTCATCATCATCCGTGAACGGCGTAAGCAACACCGGAGCCACGGGAACCGGCGTCGTGCGGGAGGTCGTTGAGAGTGGTAACGGCGGCGATTCCGGTTCTTCTGTTACGGGCGATGCCTGGCTTGCGGGCGGATTGAAGACCCGGGCGGGAGCGGGGGCCAGAAGGCCGTGGGCATTGCCGATTTCGGCGGCGACAGACGACATATCGGCGAGCAGGCGGTTTGCTTTGTCGCCCAGTGTGCGCAACTGCTTTTCGACAGCGCCGCGTTGTTCAAGGTCCTGACGTGCGGCGGTTTCCAGCGCATCAACGCGCGCTTGCAACTGCGTGACATTTTGAAGATGTGTTTCCGCTTCGGCCTGTGCTGTGGCGTGTAGCTGTTGCAGGGTTGCAATTTCGTCGTTGAGTTGCTGCGCGTGGTCGCGCACGCCCGCCAGTGTTTCTTCGAGCTGCGTGTTCCGGGCGGTGAGACCCGATACTTCCTGCTGCTTGTCCTGAAGATTGACACCGAGGCGTGCGGCGCGGTCGGCACTTTGTTTCAACTCATCAAGGTTCAGATCTTCGGTGAGCTTGCGGGTTGTCTGCTTGACGGCGCTGCGCCATGTCAGTTGTACGGCGATCAAACCGAAAAGCGTCGCGATCAAAAAACCAAGAGCGATCAACATCAGGGTTTCGAGCATTGCCGCGCCTTCGCTGTTTTCTGAAAAATCAGTGTGGCCGAGTATTCACTGTGGGACAGCGAGTTTGCGAACCCTGCCAGAAAAAGACCGGAGCATCCAGCCTTGATCCGTCAGGGCGAAATCTTAACCATGGCCCGTGTCAGAAGGGCAACCATTCACGCGTTCTGGTGTATTTGAGATAGCCCACCGAGGCACCGAGCCGGAGGCCCGCGCCCGCGCGCATTGGTGCCAAAATGATGTTATTACGCTGCTGATAATTGATGCCGATACCGGCAATTAAATAGGCACTACCTTCGACACCGGGGAAGCGCTGGTAGATTTTTTCGCCGTCCGGCAAGTTATAGACAAGTGTAAAGACCTTCACGACATTGCCGCCGAAGTCCCAACCGGCGCTCGGACCCTGCCAGTAAACCTTTTGTGACCCGCCCGATTTCATGTTGAGCGTGCCGACGCCGTAGCGCAGGCCGAGCACGACGGCACCAGATACTTCCTCGCCTTTGATATAGGCATTGGGCTCGCCGTATTTCTTGAAAACCGAGTGCACGGCATCGGCCAATCCTTTGGCTGTGCCGCCGAACACCTGGCCTGCTTCCGCAATGATTTCGCCCTCCGAGTAAGTCTGCGCGTGGGAATCAACGGCTGGGGCCTGTTGCTGTGTTTCCTCGGCCTCGGCGGGCACGGTGAGGGTTGTTGTTGCGGCGAGAAGGCCGGTCAGCAGGAGGAAGCCAAGGGCACGAGGAAACATATTTTGGTCCTGTCGATGGGGGGCGATTTGGCATGAATCCATAGGAGCGGGCGCAAGCCGTTTGTTGTTTGGCGGCACAGGTTGACTCACTTGGCCGACTCACTTGGTTGAGTCTAGCGCAGGCATGGTGTCAAAACGGGGGCAAAGCCCGCATAATTCGGGTGAGATAGGCCAATAATGATGGCAAATGTACCTTTTTGACACAGATCATCAGTTTTTCGCCCGGCACAGCGGTTGCAGTTATCAGGGCAGACAGCATTCGCCGCCGCTCATATGTGGCAGGCGAGGCCGGTGCGGATCGCTGAGGGTCGGGGGGCCAACAGAGTGTCCGCGCCGGTCCGCTGTCCCTATTCCGTGGCCTCGACAGCTTGGGTCCGGGCGGTTATTTACGCTTGGACCTCACGGGAACGGCGCCCTCTTCGGAGGGCGCCGTTTTTCATTCAGGCACCGCCACGCGCGACGAAATAGGGATTGTCCAGACCGCGTTCGGATTTGCCGTAGAGCAGCGGCGAGCCGTCGAGTTGCTTGACCGATCCGCCCGCAGCGGCGAGCACCGCATGGCCTGCCGCCGTGTCCCATTCCATCGTGCGACCGTGGCGGGGATAGAGGTCGGCTTCACCGGCAGCGATCAGACAGAATTTCAAGGACGAACCGGCGGCCAGAAATTCCTTCACCTTGTAGTGGCTGAGATATTCTTCGGTCTTTTGGTCACGATGTGTGCGGCTGGCAATGATGATCAACCCGTCGCTGTCAGGCGTGCGCACATGGATCTGTTTTGCGTCCGCGCTTGCAAAAGTGCCGCTGGCATTGGGCGCGACGGCAAGCTCAAAAGCCACATCGGGTCCGACTGCATAGAACATGCGCTCTTTGGCAGGTGCATAGACGACGCCTGCTGTCGGTACGCGATGCTCGATGAGCGCGATGTTGACGGTGAATTCGCCGTTCTTGTTCAGAAACTCCTTGGTGCCGTCGAGCGGATCGACGAGAAAGAAACGGTCGGTGAAAGCAGGCACAAAGCCTGCGGCGGCGGCTTCTTCGGACACAACCGGAATGTCGGGCGCGAGGGCTTTGAGTTCGGCAAGGATGATGTCTTCGGCTTCCTGATCGGCAATGGTGACCGGTGATTTGTCTTCCTTGTGGGTCGCGGTGACGCCGTTGACGTAATGCACCATGATCGCCGCGCCTGCTTTCAAAGAGATGCGGATCAGCTCATTTGTCAGGGCGGCGTAATTGATGGACATTGCACTCTCTTTATCATCTCAAGGACTTGTCGGGCGGGTCAGCGCGGGCCGGAGCGGAGAACAACACCCAAAACCCAACGGGTCAAGGCTGGTTTATTTTGCAATGCAATGGTATCAGGCTATAGGGTTTTTACGTTGCGGGGCAGTTCTGTCACCAGCGCATGGTTTGAGGGCGTTTCGTATTTCCGGGGCAGCGAATGAGCACTAATCAGGACGACGTATCCGCACTCGAACTCGCCGCGTTGCTGTGCAGCCGCGTCTGCCATGACGTGATCAGCCCCGTGGGCGCAATCACCAACGGGCTTGAAGTGCTCGAAGATGATGACGATCCGGAAATGCGTGTTCACGCGATGGACCTCATCACCAAGAGTGCGGCTCAGGCATCCGCCAAGTTACAATTTGCACGTCTCGCCTTTGGCGCAGCGGGCTCTGCCGGCGCCGAGCTTGATCTTGGTGATGCGCGCGCTGTCGCCGAAGGGCTGATGAAAAGCGAGAAGGCGAGCCTTGTCTGGACGGCACCGCACGCGACCATCGGCAAGGATTTCGTGAAGCTCGCTCTCAACATGCTGCTTATCGGCATTGCCGCCATACCGCGCGGCGGCGAAGTGGCGCTCACGATTGCGGGCGATGATCTCAAAGCGCCGCGCATCACCGTGCGCTCGACGGGACAGGCGGCGCGTGTGCCCGATGAAACGCTGGCCTTTCTCGGCGGCCGCTCGGCAGATCGTTTCCTTGATGCCCGTGCGGCCCAGCCTTATTTCACAGGCCTCGTCGCGCGCGAGTTGAAACTCGATATTGCTGCGAAGATGGACGGCGAGAGTTTTGTTATTGAAGCGGCACCTGCTGCCTAAGTCCCGTTTCTGACGGTCCAAACAAAAAAGGCGCTTCCGGAGAAGCGCCCTTTTCGTTGTGATTTCTGTGCGGTCAGGCGGAAGCTGCCACCCGCACCGAACCCTCGATCGGATCGCGCAGCACATAGCCACGGCCCCAGACGGTTTCGATATAGTGATCGCCGCCTGTCGAGGCTGCGAGTTTCTTGCGCAGCTTGCAGATGAACACGTCGATGATCTTGAGTTCCGGTTCGTCCATGCCGCCGTAAAGGTGGTTCAGGAACATTTCCTTGGTCAGCGTGGTGCCCTTGCGCAGCGAGAGCAGTTCCAGCATCTGATATTCTTTGCCCGTCAGGTGCACGCGGCTCTGGTCGACTTCGACGGTCTTGGTGTCGAGGTTCACTGTGAGCTTGCCCGTGTTGATGACGGATTGCGAATGGCCCTTCGAGCGGCGCACGACGGCGTGGATGCGCGCGACGAGTTCGTCCTTGTGGAAGGGTTTTGTCATATAGTCGTCGGCACCGAAGCCGAGGCCGCGTACCTTGTTCTCGATGCCGGCAAGACCGGAGAGAATGAGGATCGGCGTTGTGACTTTGCCTGTACGGAGCGATTTGAGGACTTCATAGCCGCTCATATCGGGGAGGTTCAGGTCAAGGAGGATGATGTCGTAATCGTACAATTTGCCGAGATCGACCCCTTCTTCGCCAAGGTCGGTTGTGTACACATTAAAACCGTCAGATTTCAGCATCAACTCGATGCTCTGAGCGGTTGCACTATCGTCTTCAATGAGCAGAACTCTCATGGGATGCCCCTCTATGCGGTCGCGCGGTAGCATTACCGCCAAGCCCAAATCTATCCACAAGGAGACGGTAACCTTATTTGGTTAACAAAGGTTAACCGGCGTGAAGATTTTTTCTGAAAATTTGATATTTTTTTGGAAGACCTGCTTAACAGGCGTTTGCGCGGGGTAAACGTACACATTCTATAGGGGGTGTGCGGAGTGAGAGTGGCTGCTTTTAGTTCCGTCGCGGGCCTTGCGGCATAATTCATAGTTTCGGTGATCAAGGTTTACGTCGTCTTAAAGTCTTGGCGGCATGATGAACGGGAGGTTGCAGCGGTTCCGTGCCGGATCCGCGCCTGATCCTTGCGGCCTCCTCATGCGGAGCGAAGACACGTGCAGTCATTACTGGCAGAAATCAACGGGATTTCGGACATTCAGCATTATGGTCGGGTGGTCTCCATCCAGGGCCTGATGGTGGAAGTTGCCGGTCCTCTTCATGCCATGGGCGTCGGCAGCCGCCTTGCCGTGTCGAGCCGTTCGGGTGCCTACATTGATTGTGAGGTGGTTGGCTTCCGTGATGGTCGCGCCCTCTGCCTTCCTTTCGGTGAGCTTTCCGGCATCGGCGTCGGCTGTAAAGCTGTCGTGAGTGCCGAGGAGCCCCATGTTTACCCTTGCGAGGCCTGGCTCGGCCGTGTTGTTAACGCGATGGGCCAGCCGATTGACGGCAAGGGCCCCATCGGGCAGGGCTCCGTTCCTTATAATCTGCGTAGCGCGCCGCCGCCGGCCCATACGCGCCAGCGCGTCAAAGGCAAGGTCGATCTCGGTGTCCGGGCTCTCAATACGTTTCTGACCACCTGCCGTGGTCAGCGCATGGGGATTTTCGCTGGCTCCGGCGTCGGCAAGTCCGTGCTGCTCTCCATGATGGCGCGCAACACCGCCTGCGGCGTTGCTGTGATCGGCCTGATCGGCGAGCGTGGCCGTGAAGTGCAGGAATTTCTTGAAGATGATCTTGGTGCGGAAGGTCTTGCGCGTTCTGTTGTCGTCGTGGCGACCTCTGACGAGGCCGCCCTGATGCGTCGTCAGGCCGCTTATCTCACGCTCGCTCTGGCCGAATTTTTCCGCGACAAAGGCGAGGACGTTCTCTGCATGATGGACAGTGTCACGCGTTTTGCCATGTCCCAGCGCGAAATCGGACTCTCTGCCGGTGAGCCGCCGACCAGCAAAGGCTATACGCCGACCGTCTTTGCCGAATTGCCGAAGCTCCTTGAGCGTGCCGGTCCCGGCACAGGTCAGGGGACGATCACTGGGATTTTTACCGTTCTCGTCGACGGCGACGATCACAACGAACCCGTTGCTGACGCGGTCCGTTCGATTCTCGACGGTCATATCGTCATGGAACGGTCCATAGCTGAACGCGGACGTTATCCCGCGGTTAATATTCTGAAATCTGTTTCGCGCACAATGCCCGGATGTAACAACGAAGAAGAAAACGCACTGATCCGTCGGGCGCGGGCGCTGCTTGCAACCTATGACGATATGGAAGAGCTGATCCGTCTGGGTGCTTACCGTGCCGGTTCAGATCAAATTGTTGATGAAGCAATTTTTTATCAACCTGCTCTTGATAGGTTTTTAGGTCAGCGCAAGGACGAGGCCACCGACATGGCAACCGGATACGCCATGCTCGAAGAGATCCTTGCGCAGCCCATGCCGCCCAGAGACGCAAATGTCTGACGGGCGCAGAAGGAATTAGAAGATGCGTAACCGCGACTCACTCATCCGTCTGCACCGCTTTCATGTCGATGAAAAGCGCCGCAAACTTGCCGAGCTTGAATTGATGATTCAGGAGTTTCGTGCCCGTGAGCGCGAGCTGGAAGCACAGGTCGAGGCCGAGCAGAAAAGAGCGGGTATCTCTGACGTCGCGCATTTCGCTTATCCGATGTTTGCAAAATCCGTTATTCGCCGTCGTCAGAACATTCTCACGTCCATTGCCGACATCGAAGCCCAGCTCGACGGCGCCAAAGAAGAATTGTCCGACGCCTTCCGCGAACTCAAAAAATATGAAGTGATCGAGGACAACCGCAAACGCAAGATACGCAAGGAAGTCATGCGCGTCGAGCAGGTGCAGCTTGATGAAGTGGCGCTCGGCATTCACCGCCGCCATTGATCGTCATCCCCAGATAAGCCGCCTACACTTTCACATCGCACTCCGCTAGAATGGGCTCTGTCAATTTTACTGAGCGGCGGAGCGTCATGCCTTCTTTCGATATTGTTTCCAAAACCAATTTCCCCGAAATCGACAACGCGTTGCAAAACGTGGTGAAGGAAGTCGCGCAGCGTTATGACTTCAAGGGCTCGAAATGCACCATCGAGCGCAAAGAGCAGGAAATCACGATCAATGCCGATGATGAATTGAAGCTCAAGCAGATGCATGAATTGCTGACCGGTCATCTCGTGCGCCGTCAGGTGAGCCCCGGTGTGCTCGAATACAAGGATTCCGAAAAAGCGGCAGGCCAGAGTGTGCGCCAGAAAGTTCTGATCAAGAACGGGATCGAAAAAGACCTTGCCAAGCAGATCGTCAAAGACATCAAAGGATCGAGCCTGAAGGTGCAGGTCGCCATTCAGGGCGACGAGCTGCGCGTCACGGGCAAGAAACGCGATGACCTTCAGGCCGCGATCCAGTTTGTCAAAGAGCTGAAAATCGAACAGCCCCTGCAATATGAGAACTTCCGCGACTAGTCAGTTGCGGATCGACTAATCAGTTGCGGATCGACTAATCAGTTGCGGATCAATGTGCGGCGGATGATGTAGAGAATGCAGATCACCACAAGGTATCCCAGAAAGCGCACGGCGATCAGTTTCCAGACATCCGGATTGGTAAAGTCGGGCAGGTGGATCGAGCCGCCGTCTGCCATGGCCCGGCGCACGATGCTCACAATTTCATGGATGATCGTTGCCGCAATCGCCGTGCCGATGAGTTGGCCCGCATGACGCATGACTGCGGCGGCGATTACAGCGATAACGATGCCTTGCACTGAATCAATAGTGCTGAAGCCCTGACGGACCAGGTCAAGTCCCTGGTTTACGAGATCGTTCAATTCCATTTTAGTTCCCCCAAATAACGCACACTCTTCTCGTGTCTCGAAACGTGACCGATTGCACAATTTCGAGGCAGAGGCAGGTTAGACCAATTTGGGACAGCGTCCAGAGCAATGACGCGCGAAATTAGTTTGTGCGCGGCGCAATATCGTCGGGCGCTTACAGGTTTTGTATTTCAGTTTTGTGAAATTGCGTTGAAATGCCGAGATCCCTCGCGATTTTCGCCGCGTTGATTGTTTTCGGTCGTCGTCTGTTTTGGTCCGTTCAGATCGAGCCGATGGTGCGAAGGCGCGCACGGGGGTGGATTTCGCTTTGCGACATAACGAATGTCTGCGGGCGGAAGCGTTCGACAATCGAGCGCACGAAGGGACGCACACCGGGGCTTGTCAGCAGCACGGGGCTTTCGCCCGCGCGGCCCGCCTCTTCATACGTGTCGCGCATCGAGGCGATGAATTCCTGCAACTTTGAGGGCTGCATCGCAAGCTGGCGGTCTTCGCCCTGACCCACGATCGATTCTGCAAACGACTGTTCCCAGCGCGGCGACAGTGTGACGAGTGGCAGCGCGTTGTTCTGGTCGACATGAGCGGCACAAATCTGGCGGGCAAGGCGGGCGCGTACATGCTCTGTGATCATGTTGAGGCTCTGCGTATGACCCACGGCTTCGGCGATGCCTTCCATGATTGTTGGCAGATCGCGGATCGAAATGCGTTCTGTCAGCAATGTCTGGAGCACACGCTGGATGCCTGTGATCGTGATCTGCGTCGGCACGATGTCTTCGACGAGCTTCTTATGCTCCGGCCCAAGCTCGTTGATGAGCTTCTGCACTTCGGCATAAGACAGAAGATCGGCCATGTTGTCGCGGATGATCTCGGTGAGATGCGTGGTGAGCACGGTCGGCGGATCGACAACTGTGTAGCCGCGGAAGGAGGCTTCTTCGCGCAGGTTTTCGTCGATCCATGTCGCGGGAAGGCCGAAAGCGGGTTCGGTCGTGTGCAGGCCCGGCAATTCGATCTGGCTGCCCATCGGATCCATGACGAGGAGTTGATTGACATAAACATCACCGCGACCGGCTTCGACTTCCTTGACGCGGATCGCATAGGCATTGGCTTCGAGCTGCACATTGTCGAGAATGCGCACCGACGGCATGACAAAACCCATGTCGCTGGCCATCTGGCGGCGCAGCGCCTTGATCTGGTCGGTGAGTTTCTGATGTTCTTTGCCGTTGATGAGCGGCAGCAGCGCATAGCCGATTTCGAGGCGCAATTCGTCCATCTTAAGCGCGCTGCTGATCGGCTCTTCGGCGGCAGGCACGGCGGCGGCTTCGTTCACTACGGCGAGGTCTGCTGCTTCGACCTTTTCGCGGGCCGACTTCTTGGAATAGTAAGCAAGTGCGCCGGTTGCAATCGAGAGTGCCATGAAGGGGATCATCGGCAGGCCGGGAAGAAAGGCCATCAGACCCATGACGGCGGAGGAGAGGCCGAGCGCCTGCGGGTAGCCCGATAATTGCGCGAACATGGCTTTGTCGGCGGCGCCCTCGACGCCGACTTTGGAAACGAGAAGACCGGCGGCGGTCGAAACGATCAGTGCCGGTATCTGGCTCACAAGACCGTCGCCGACGGTGAGCACTGTATATGTGTGCGTCGCGTCGGCGAAGGTCAGGCCGTTCTGCACGACGCCGACAATGATGCCACCGATGACATTGATGAAGGTGATGAGGAGGCCCGCAACCGCGTCACCGCGCACGAATTTCGACGCACCGTCCATCGAACCGAAGAAGGAGCTTTCATTTTCAAGATCGCTACGGCGCTGCTTGGCGACTTTTTCGTCGATGAGACCGGCGGACAGGTCAGCGTCGATCGCCATCTGCTTGCCGGGCATGGCGTCCAAACTGAACCGCGCACCGACTTCAGCGATACGGCCCGAACCTTTGGTGATCACAACGAAGTTCACGATCACGAGGATCGCGAAGACGATGACGCCAATAACAAAATTGCCCTGCATCACGAAATTGCCGAAGGCCTGAATGACGTGACCGGCGGCGTCGGTGCCTTCGTGGCCATGCGAGAGGATGAGGCGTGTGGTCGCCAGATTGAGCGCGAGGCGCATCATGGTGGCGATGAGAAGGATGGTCGGGAAGGCGCTGAACTCCAGCGGCTTCTGGATGAAGAGGGCTGTCATCAGGATGAGGACAGAGAAGGTGATCGAGATCGCCAGCGAGAAATCGAGCAGGAAGGCAGGCATTGGCAGGATCAGCACGACGATGATCGTCATAATGCCGATAGCGAGTGCGAGGTCGCCGCGCTTCGTCAGATTGTTGAGAATGCCGAGCGGCGTGAGCCCCGGAAAGCCAAAGGCGCTCAACATGCCGCCGGTCTTGCTGTTTGTCGCTGCGTCGCTCATGCGATGCGTTCCCCGAAAGTCGTGTTTCTGAATTCAGAAATTATTGTTAGCCGAAAGCAACGCGCTGTTCGCCGCCCGGCATCGGAACGCTGACACCGGCATCGCCATACTCTTTAAGCTTGTTGCGCAGTGTACGGATCGAGATACCGAGGATGTTGGCCGCATGGGTGCGGTTGCCGAGGCAATGATCGAGCGTCTTGAGGATCAGGTCCTGCTCGACTTCGGAAACCGTGCGACCGACGAAGTTGCGCGTGACACTGTCGGCAACCGAGGCGGCTTTCTGTACAATGGAATGTGTTGACGCGTTTTCGTCGTGACGGCTCCCATCGGGTAGGCGGATCGCTTCGACGTCGATTTCCGGACCCGTGGTCAGCAGTACGGCGCGGTGCATCGTATTTTCGAGTTCGCGCACGTTGCCGGTCCAGTTGTGACGGGCAAGGAAACGACGGGCCTGGACCGAGATCGGTTTGGCCGCAATGCCGTTCGCGCGGGCATAACGTTCAGCGAAATGATCGGCGAGAGCGAGAATGTCGGCAGGGCGTTCGCGCAGCGGCGGCAGGTTCAGGTTGACGACGTTGAGACGATAGTAAAGGTCTTCGCGGAAACGGCCGACACGCGCATCGCCCTGTAGATCGCGGTTCGAAGTCGCGAGAATGCGGATGTTGACCTTGACAGGCGCTTTACCGCCGACGCGGTCGATCTCGCGTTCCTGAATGGCGCGGAGCAATTTGGCTTGCAGGCGCAAATCCATTTCCGAAATTTCGTCGAGCAGCAGTGTGCCACCATCGGCTTCTTCAAATTTTCCGATACGACGCGCGACAGCGCCGGTGAAAGCTCCTTTTTCGTGGCCGAAAAGTTCGGACTCGAGCAGGTTTTCCGGAATGGCTGCGCAGTTCACCGAGATGAACGGCTTGTCGCGACGCAGCGATTTGCGGTGGAGATAGCGCGCCATGACTTCCTTGCCGGAGCCGCTTTCGCCGGTGATGAGGATCGAGGCGTCGGACGGTGCGACCTGATCGGCGAGGCGGATCATTTCCGACATTTTCGGATCTTTGAAGATGAAGGAATGGCCGTCATCGGCGACGGCGGCGAGCACAGCGGCGATGAGTTCGGCGTCGGGCGGCAGCGGGATATATTCTTTGGCACCTGCACGGATCGCGTTGACGGCGGCGCGTGCGTCTGTGTCGACGCCGCAAGCCACAACCGGTACGCAGATATGTTCGGCAGTGAGCGCTGCAATCATTTCGGCAATGTCGCAACGAACATCAACCATGAGGAGATCGGCGCCGCGGCCAGAACGCAGAGTTTCAATGGCCTGTGCCACTGTTTCTGTGTGAATGACCTTGGCCCCTTTCGCCATCGCCATTTTTGTGGCGGTGGAGAGCTGGCCGTTCAGAGTTCCGACGATCAGAAGGCGCATGTGCGACACTCCTCTTTCTTTTATTATGTTCGTTACAAAACTTGTTCAGGTTCTCAGGGGCAGGTTAGTTGATGCCGCCTTTGATGATTTCGGTCATGGTGACGCCGAGGCGTTCATCGACGACCACCACTTCGCCGCGCGCAACGAGGCGGTCATTGACATAGATGTCGATTGCTTCGCCGACCTTGCGGTCAAGTTCGACGATGGTGCCGCGACCGAGCTTCAGGAGGCTCGACACTTCCATATGTGTCTTGCCGAGAACCGCCGAGACATTGACGGGCACGTCAAACACGGCTTCGAGATCATGCGCCATGCGGACATGTTCGGGGTCATTGTCATCGTCATTCAGCGCGACATTAGCGCTCAAAGGTTCGGCGGCAGCGAGATCGGGCAGGGAGATTTCGTCGTCCTGATTTGACATGGTCTTTATTCCTGTTAGCGCGCTTCGGGGATAGCGAGGCGGTTGAAATCGGCTTTCGGCGCGGAGAGCGTTGCGATATAGCGCTCAACAATTTCGTTCAGTTCGGCTTCGATGTCGGCTCGCGAGCGGACAACGCCGCCATCGGCCCATTCGACAATGCAGTCACCTTCGGCAACGTCGTTCTGGCCGAGGAGAATGATGCGACCGGCGAGGCCGCGCTCCATCGCCATGCGGTCCACAACCGACTTCAGTTGTTCAACCAGATTTTCCGATACGCGCAGTACGATATGCGGCTCGCGATTGAGATGCGTCAGGCAATCGCGCAGCACGGCTTCGATTTCGGCCTGCGGGCGCGTGGCGACGAGAGCGGGCGCGAGCTTGCGCACAGCCACAAGGGCGAGCGAGGCAGCCTCGCCACGGATGACGGCGCTTTCGGCCTGAAGTGCGGCGAGCAGGCTGCCCGCATTGGCGGCGAAATGTTCCATCGCCTGCGCGACTTCGGCGTCGGATTGAGCGCGTGCTCTGGTCTCGCCCTCGATGAAGCCTGACGCATAGCCTTCGGCGCGCGCGCGTTCGATCTCTTCCTTCGAAAAGACCGACGCAGCCTTCGCGGACGATTTGGACGCGGGCTCGGAGCCGTTGTCGAAACGTGTGTCGAAGATGAATTTTACGGCCTGCTTCATGTCAGTCTGTGCTCAGGTTACGCGCTACGGGATCACTCGGTCTTGTCGTCGGTCAGTAGATCAGTTCATCTTCGTCGTTATTGGCGGAGATCATAATCTCGCCCTTCTGTGCCAGGTCTTTGGCGATGTTCACCATGGTCATCTGGGCTTCATCGACGTCTTTGAGACGCACAGGGCCCATCATCTCCATGTCTTCGCGCAAAATCTTCGCGGCGCGTTCGGACATATTGGCGAAGAAGAGGTCGCGCATCGTGTCGGACGAGCCTTTGAGCGCGATGCCGAGTTTGTTCTTGTCGATAGAGCGCAGTAGCGTCTGGACCGAGCCGGGATCGAGTTTGGCCAGATCCTCGAAGGTGAACATCAATGCCTTGATTTTTTCGGCGCTGTCGCGTGAGCGTTCTTCGAGGGCCGCAAGGAAACGGCCTTCGGTCTGGCGGTCGAAATTATTGAAGATTTCGGCCATCAGCTCGTGGCTATCGCGACGGTTGGTGCGTGACAGGTTCGACATGAATTCGGCGCGCAGCGTCTGCTCGACCTTGTCGAGAATATCCTTCTGCACCGTTTCCATGCGCAACATGCGGGTGACGACTTCAAGCGCGAAGTCTTCCGGCAGATAAGGCAGCACGCGGGCGGCATGGTCGGGACGAATTTTCGAGAGCACGACCGCAACCGTCTGGGGATATTCGTTCTTCAGATAGCTTGCGAGCACCTGTTCGTTCACATTGGCGAGTTTTTCCCACATGGTCCGACCGGCAGGGCCACGGATTTCGTCCATGACCGAGTTCACGCGGTCTTCCGAAAGGAATTTCGACAGCAGACGTTCGGTCGATTCATACGAGCCGACGAGAGCGCCAGTGCCTGACATTTTGGAGGCAAATTCGACGAGCAGCTTTTCGACAGTGCCTGCGTGAACCGTGCCGAGCGTTGACATGATCTGCGACATTTCGCGGATCTCGTCATCGTCGAACATGTCCCAGAGCGATGACGCGTCGTCTGCGCCGAGCGCGAGCATGAACACGGCGGCCTTTTGCGGGCCGGTCAGTCCTTTGTTGTCATCAACTTTTTTCGGTGCGGTTGCCACGGTGTCTATTCCTTAAACGGCTTCGTGGAGCCAGCTACGGAGAATGGAGATGGATTCGTCAGGATGGACGGAGACGAGTTCACCGATCTTGCGAACGGACGAGCCCTTCACCTTGCCGGCGACCTGCGCGATGTCGATCAAGCCGTCATTGTCGAATGTCTGGTTGGTCTTGCCCATGAGCGCGACGGATACAGGGTCCAATTCTCCGCCGTCGGGCGAGGGCAGGGCCATTGAACCGTCTGTATTATATTGCGGTGCGACGATTGCGCCCTGGCCGCCATGGGACGAGCCGATGGAACCGCGTGTGCCACCGTTGGAGCCGCCGCTGGCGATGCGCGAAAGAACCGGGCGGAAGACGAAGAACATGGCAATGAGAGCGAGCACGGCGAGAACCGTAAACTCACCGATGCGCATGTAATCGCTTTTCGTGAGGCCGAGGAAAGGTTCGGCCACGGGAGCCGCTTCTTCTGGTGTTATCGGCGCGGCAAATTGCAGGTTTACAACCTGAAGCTGGTCGCCGCGTGAATTGTCAAAGCCGATGGCGGATTTGACAAGGGATTCGATCTTTGTGATTTCCTCGTCCGAGCGCGGCGCATAGACGGATTGGCCTTTGGCGTCGGGCTTGTAATTGCCGTCAACAAGAACGGCAACTGACAGGCGTTTTACGCGACCGGGTTCCTGCACTTCGGTTTTTGTCGTGCGTGAGATTTCGTAATTCACGGTTTCTTCGTTGCGGTTGGCCTGCTGGCGCGATGTGGTGCCGTTGTCGCCGCTGGCGCCGCTCGGGTTCGGCAGATTGTTGGCCACCGAAACGCCCTGCGAGGCTTTGCCGTCTGTGTTGTCGGATTTGTCTTCAACGGTCTGTGTCGAGCGAACGACCTGACCATTGGGATCGTAAACGTCTGATGTCTGGGTGACGCGGCTATAGTCCATCTGCGCTGTCACTTCGACGCGGGCTTTGTCCACGCCGACAATGCGGCTCACAATGTCTTCGATATGCGTGCGCAGGCGCTGTTCGTAAGCGGTGCGGCGTTCGTCGATGGAGGCGGAGATCATCGACTGGTTGTCATCGCCCGCGCCGCCTGCGAGAAGGTTGCCGCGTTCATCAACAATGGAGACATGGCCCGGCGTCATGCCTTCGACGGCAGAGGCCACGAGCTGCTGTATGGCTTTCACCTGCGTCGAGGAGAGAGTGCCGCTGACCTTGAGCACGATCGAGGCTGTGGGCTCGCGTTTGTCGCGTGAAAAGAGTTCGCGTTCGGGCAGCACGAGATGGACGCGCACACCTTTGATGCCATCAATGGCGGCGATGGTGCGCGACAATTCGCCTTCAAGCGCGCGCAGATGATTGATGTTCTGGAGGAAGTTTGTTGTGCCAAGCGCGTCGGCATTATCGAAAATTTCGTAACCGACAGTGCCACCTGCGGGCAGGCCTTTGGCCGCAAGTTCCATGCGCAGTTTCAGCACTTTGTCTTCGGGCACGTAAATGGTGGTGCCGTCGCCTCTGAGGTCATAGGCGATCTTCATGCCGTCAAGCGCTTCGGTCATCTTCATCGCATCGTCGGGCGCGACATCGGCAAAAAGCAGCGCCATCGGCGTTTCCGACATGCGCATCGCCATATAGCCGAAGGCACCCAGAAGCACTGCTGCGACCAGACCGAGTGTTGCGAGCCTTGTCGGGCCCAGCGCCTTTAATTGGTTCGTAAAACCGCCCACGTTCCCACCTCAAGTGTCACCACGCCGAGCGATCATCCGTTCCTTGGATAGTCGTCAGTGCAAGACACCAGGTCGTCGACAATTTCTTTGCCTTCGGAGGTCCGCTCATTTGCCCAAGCGAACCCGGTTCCTGTGCCGGTAGGAAATAATTACCGCTTTAGCCTAAATAGAATCTTAACGCGGTCGGCAATAATTGCCGATCAGGGGTTGTCATCGGTATACAGTTTGGGAACAAAGCAAGAAAACGCCGGTGAAGTTGCCTTCACCGGCGTTGCAGGTCAGTAAGTACGCAGATACAGGGTCTATCTCACTGCCTGTATTGCTGAACGCGGGTTGCGCGCAATCCGGCGAGGCCGTGACGCTCGATGGAGCGCTGCCAGCTCAAAAATTCTTCAACCGTCAGCGTGTAACGACGGCAGGCGTCGTCCAGACTGATCAAGCCGCCGCGAACAGCCGCGACGACTTCGGCTTTCCGGCGGATAACCCACCGTTTTGTGTTCGGCGGGGGCAGGTCAGCCACAGTGAGCGGACTCCCGTCGGGGCCGATCACGTAGTTGATTTTGATGTGGTGCTGCTCACTCATCGAACAGATTCTCCGTACTCGTTGCTGAATTGGACCTTACAGCCCGGGCACTTAAAAAACGTATAAACGGCTCGGTAAAATTTGATCCAATTCAATGACTTATCCGTTCCATCGCGGGACGCGACAAAAGGCTTGTTCTCTGGTCTCAACTGTCGCTGGCGGGTGTCTTCACGTCGGTGACGCTGGTGACGTCGGAATATTTGATCTGCGCGCCGTTGACGGTGATGATCGGGTTCGACGTCGTGATGTCGACAGCCGTTACAATGCCTGTGGTGCGGATATAGGAGGGAACTGCCAGACCGGCGGGGTCATTGGCTTTGACCTGCAGGAAATAGCTGCCGTCATCCAACTGCTTGCCGTTTGCGTCCTTGCCGTCCCACTGGAAGTCCTGAACACCCTTGGTGCCTGCGATCTTCTTTGAGAAAACCGTCGCGCCGTTTTTGTCGAGTACTGAAACGGTGGTGTTCGGGGCATCCTTGTCGAGTTCGATCTTCCAGTCGGCCTTGCCGTCCTTCAGAGTTGAACCGTTGCTGTAGCTTTCGACCTGCTTGCCGATCAGTCCGACGGCGGTGTTGGCCGCCTGGAAGATATTGGCGCTCAGAAGGCTTTCAAGATTTTTGTTCGTCTGGATCTGCTGTTCGACGCTGGAATACTGAACGAGCTGCTGCGTGAACTCGGCGGACTTCATCGGGTCCGTAGGATCCTGATTCTTGAGCTGCGTCGTCAGCAGTGTCAGGAACATCGAATAGTTGCCTGACAGTTTGGACGAGGCAACGTCGGCGGCAGACTGGACTGCTGCCTGGGACTGGGCCGCTTGGGCGGCTGCTACGCTATCAACGCTCATGTCTTGTTCCTTTCGCTCAGATGCGAATATCAACGCCGCCATTGGCGGAGAGGTTGACGTTGTAGACGGGGCTCATCCCGATTTCGTCGGGCTGGGTGTCGGCTTTGCTGACACTCCCATTGCCGGAAAGATTGCTGGTGAAGTCCTGCGCGTCGTTGCCCGCATTGTCGTCACGCAGTGAGAAGTTGAGGCTGTCCGAATTGGCCTGAAGACCTGCATCGTTCAGTGCCTGCTGCAAGGACGAGGCGTCGCGGCGCAGAAGGTCCAGTGTCTCGGGACGTTCGACAATCAGATGCGCGGCCACTTTGCCGTCTTTCTTCACTTCCATGCGCACGTCGATGCGGCCCATTTCAGCCGGATCAAGGCGAATGTCGAAACGGTTGACGCCCTTTTGCAGATTGCGTGCGACTTGCAGCGCAATCGCCATGGCGGGCACCTGTGTCGGTGTAGTCTGGCCGGGCAAGGTGCCGATGCGCACGGTCGCCGTGTTGTTCGTCTGGGTCGACGTCGTGGAGACATTCTGCAGATCGCTTAAGGATGCCGGTGCGCTGCTGCTAGTCGATGAGACGGATGTGACCTCGCTGCCGGCGGCGGCTGCCAGGGCTTTGGCAAAGCTCTGTGCCGGCTTCTCGGCGGCGGCGTTCTGCGTCTGGGCTGGCGTGTTGGCCTGTTGCGCGGCACCGGCTTTGGCGTCGGTCTTGTTGTCGGAGGACTTCGCCGCGGCCTCGTTGCCGGAGGCGTCGGCGGATTTGATCGTGAGACCGGCTTCGGGATCGGTATTCGTTGTCTCTGCCTTGGGCGCTTCGGCAACCGGCGCATTATTGGCGGCGGCAACCAGCGGCGTCAGACTCGCGGGCACTGGCGCTGTCGTGGTTTTCTGTTCAGCCTTCGGGACTTTGGTGTCGCTTTTGCGTGTTTCCGTCTGGTGGCCGGTCGGCACTGTGCTGTGGGCGGCAAGCTCTCCAGCTTTTGGGTCGGCTTCGGCCGCCTGTTCATCGCCCTTGTCAGCCTTCGGGTCGGTTGCTTCGGGTTTAGCGGTCGCAAGCGCCGCGTCCTTGTCGTCTGCGGCTTTCGGCGTTGCGGCAAGCTCGACCGGCGCGGCGACAACGGCGACAGCTTCCGTTTCGGCGGGTTTTTCAGTTGTTTCGGGCTTCACACCGGTCTTGGCGTCATCGCTTTTGGCAGTGGCGTTCACGAGCGCCGACAAGGTGTCGTCCGTGTCAGCCGTCGTGCTTTTCGCGTCGGTTGTCTGCGTGGTATCGCCGTCCGTTACCTTATCGTCCGAACGCTTGGCGCGAGCGTCGGCGGCGCGGTCACGTTCGCGGCGGTCGGCACGGCGGTCGTGGTCGCGGCGGTCGGCGGCTTCCGTGTCGCGGGGCTGGTTGTCGTCCAGATGGCGCTCAAAGCGTTCCTGATCCCGTGCCGCATCCGCCTTTTGCGGGGCAGCGGCCAGCATGGCAGCCGCGTTCGGCTGGCTGGTACGGAAGTTCACAGGGTTCTGCAGGCCCATAGCGTCTCACCTTAGTCATACAATACGGGCCTCCAGACATGGCTGGCCCTTGGGGTCGCAGTAAAGAGAGCAAGAGCCGGGCCAGCCGCAGCTTGAAAAAAATGCATCTAAAATCAAAGGCTTGCCTATTGACGTCCCGCCCCCCTGTGACGATATTCCTGCCGTTGTGGCATTTTTTGCCGGGCCAAGATGTGCTCTATTGCCCAGACCTTACCCTTCGGACCGATGACAGACCCATGCGCGCGCCTTTCGATGAAAAGACCGGCCTGAACAGTCTCGATCTCCCCGGACGTCCGGAGGAGACGCGGATTGTTGTCGCCATGTCGGGCGGCGTGGATAGTTCGGTTACCGCGGCGCTTCTGAAGGAACAGGGGTATGATGTCGTCGGCGTGACGATGCAGCTCTATGACCACGGCGTCGCCGTCCAGAAGAAAGGGGCTTGCTGCGCCGGTCAGGACATTCAGGATGCGCGTTCGGTTTCGGCCCGAATCGGCATCCCGCATTACGTGCTCGACTATGAGGCGCGCTTCCGCGCCGCTGTCATGGAAGACTTTGCCGAGAGTTATGTTGCCGGTGAAACGCCGATCCCTTGCGTGCGTTGCAATGAGCGCGTGAAGTTCCGCGATCTGCTCGACATGGCGCGTGATCTGGGCGCGGCAGCACTCGCCACCGGTCACTACATTGCGAGCCGTGCAGGCAGCAACGGTCATCGCCAGTTGTACCGTCCGCATGATGCAGACCGCGACCAGAGCTATTTCCTTTTCACGACGACGCAGGCGCAGCTTGATTATCTGCGCTTTCCGCTCGGCGAATATACCAAGCAGGAAACACGCGCGATGGCGACGCGTATGGGCCTCGCTGTGGCCGACAAGCCGGACAGTCAGGACATCTGCTTTGTGCCGACAGGCAAATACACCAACGTCATTGATCGTTTGCGTCCGGGATCCGGTGCGGAAGGCGAGATCGTGCATCTCGATGGCCGCGTGCTCGGTCGCCATAAGGGCATCATTCATTACACAATCGGTCAGCGTCGTGGCCTTGGCCTCGGTGCGAACGAGCCTGACGCGCAGCCGCTCTTCGTTGTGAAGCTCGACGCAGGCGCCAGGCGCGTGATCGTCGGGCCGAAATCAGCGCTGGTGACGCGTCGTCTCACGTTGAAGGATGTGAACTGGCTCGGTGACGTGCCGGTTGCAACGCTCACCGATGGTTATGATCTTCAGGTGCGCATCCGCTCGACCGCTGCGCCTGCGCGCGCACGCCTCGTTTACAGTGACGGCGTCGAGGTGGAACTCAGCGCCGGTGAAGAGGGCGTCGCCTCCGGTCAGGCTTGCGTCTTCTACGATCTTGGCGGAACGCGCGTTCTCGGCGGCGGCTTCATCGCCAAAGCACATCTTGATGAGACGGGCTCCGCCTTTGCGGTTGCGCCGGGGGCCGTCGCCTGATTTATGGTTCGTTCGCGGCGAGCTTGCCCAATTATCCACAATGATGCCCAAGATATTTGCCGGTACGCCTTATTTCGCTCCGACAATCTGTATAATGTGCCTTTGCGAGATAAATCGCTTGCGGGAGGGGTGGTGCTCCCCCAGATTACTAACGGGTTGATTTCAGGTGGAGAGAACGAGTTGACGGGTTTAGCGCGCATTGACGAACAGTCAGTCCTCAAGGCTTATGCTCGCTGGGCGCCGGTTTATGACTGGTCCTTCGGTGCTATATCGGCCTTTGGTCGCAAGAAGGCGATTGACGTCATCAATCAGCGCACGGGCAAGCTCCTTGAAGTGGGTGTTGGCACCGGCGTCGCCCTGCCGTGCTATGCGCCTCATCTTGAGATCACCGGCATTGATTTTTCGCCCGACATGCTGCGCAAGGCGCGTGAGCGCAAGCGCACGAAGAAATTGCGCAACGTCACCGCTCTTTATGAAATGGACGCGTCTGAACTGCGTTTCGATGACGGGTCGTTCGACACGATCGTCGCCATGTATGTGATGACCGTTGTGCCCGACGCCAACAAAGTGCTGCGCGAGCTGGAACGTGTCTGCGCTCCGGGCGGCGAAGTCATCATCGTCAATCATTTCGCGCAGGATCACGGGGTGCGCGGTTGGGTCGAGCGCTGGATGGCTCCGGCCGCCCGCGCGCTCGGCTGGCATCCTGATTTCCGCATCGAGACCATCACGGAAATGACGACGCTCGAACTCGTCGAGACACGCGATGTGCAGCCGATGAAGCTTTTTACCATGCTGCGATTCCGCAAAGCCGAAGACGGCAGCAAAGCGGCCATTCCGGCGGTCAAATCTCCCGCCTGAGTCCGAAAAGCCAGTCTTTCTGACTGCAAAGCCAGTCTTTTTGTCCCATCAGCCGTCCGCGCCTTGACAGGCTTCGGACCTGACCTTTATATCCCCACTCGCTTCCGGTGCCGAGGGCTTTTGCCCCCGTCACCCTTGGGGCGGAGTAGCTCAGTTGGTTAGAGCAGCGGAATCATAATCCGCGTGTCGGCGGTTCGAATCCGTCCTCCGCTACCAATAAAATAAATCACTTAGATGGTTTTCTGAAAATCTTAGGCTCCTCATAGGCTCTCATTTGGGAGTTAGGGGATGTTGCAGCCTCTCGCGTGGCTGACGGACAAAAGATCGGCTCAGAGATCGGCCAAGTTTTTGAATTTTTATAAATTGTTCCTTTTAAATCAGATGGATATGCCTTTTTAGGTTCAGCCGACTGGATGCGCGCTGACCTTCGCAGGATCGGCCAGGAGATCAGCCAATTTCGATAGAATTTTTGTAATTTCTCTTTATAAATAGAAGCTTATTCTAGGTCGAAATCGGCCAAGTGAAAGAGGGCAGATGATCGAAAGCGTTCAGCGCATTGAGCCAGCGCTTCTTGAGGACCTGCCTGTGGCCATTGCCGACGCAGTTGCAGAGCTTTCAGTCGCGTCCACAGCATTAGCTCAATCGCTTCACCCGCTTACGGCTGCCAATCTCGCAGCGCTCGTACGTATCATGAATACCTACTACAGCAACCTTATCGAGGGTCACGACACGCGACCGCGTGACATTGAACGCGCGCTCGCAGGTCAATTTGATGCCGATGAAGGTCGCCGCAAACTACAGGTCGAAGCTGCCGCACATGTTCGCGTCCAAGCTGAGGTTGATCGATTGGCAGCAGAGGGTGCATTGCCGGAGCCAGCATCGTCTGACTTCATTCGATGGCTGCATCGTGAATTCTATAAAGATGCACCAGATGCAATGCTGCTCATCAAGGGTCGCGAACGTGAATTCCTAATGGAGCCAGGCGAGTGGCGGTCGCGTTCGGAGCATGACGTTGCCGTTGGCCGTCATGAGCCGCCTTCAAGCGAACGCGTTGCGGATTTCATGGGTTATTTTGAAAGCCGCTACCGGTTCGACCGTCTTGGCGCGTCAGCACGCATTATTGCAATTGCTGCGGCTCACCACCGCTTCAATTACATTCATCCCTTTCCTGATGGCAATGGACGTGTCAGTCGCTTGATGAGCCACGCCATGGCGCATGCGGCAGGCATCGGGGCGCATGGATTGTGGTCGATCTCACGTGGTCTTGCGCGGGGGTTGGAAAGCCGGGGCGACTATAAGCGGATGATGGATCACGCCGATACGCCACGGCAGGGCGATCTTGATGGGCGCGGTAATCTCTCCCTTCAAGCGCTGATGGATTTTATTGTCTGGTTTTTGCGTGTCTGCATTGATCAGGTCAGATTTATGTCGAGCCTCTTTGAACTCGAAGGACTTTCTACTCGGTTCGCACGATATGTTGATCGCAGTGATCTGAAGCCGGAAGCGGCACAACTTCTCAATGAAGCTCTTTATCGCGGTAGTTTTCAGCGTGGTGACGCGCGTCGCATTACGGGGCTTCCCGAGCGTTCTGCAAGCCGCCTTCTGAATGAAGTTGTCGCGGCTGGGCTTCTCGCATCTGAAACCCCCAAAGGGCCGGTGTCTCTCCGTTTTCCATCAGATGCGCTAGACACTTTGTTTCCGAGGCTGTTTCCTGAAGTTTGATTTCTATTGGGGGCTTATTAGTCCTTGCCGTATTTGTGGGCAAGTGCCTTACGCCGTTCTTCTGGCGAAAGCCCTAGTTGATCGAATTGGTCGAAATCATCCATCATTTCTGACGACAACGAGATACCTTCCACAGCGCTGATTTTGGCAAAATCTTCCCGCCCTAAAATGAAGCTGTTGGAAGTGCGTCCGGGAATCTTAGGTGTCGATTTTTTCATCTTTATATTATGCCCGAAAACGTCTCCGACGTATGGCGTAAGCTAAATGAAGTTCGATAGTGGCTCATGGCTTCTGGTCTCATTCTTCTTGGTGATGTCTGGGCTGACTGTCGTCGTAGCACTAAACGGCCTGCTCGGCGTCCCATCGATCATGAGCGTCAGATAGATGCTTTGGTTCGGGAGGTTGAGCAGGTCTTCCACATCGAATTTCGGCTGAAATTCCTTTGCCAGGATTGATGCGTCTTCTGGCCCCACCCGAAACGAGATCAGCGTCCCGGCATTGCCAAACACGGCATGCCGAATGTCTGGCTCCAACTGGTGCATATGCTGATGGGCGAGCGTGAGGCCAACGCCATATTTGCGCAACTCGCTCATCATATTGGCGAGCATGAGAGCTGGCCTCGGGAATCTGGACAGGGCGATAAGTGGATTTTCTGCCTGATAG
>JAZJXO010000014.1:0-79717 GCA_040390855.1 Pseudomonadota bacterium
CAAATTACCTCAAAAACTCCGGCTATGCGTCAATCTAATGTCATCAAGCTCTAGGGGCTGCGGTAGAGCCCTTAATTCGAAGGGGTCAGGGGAGAGCCGAAGTCTCCCCGACGCGCTGTACAGCGCGTAATGCGCAACGGCAGACGTTGCGCTCAGCCGGCAAGGGCTCGATGCCCGGGACGGCTGACGAACCCCTTAGCAAGCGCGCCGCCAAACGGCGCGTGAGCTTAGGGGTTCACGCTGGGGGTCGCACGGGGGATGCGTAATCCCCCCGCAAGGTGCGCGCGGGCGGTAGTACCGCGCACACCTTGTACCAGTCACTAACGGTTGCTGTGTGCCCATACTTCGATTGTACGGGAAGATAATTAAAACGGGCTAACACCACTGCACTTTCTTCGTGCCAGGTGATGTGCATTGCGAAGAGTAACGCGAGGTTCACACGAGGAAAAGACGAATCCGCTTTGTCCATCTTTGCCTTGACGCCCGACAAATCAGCAATGCTCCGTGTGGTGAACATTCCAATTCTGTAATGCACACCACAGAGCGAAACGGAGTCGGGCGGAGAGAGATGGAGAACTCCGATGTCCGACACGAACAATCTAGCAAACAATCTTCCGGTCGTCCGACCGACAAAAGAAACCTACGATCCCCTCCAGCAAACTTATGAGACGTTCAACCGCGTGCTGTTCGACAACGCGCTGCCGAATTGTCTTATCACGCTGCAACGCCGCAAGCGCACCTATGGGTATTTCAGCGGCGGCAGGTTCGGGCGTAACGACGGCACGCTTACCGACGAAATCGCTCTCAATCCTTCGCACTTCCGCGACCGTCCGCTTGAGGAAGTTCTGGCTACCCTCGCCCATGAAATGGTCCACCTCTGGCAGCACCATTTTGGCAGGCCGGGGCGCGGGCGCTATCACAACAGCGAATGGGCCGAGAAGATGAAAGAGATTGGGCTTCAACCCAGTGCTACGGGCAAGGAAGGTGGCCCCGAGACAGGCGATGTCATGGACCACTATATGGTCCCCGACGGAGCCTTCGACCGTACAGTGAAGAAGATGCTCGCCAAGGGATTCGTGCTTTCATGGACGGAACAACCGGACAAAAGTGCGGAGGCCAGAGCAGAGGCAAACGGCGAGAGCAAGAGCGGAAAACGTATCAAATACGTCTGCCCCGAAGGCGATCAAAAGGCATGGGCCAAGCATGACGCGAAGCTCGCTTGCGGCGAGCACATGGTGCCGATGATTGTCGAGGTCTCCGTCCCGAAAGGGTTCATCGACATAACGCCGTCTGCCGAAGAAGAACCATAAAAAATGCGGCGCGGACCTCACGGCCCGCGCCTTGTCGCAAGTGCCGTCGAGGCGGGGGTTACTCCCCCGCCTCTTCGTTTGCGGCCTCGCCTTCATCGGCGGGCGGTGCATCGGCCGTGGCGGCTTCCTTGTCCTCGATCGCGTAGAGCGTGAGGGCACTGACCACCTGAGTGCCGGACAGCTTCACGTAAAGCGAGCCGTCGTCGTTCGTCCAAGCAACCCCGATGCGCTCGTAGGTGGCCTTCTTGCCGTAGCCGTGACGCACCTTGGCGACGTGGGTCGGCAGCTTGGGCTCTTTGCCGTTGCCGCGGGCGTTGGTTTCGGTCTTCGTGTTCGTCGTAGTCATGGTCTTCTCCTTTGTTGCGGACTGGCTCATTCCAGCCTTGCCGCCCGGCGTCAGAGCGCCGGGGACGTGTCCGCCAACACGGGAGGCCCACTTGGGCCGAATGGAGCGGGCCGGCGAAGGACACGCCGCCGGAGGCATCCCCGCCGATCTGATAAGGGCTTCTTGGCATAAAGGCTGAGAGTGAAAGCCGGTCCTGCTCGACAAAGGGCATGGAAGCCGTGGCTGATGAACCGCGCAAACCATCGCTCCGCATTTTGGCAATGGCATCCAAAGCAGACACCACGGCAGTCCGCCCACGGATGGCGCGAGACAGGCAGGCCAGCACGTCCCGCGAGAGCGCCTGAACGATAAGATGTTTTAAGGATCACGGAAGCGGACGGCGCGCAAGGTCAGCGCGAGGAATTGAGCGCAACAGGCAGACGACATTCGCCGTGTACCGCCCGAGGAAGGCGGCAAACGGAGCGGCCACCATGACGGCGTTCTTTGAGGATTTCACACGCGACATACCGCGCGGCCTGAGCACGCGCTATTTGAAGCAGCAGACGGCGCCGCAGGCGCGCTGGCAATCGCCGGAGGTCATATCCGAGCGCAAGGTGCTCGAATACGACCCGCGCGATCCCGGCGGCAAAATCCTGATCGGGGCGCTCGGCTCCAAACTTGTCGGGATCGAGGATAACCGGCACGTCCTGACGGTAGCCGGATCGCGCGCGGGCAAGTCGGTCACCCTCATAAACAATCTTCTCTTCTATCGCGCCAGCGTGCTCGCAACCGACCCGAAAGCCGAACTCGCCAACATCACCGCCGCGCGCCGCGCTGCCCTCGGGCAGAAGGTGCATGTCCTTGATCCATTCGAGTATGCCTCGTCGCGCATCGCGCATCTGCGCAAATCCTATAACCCGATGGCGGTCCTGAAGATCGGCAGTCCGACGATTATCGAAGACGCGGGCATGATCGCCGATGCGCTCGTGGTGCGCACCGGAAACGAGAAAGACCCGCATTGGGATGAAAGCGCCAAAAATTTCATCGAAGGCGTGATCCTGCATGTGGCGACGGACTCGCGCTACGCGGGACGGCGCAATCTCCTGACCGTGCGCGATTTGATCCGCACGGCGCTGACGAAGGAAAATCCCGCACTCGTCAGTGACGACGAAGAGCCGCTGTTCTTGCTTGAAAAGGAGATGTTGGAGAATGCGGGCAAGTTCGCCAACGACATAACCACGGAAGACCTGGCAGGGGCGCTCGAAGGCGCTGCGCGCGACTTCTATGAAAAGGGAGCGACAGAACGTGCGGGCGTGCTTTCGACCGTGCGCCGTCATACCAAGTTTATCGATTACACCGGTATGCGCCGCGTGCTTGCGGGGCATGATTTCGATCTGGCGGATTTGAAGCGCGATCCGCGCGGCGTCAGCGTCTATCTCTGCCTGCCTGCTAGCCGCATGGGCCTGTGCAGCCGGTGGCTGCGCATCTTCGTCAACCAGCTTCTGGATTCCATGGAGCGCGAGAAAGCCGCGCCGCCCGCGCCTGTGCTGGTCTGCCTCGATGAATTCCCCATCCTCGGTCACATGCGCCAGTTGGAAGACGCCGCCGGGCAGATCGCCTCCTTCGGCGTCAAGCTGTGGGTCGTGTTGCAGGATTGGGGACAGGGTGAAGCCCTCTACAAGGAGCGTTGGGAAACCTTCGCCGGCAACGCCGGCATCCTCCAGTTCTTCGGCAACAACGATCTCAAGACACTTGAATACGTCTCGCGCCGCCTCGGCAAGACCCGCGTCGAGGTCGCGCGTCAGGGCGAAGTCGGCCCCGACCAGGCGCAATCCGGCCTTTCGGGACGCAACTCCGCGATGGAAATGTACGACCTGCTGACGCCCGACGAGGTGAGCCGCCACTTTTCGAGAAGCGACCGGTTGAAGCGCCAGCTCGTGATTTGGGCCGGGTACGATCCGATGATCCTGCAACGGGTCGAGTATTTCGACGACACGGGACCGCATCGCGCCGTGTTCAGGGGCATCGTCTGAACTTCCTCGCGCGAGGTTGCCGCGAGGAAGCCGCCCCGATGCACATCCTAGGTTTTCGCAAGACAGGCACTTCATTGCGAATGATCGAGGAGACGGGCGATGACGCCCTACGTGCTGATCCGGGAAACGAAGAGGCCGAGGCGCGCACAGTTTGTGGTGTGCATTACGGCCGCGGCCGGTCTTGGCCTTTCAGGCGCTGTGCTCGGTGGGGCCGCTTCTGGCGAGGCGCTCGCCGTGGGCCTCGCGCGGTTCGCTCCGTTCCTTGCACCGATTCTCTTGCCGGATAACGCCCATCACGTCATCCGCATTAACGCGGACTCGCGCGGTCACTACCTCGTCAATGGAACGGCGGACGGCGTACCGCTCCAATTCATGATCGACTCCGGGGCGACGAATATCGTCCTCACGAAGGCAGATGCACAGCGGCTAAACGTCGGCCCCTTGCGCTTCGAGATAACGACCTCGACCGCGAACGGCTCCGTGCAAAGCGCGGCAGTGACGATCGGCAATCTCACGGTGGGTTCGCACACCGAAACCGGCGTTCCGGCGCTGGTGAACGGCGGAGAACTCGACCAGTCGTTGCTGGGCATGAGCTGGCTCAGACAGTTTCGTTCCATTGAAATCAAGAACGGCGTGATGACGCTTTACTGGTGAAAGGACCCGTGTCGTGCTGAAAGTTAGCGGTGGCAATTGGACGATGCCGGATGCAAGCCGCCTGTTGCGGTTTGTCTCAGCGCGACCCCGCCTCGTGCGCTGCGCTTTTGCGCAGCGTCCGGTCGTTGGCGTTGCCAATATCCTGCAAATCAAAACCCGCCACGCGGGAAGCGCTTCACTCGTCGTCCGGCAGGACCGTGAGGAACTGTTCAACGGCGACATTCCGCCGAACGTGGAAATCGCCGTTACGCCCGTGACGGCGGCGGAACTGGTCATATCGCTGACACTAGAGGCCCGGCCCGATTCCGGAATGCGCCCGGTCGCGCATAGTTTGCGCGTAAAGCCGCACGCGCCGCCGCCGTCCTTCGCGAAAATCGAAATTCCTGCGCAGGCCGTTGTCGGCGAAAGCGTCACGATCCTATGGGACGCGCCCGACGCGGTCTCTGTCACGTTGCAGATCGAGTATGGCAGCGAACGCAGCGAACACGCCGGGGCGTCTTCAGCTGCATTCACGCTGCGCCCCTCACGCGAGGGGCTAATCCTGCTGCGCCTTGTGGCGCAAGGACCGCACGCCAAGGCAAGCGAGACGCGCACCATGCGCGTGAAGATGCCGAAACCCAGCTTCGAAATCGACCAGCCTGTTCAGTCCGGCGCGCCAGGAACGGAAATCGCCTTTCGCTGGAAGATCGCGAACGCGCACGAAGCCTTCCTTGAAGCGCCACTGCGCGAGCAAACGCACCGCGTCAGCCTCGAAGGCGGGATGGTCGTCATTATCGACGCGCAACCCGAGGAATTTCACCTCGTCGCCGTGGGACTCGATGGACGCCGATACACGCAAGCCCTGTCCACGGTCCCCCGGCTGATCGCCTGCCTCGATGAACCCTGATGTTTGACTCTGACCCTATGGAAACCGTGCCATGAACCACTCACCCGTAAACCTCTCTGCCACTACGCGCCTCGCCTGCGTGCTGGTCCGCAGCAACCCGGAAATCCTCGCCCACGCGCCGCGTCAGGATCACTACGCCGTGGTCTGCGAGGCGCTGCTGCTGTCGGTGGTGGCCGGCGTTACCGGCCTTGCTTGGACCTGCTTCTGGGCCCAATTCCTCTCCCTCCCGGTCGCATGCGCGTTCGGCGCTTTGGCCGGTTTCTTTATCTTCCTCGTTGACCAAGCAATAGGTGCTGCCGACTGGCGGTTGACGGGTGTTCTGCGTCAGCCCGGCGCACGTCACGGCTGGCAGGGTCACGCGCGTCTCGGGATGCGGCTTGCCATGACGGTGATCCTGTCTACGGCTACTTCGACGGGCGCATCTATGGCGATGTTTCACGACGCCATAAAGACCCAATTGGAGTCGGACGTGCGGGGGAAGAACCGCCAGATCGAAGAGCAATATGCCGAGCGCATCCGCGAGCATCGCACGCTGCGCTTCGGCTCACTCGAAACCGATGTACAGCGTCTAACGGCAAACGTCGCGGAAGCAACCCGCGTTCTCGACGCCGCGCGGGCGTTGCGTGCAACGGCCAGCCAGCGGGCGGAAACCTATCAGGTCGAGGCCGACCGTGAGCTGAAAGGCGCACCGGGATATAAGGCGGGTGCGGGCTCGAAGTACCGCGAAGCGCAGGCGCGCAAGCTCTCCGCCGATTCCGATCTCGCCAAGGCGGCCTCCGATATCGAAATCTACGAACCCCGTCTTGCGCAGGCGCAAGGCAAGCTGGACGCCGCAACCGCTGCACTGCGGGCTGCCGAGACAGCCTTCGCCGGAGAAGCGGCTCAGATCGATGAGGAGAGAAAGAGCAAGCTCGTTCCTGACCGCAACGATGCGTTGATGAGCTATCTGGCCTTGCAGGAAGTGTACGAAGATCCCCGCTTCGGCGAAGCCGCTCGTCATTTCTCATGGCTGATGATGGCCGTGCTGATGACGTTCGAACTGAGCTATGTCGTCGTCCGCGTGTGGTTCTCTCATGCGTCCGTCTATATGGCGCTGCTGATAGCCGACACGAAGAAGCGTGCCGACATTGCCGCAGCGGATTACGAACGGCACAGCCAGGCGCTGTGGAGTGATTTGGGATTGCCTGCGGTAGGCCGCATGCCGCTGCGCTTCCTACCGTCGCCACCGCTGAGTGCCGAAGATCGCGTTATTGCTCGAAAGCAGAAAGAGGGCGTCTTCTGATGATCGAGGCGGTCTGCGCGGCTTCTTGGCGTTCTTTTCTGCTAAGGAGCCGCGCCATCGCCACGTCCTCGCCGTAGAGATAAGCGAGTTCGGAGGCGAGCCGCTGTTGCCGGTCACGGACAGTGAAACCCTCCCACAACGGGAGCAGAAAGCGCAGAACCGCGCGACCCTGCGACCCCGCTGCGACGTGCATGGCGGTCTCCCCCGTTCTCTTGTCCTGATATGTCGCTGGAAACCCCTCCTCGATGTAAGCGCGCATCGTCGCGGTATCTCCACATCTTGCGGCATCGAGATAGTCGCGTCCAAGACGAGCTAAGGCGCGCTTGCACAAGGCCGCAAGATCGGGACTGATCGACTCTTGCTCGTAGATAGCAGCCGCGCGCATCACCTCCCAGAACTGACGCCCGACTGGCTCCTGAGCGACTAGATAAACTTCGCTTCTGGTGAGGGGTTTAGGCGTGTTCAATTCGTTAGCGCGGCGCCTTTGCTCGACGCGCTCGCGGAATTCTGCGAGGTGGCGGGAGAATGTCGCGGCGGTAATTGCGTCAGGTGCGGCCATCACCTGATCCTCTTGAAGAAAAGGACGTTCTTTGCCGCCTCTTGCAGGATGGCGCGCATAACTTCCGCCTCGCCCGACTCAAGTCTCTCCAGCTCTACGGGATAGTCGTGATGGAGAAGGATCAATTGCTCGACCGACGCGCCCGGTTCGTAAAATTTGTCGGCGGCGAGCGTGAATTGATAAAGGTTGCGCCCCGTATCCGCCTGCTTGAGGAACGCCATCACATTGTCCTCTGGCGAGAATATCGCCCAGCCGCCATACAGAGTGCGTGTACGCCGCTGCTTACGGCGTTCCTCGAAGGTCCAGCCGTCAAACGCGCCTTCGGCTTTGGCGGGATAATACTCCTCCGTTTTCGTGACCTGCATCAGCCCCTGATCGGAAGGCCGCTGAAGCGTCAATTCCTGCACCGCAAAGCCGCGCTCGTCGGTGCGCCGCGCCTGATACGTACCCTCGAACATGGCGGGCGGGAGCACGCGCTGCCGGTCGAAGCTCTGGTCCAAATATTCGAGCAGGCGCTGCGCCGCTTGCCATGGCGGCACATGCTCTTCCAATTCGCCGGGGGACAGGAGCTGTTCCTCGGCCACGAATTTAGCAATAGCTTCCAGCGATTGGGGCTGCATCGACTGGAACTTCCGGCCGGTGCCGTCCTTGGTCCGGTTGCCCTCCACGAATTGCCGCAAGCGCTCGGGCGGCACGGTTACGTCCGTCGCGAGGCTGATCGCCTCGCTGACATCCTTCCAATTGAACGGCCCGAGTTCCTCGGTGGGCGTGTACGCGTGATAGGCGCGTAGAGCGTCCCTCAAGCGGTTCAATTGCCACTCGGAATAGGCCATTGCCCCAAAATCCCGAAGCTGCGCCCGCGAGGCTGGCGCGAGGAAACCGTGAAAGCCGGGATTCTACATAACCCCTGTCGGCGGCGAAACCGCTGACAACGGCAACATCCCGTTTGGTCAAGGAATCAGGACAATGGCCCCCAAAGCCCGCTCGCCCTTTGCCGGATTCCCGGCTGCCTGGCAGTCATTCGACCGCAGCGGCAACCCCGTATTTCACATTGAGCCGCGCATCCTGACGCCGCTTCGGGCCGTGGCGCTTTGGCATCTAAGCGATCTCGCCATCTTCGCCGGGATCGGTTACGGGCTGTGGGCTGCCTTCACGGCGGAAGACTCCAACATCTGGATGTTCGCCGCTGCGGTCATCATTCCCATGGCCTTAGAGCGGGTTATCTACAAGACGCTGGAATCGTTTATCCGCAAGCGCGTCAGCATCCGCATGACGCTGGACCGGTTCAGCATCAAACGCTGGTACGGCTGGCGGCATTTCGACCGGCAATTGCCGCACCGTTTCGCGGTCCTGCCGCACGACTGGACGCAGGCCGAACAGGACTTGGAAGAGCTGCGCCAGCAGGAGATGCAGCTCAAAAAGCAGCCGACGCTGCGTTACCGGCTCTATGGCGAGTCGTTCCATCTCTCCTTCGATTATCTCGGCCAGCGTAACGACCTGATGACCGTATACGGCCAGAAGGATGTCGTTGCCGTCGCCATGCGGCTCAAAGCCTGCGACGACGTGCTCGATGCGCTGATGCAGCGCGGACACGGCACGCCGCTCGATCCCGGCAAGGAATGGTCTCAGCAGCCGGGCGCTATCCCGGAGGAGGTTTAAGCCATGCCTCGCGATTCACATCAGGACCTGCGCCAGCAGGCAGAGGAACGGGTGGAACAGCGCTTCGCGCAGCAGCGCGAGGCGCTGTTCGCCCAGCACCGGGAGCAGCGCGAGCGCGACCGGCGCGCGCAAGAACAAGCGATACAACGTGTCGCCCAAGAGCAGACGCGGCTTACGGAGCAAAAGCGGCAGGCGCTGGAAGATCATGAGCAGAAGTGGGATGGGATGCGCGACCGCATCGCCTACAAGCCAGAGCCCACTCCGAATTTTGGATGGACACCACAGCGCGACATCGAGCGTGAATACCGCGAGATGCGCCGCCAGTGGCTTGATGTAAAGGAAACCATAGAGCAAGGCTTTAACGAGCGCATCGAGAAGTGCCAGACGGCGCAGGACGATCTGCGCTTTGCCTTCGACGCCGCCAACGACATACAGGCGCAGAAGGACCGTGAATCGTACGAGCAGTTGATGCAGATGCAGGACCGTACGCGCTGGAGTGCCATAGAACGCGAGCAGGCACGGATTGAGAAATCCGTATCGCGTGAATTCGAGCAAAACAGCCGCGAGGCTGAGCCGGAGCGCGGCCTGTAGCGGCGTGATATGATTTCAGTATGAAGGGAGAACGTCATGCCGATGGATGAAATGACTGCCGACGAGTTCAAGCAGAATCTGGACTCGCTCTTGAACGAGGACTGGTTTCCGACCATCGGTATTACGCGCGATGGGGAGCGGCGCATGGTCGTCGTTCCCGTCGCTGTCTTCCGCTCCATGCACCGGGCATCGCGCAAGGTGATAGACGTCTCGGAAATGTCAGAGCAGGATTTGAAAGAGATAGAAGAATCGAAAATGCCAGACGGCTTTGAGCACCTCGACGAGGAGCTCAAAGCCGATAAGGAGTAATGCCGTCAGGCTCGAATGGAGCCGTGCTGCCGGGCCTCGTCCGCAAAGATGGACAGCATCTTTGTCGGATGGAAACAGAGGTCACGTTCTATCGGCAGATTGAGCCTGCCGCGCACGGATTCGAGTTCCGACAGGCTGACCGATCCGAGTTCGGGACAGCCCATGCCGAGGTCGCAGAGGCCGAAAGCGATATCGGGGTCTTCCGGGTCGATTTCCGTCAGAAGCCAAGTGCATCCGGCATCCGGCGTGAACAGCTTCACGACCGGCAGGAAGTCGGGTTCGTCCCGACCCTCCAATTGGCATTGCAGGCGCAGCTTGCCGTTGCGCAGCAAGCGTTCGCGGATTTCTTCGGTCAAGAGTTTCATGTGCGTCTCCTTTCGCTGAGGTTTCTCAAGACGCGAAAAGGAGAGGCCGGGCGAAGAAGCGCCGGGGTCACCCAAGATTCTGTTCGTTTCGGGAGGGTCACGAAGGGAAACCCGTAAACGAAAGAATCTCTGGATTGACGACGGCGCGCGCCCGGCCATCGTCAAGCGTCAATGCTTGGGAAACTTGCGAAAGGTCGGACGCTGTGAAAGCCGCCGAAGCGCGGTCAGGCGCTCCGTTGCGCCTTGGCGAGCAGCACAGCGAATTCCTCGGCGGAAATTATGCGCGATTCGTAAGCGTCCATCACGTCGAGGCTCAGGGTGTCGTCGCGTACGAGCCTCCCCACCCGCGGGTCGTAGACCTCGCAGCTTTCGGGAATGTCGTGATCGTCCAGCGTGATCCGCGCCGGACGCCCCGCATAGTCGAAATGCGCATACTTCATTGCGTCTATCCTAGCCGGTACGAGTGCGCTCAAGCAAAGTCGGGCTATTGCCGTCTGCCTGCTCCATGATGCGAAGCAGGCAATTGAACAGGGTCGGCTCCTTGTACCGTCCAGCGGCGGTGCGGTCGGCCTTCGGGCGGCTATCCACGATGAGCGGAAACAAGGCCGGTTGATCCGGCCTCGCCGCCTTCCAAGCCGCGATCTGCTGGCGGCGCATTTCCAGAATGTCGCGCCAGCGATACACGCGGCCCTCGATTACGATGGTATCGGGGCGGCTCATTCTGCCGCCTCCTGTACCGCGCCCGGCTGCAAGCCGTGCAGAAAATCAGCGGCGCGCTGGGCGTGGGCGGCGGCGGTGAATATCGCCCGCTTGTCGTCTTTCAGAACCTTCAGCCAATTGGCGATATACGAGGCGTGATCTTCGCGTGGCTCTGGCGTCAGGTCGAGGTCTGCGGACAGGAAAGCAGAACCAAGTTCCGCGACAAGCTCTTCCATCGCGTAGCCTTCGTCGCCCCAACGCTTGCGCCCGAATTCACGCTCAAGGCGTTTGGGGTGGCGCGTCCAGTGCGTGACCTCGTGCGCCAGCGTGGCGTAATAGCTCTCGGCGTCCTGAAAGCTCTCGAAGGGCGGCATCTGCACGCGGTCGTCGGCCATCGTGTAGAAAGCCTGATTGCCGCCGTGCTGGATGGTGGCACCTGTCGCGGCGAAGAACGCTTCGGCGTGGATAATCCGCTGCACGGTGTCGAGGCGCGGCTCTGCCTTCGCGTAATACTGCGAGGGCAATCCCTCGATCTGCTCAACGTTGAACACGGTGTAACCCCGCATAAACGGAATATCGCGCTCGATTTCGTCGCCGCTCTCGCCATCCGTTTCGGTGCGTGTGATCTTGGAGGCGTAAACGACAAGGCTTCCCTTCTCGCCCTTCTTCACATGGGCGTTGAGTTCAAGGGACTGCTTGAACGTCATCCAGATCGGCGCGACATAGCCCTTGCTCATCGCTTCCGACCACAGCATCAGCACGTTGATTCCACGGTACGGGATGCCGTTACCGCGCAGAGGCCGCGTGATGCGCCCGGCTGCGTGCTCCGCGTTCCACGGCTTGAACCAAGGGCGGACTCCCTTCTCCAGTTCATTGACAATGCTTGACGTGATCCGCTCATAAACATCGGATTTCATGATCTTCCTCCTAGCTTTGGGTTGCGCATGCAACCGACTAGGCCCGCGCCAATGAGCGGGGGTTCGGCCGTCACAGGCCGTCGCGGGGAGAGGGGGATCACCCGCTCTGCACGACCGAAGGGAGGAAGAACGGGGATACGCCCCGCGGCGCCCATAAAGGGCTTGGCCTTGACGGCCAGGGGGCCGCAGGTCCCGTCGCAATCGAAAAGTGAGTCAGCCGTGGGCTGTCATTGGCATCGAAGATGCGGAATCAAAATTTGCCACAAACGCGCCACAGAGCCGAATTACGGAAAACGGAGAATCTAGGATTCATGCGGGTTAGAACGGAGTCGCGTTTCGCATTGAAAAACGGCTCTTAAAGCGTTTTTCTTTCCATAGCTTTTTCGTAAGTGATTGATTTGAAATTGGTCGGGGCGACAAGATTCGAACTTGCGACCCCTTGCACCCCATGATTTTCCAAATACAGATAAATCAAGGATCGGGAGCGCGCTCGCCACAGATTTGCCACAAGAATTCCGAGCGAAGCGATCTAGTCGTCAATGCAGCTTTGGCAAATTCCATACGCGCCACCTGACGAAAGGTGGGAATCGAACGGTTGTCCGCAATGGATACACCCAGGAATATGCGACTCATCGCGACCCGCGTTTTTCTGGCTTTCGCGTTCACGGATCATCTTGTCGTAGTCCTTATCCTTCCGAGCTTCGGCATCTCGGTTCCTGTCATCCTTCGTCATGCCGCCTCCTAACTATATTCGCATTGCTGCAAGTAGCCCCTGCGGCTTTTCTTTTTTTGCTTCCACGCGTTCGACGAGGTGGCCATAGACGTTGAGCGTTGTTCGAACGTCCTCGTGTCCCATCAGATATTGAATGCGCTTCAAGTTAAGGCGCTGCTCGATGAGCATTGAAGCGAAGAAGTGGCGAAGATCATACGGACTGTATTTCGGGCGATAGACTGTCTCGCCGTCCTCGTCGCATTCTTCTAAAAGGCCGGCTTTCTCGCACGCGACGTAAAAGCCTCGCCTTGTCCAGTTCTTAGGATCGACCCAACTACCGTTCTCAGCCGGGAACGCCAGATCGTATTTGCTCTGGGGTGCATGCTTTTTGATGTAGTGCTGAACCATGTCCACCGTATCGGGACTAAGATCGATGAACCGATGACCTGCCGGTGTCTTGGTAACTGATATGCCACCGAGCCGCTCCAGTGCCCGATCGACGTTGATACCGTTCTTCGCGATGTTAGTGCGTGCCGCGGCGATATACTCCTGCGGGCGCATGCCTGAATCGGCGGCGAGATAGAGCATCGGACGGTAGCGTATCCATGCCTGCGCCACAGTCTGGTTCTTGCCATTGGCCAGACTATCGGCTGCAGCAAGAAGTGCGTGGACCTCTTTTTCGGTTGGTATTGTGATCGGTCGGTCGTAACGCGAGTTGCTGGGAACTGAGATCCCTGCTGCAAAGTCGTGGGCTACGACACCCCGGCGCATTAGCTCAAGGACCATGGAATGAAACGTCGTCAGGGCTTTATGCGCTACGGGGCGGCTGTAATTGCGTAGTAGCCACGAGCGAAATTCGACAACATCGGGCGCCGTCAATTCGTGAAGCTGCTTGGTCCAGCTATAGTCGTTGATGATGCCAACGCGATATTCGTAGTTCTGGAGCGTGCCTTTCGTAATCGGCTCTCGCCCGTTGCACCCTTCCTTCTCGCAAACCTCAAGCCACTTCTGTAGACCCTGCGCGACCGAGCGCGTTTCGTGAGACAACGGACGATTTCTGAGGCGCTGAGCCGCATTTTCGCGGAAGTCCAGGGCTTCCTTTCGCGTTCCAAATGTCTCAAAACCGTACCCTGATTTTTTTGTCGGGTCACGGTATCTGACTTGATAGGTTGTGCCCTTGCGGCCTTTTCTTGTTCTTATGTCTGACATACATCGAAATAGTGCAGGAAAACCGCGCACTTTTGCAAGTTTTCGCGAAAAGTTATCAGGAGGGTCGCAAGTTGTTTCGCGCCTCCGTTTGGCGTTGGAAATAGGCGCTTATCAAATCGTCCTTCTCGATCTTGAGCTTGTGCTGGATCGGATCGACGAAGAAGGGCAGTTTGCGCCGGCCTTGCGGGTCCTGCTCCGCCGCTCGCTGCATTTGCCGTGTAGAAAGCTTCACGCCCATCTGCGCCAGCACTTGGCGGGCTTCTTCTAGATCGAGATAGCAGGGCTGTTTCATGTCCCCTCCTACAGTTTGTAATCCAAACAGGCGGGGTGGTAGTGATGCGTGTCGATACGCTTGATCCGATGTCCGTTGGAGCGGCGATGCACATCAACGGGATCGCCGAATTCATTTGTTGCCGGCACGATCAGCTTTACGTTTTTTACGAACGACACATCGAACTCGGTGTGAAGCGCCTGAATGTCTTCCCACAGCGCCTGCCTAAGTTCGTCGAGTGAAATCGTGCCCAGTGTCTTGTAGTCAATCTCCAATGGAGTTGAATGATCTTTGCTCATAAGTGCCCCGCAACAATCGCCTCAATAAATTCGTGCCCGCAATAATTCCCATAATACAACCAATGGTGTTAAAGCAGGCCAAAGACGAATTGTGACTCGGCGCACGATTGAATCGCACTTGCGATTTGTATTCTCGGCAAGAACGCGGAATCTGCTGTTGCCTGCGAAATCTTTTTCTCGCCGCCCAGATCGCACACCGCTCCGTCTCTCTCCGTTTCACTCTGCGTGATGCATACGAACGTATGTGCATCACGCGCCAGATGATCGTGGCAAAGAGCGCATCGCTGTTCGCTACACGATGCACTGCCACGCAAGCCCCCTTTAGCCTTCGCGCTTCGTTTTCGCTCGATCTCTGCCTGTGAGGTCTGACGGCGGCTGCCAGCAAGCCGCGTCGGCCAGTTTTTCTTTCCTCTTTCGTCCTCTTTCGCGCCCCCGCCCATGCGGGCCGTCCTGCTCCTGATTGTGACCTCGGGACCGCATGAACGGCCCCGATGGTCGGGGCCGCGAGGACAAGAGGAGAAAACATGTCCACGGTCTTGACGATGGCAACCTTGCAAACCCGCAGCGATCTGGAGCTGCAAGTTCTGGCGCGGAAGGCGCAGTACGATCTTGAGTGCAGCACGCCTGGTTCCGCCGAGCGCCGCGACGCGCTCAGCACGCTGGAAAACATCCGCCGTGTGATGGCGCTGCGGACCTTCCGCCCTCGGCCGCCGGGCTTCTAGCCCCGGCGACACCGGCCCGGTGGCCTCACCGGGCCGGTTTCCCTGCGAGGTTACCGCGAGGAATGCCCGTGCGGTGTGCATCCAAATTCCAGTCATGGAAAAGGGTGTTCATAGCGAGTGGCGCAGGGATGATCCGCCCGGTGGGGCGGATACGGCGTCCAGCTCTACGCCTCAAACACCTGCCAAGCGCCGGCGCAGCCTCAGCGAATACAAGGTCATAACCGACCTTCCGGCCGTCCCCCCGGTGACGGAAGCCGAACTGGAATTGCTCGAAAGCGAACTCGCTGAATTCATTGCGGAGCTGATGAAGAAGTAGGAAGATTCGTTACGAAAACTGAAGGTGCGGGCATGAAAGTCGCTCTCTATTTGCGGGTCTCTACTGCAAGGCAGGCGGAGAAAGACCTGTCCATCCCCGACCAGCGCAACCAGTTGGAGCGCTGAGCGAAGGATAAGGGCTGGAGCGTCGTTGCCGAATATGTCGAGCCGGGCGCGTCGGCCACGGACGACAAGCGCCCGCAGTTCCAGCGCATGATGGACGACGCGGCGCGCGCAGACCGCCCCTTCGACGTGGTGCTGGTCCACAGCTTCTCGCGCTTCTTCCGGGACTCGTTCCAATTCGAGTTACACCGGCGCTCGCTGGAGAAGAACAACGTCGCGCTGATCTCGATTACGCAGGCCGTCACCGACGATCCGGGCGGGCAGATGTTCCGCCAGCTCTGCGCCATGTTCGATGAATATCAGAGCCGCGAGAACGCGAAGCACGTCTTGCGCGCCATGAAAGAGAATGCCCGGCAGGGATTTTGGAACGGCGCCAAGTCTCCCTTTGGCTACAAGGCGGTCGTGGTCGAAACACGCGCCGATGCCGTCAAGAAGCAGCTTGCTGTGGAGCCAGCGGAAGCCGCGATCGTGCGCATGGTGTTCGATATGTACCGCGCCGGGAAAGGCGTGCGCGTTATCGCGCATGAATTCAACCGGCAGAACATCACCCATCGCGGGGGGAAGTTCACTTCGACCCGCGTGCATGAAATCCTGACGCGCGAAGCATACGCCGGACGTTATTACTTCAATCGCCATGAATGGCGGACCCGCAAGCTCAAGGAACGCGGCGAGTGGATTGAATTCGAGACGCCCGTCATCATCGAGCCGCATGTTTTCCAGGCTGTGCAGGGCACGCTTGAGTCGCGGCGGCCAACGCGGGTGCCTCCGCGCGTCCTCAACGGGCCGACGTTGCTGACCGGAATTGCCAAGTGCGCCACTTGTGGGGGCGGCATGACCCTGCGCACCGGCAAAGGCGGGCGCTACCGTTATTATGCGTGCCACAACGCCATGAACAAAGGTAAGTCGGCTTGCCGGGGCCGCAGCATTCCGATGACCGACCTCGACAATCTGGTCCTCGGTGAAGTGGAACAGAAGATACTCGCGCCGGAGCGACTGGAAGTCCTGCTCTCGGCCCTGATCGCCCGCGTCAAAAACCGCACCCACGACGACGCGGCGAAGGCGCAACAACTGCGCAAAGCACTCGCGGTCACGGAAGGCAAGATTGAACGACTGTACAACGCGCTGGCCGAAGGAACGGTCAAGGACACTGACCTGTTCCGGAAATCCCTTTCGCGGGTCGAAGCGGAGCGCGACGAGGCGCTACGCCTAATCGGATCGCTCGAACAGCAACGCTCCGTCCCCAAACAGCTCCTCAGCCGCAAGAACCTCGCGCGATTCGCCATTGCGGCGCGCGAGCGCCTTCACACGGAGGACGCCCGGCTGCGCAAGGGCTATGTGCGCCAGATCGTCGAACGCATCGAAGTTGACGACCATACGATCACGGTGCGCGGTGCAAAAGCCGCGCTGGCATCCGGGCTGCTTCCCCCCGCCGAGGACGGCGCGGGGGAAGTGCCCAGATTTGTACCGGAATGGTGGCCCCTGCCGGACTCGAACCGGCACTCCCTTACGAGAAGCAGATTTTAAGTCTGCTGCGTCTACCGGTTTCGCCAAGGGGCCATGCGAAGCGTCGCCCCACATATGCCTGCTTGCGAGATTCCTTGCAACGTGAGGCGCTACCCCAAAGAAAAAGGCGGCTCCCGGAGGAACCGCCTTGAACTGATCGCAAAGACCGAAGGGATTAGCCTTCGAGGCCCTGCCACACCGGCCAGCACGAAGCGCCGGCTGAAGCGGCGAGTTTCGCCTGAGCTTCTTTGGCGGTTGCGCCGTCAGCGGTCTGCACCGAGCTTTTGCCGCCCGTGCACCACACATAAAACGAGTGCTTGCCCGACTTCGACATGGCGTCGAAGGACGAGTCCATTGCGAATGCCGAGCCCGAAACGGTGCTGATAGCAAGCGCCAGACCCAAAATTCCAACCATCTTTTTCATTAGCGTCTCTCCCTCCGGGTATCGCTGACCCAAAATTCGTTGTCAGGCTTTTTATTTCCAAGCAGCGGACAAAACAAGCCTGCTTTAAGAGCCTTCTTTTTCAGGATCCCGGTTACCCCCCAAATCCCCGCCTCACGCTTTCTATAAGAAAACCCGATGCAATTCTTGGCGCCTCTAAGACCCTGTCCGTCGAAAACTCTAACTGACTCTCGGAGAATTGTATCCCCTGCGATCATCAATTTTGCTGAAACTTTCGTAATGTGACCCTGTTTCTGTGGCTTTTGGGCGACATTTTGCAAAGCAGCATGACACAAACACAATTAAGGCCGTCGGCTATCAGACAGGATCGCCCGCGACAGGCTCGACGCCGAATCCCCTGATGAGCGCCGCCGCTTCCGCCGTTGCCTCGTCCAGCACCGTCCCGTCCGTGCCGCGCAGCACAAGGCTGGTACCGAAAACCTTGCCCCGATAATAGGGATATGAACCGATGCCGATGTCGGGATAACGCTTCTGCAATTCGCCGAGCTTTTCGGCAATCGTCCCCTCGCCGATCTGTGCACTCACAGTCCGGCTCTGCATCGTCGCGCCGCCTTCAAGCCGGTCGGTCAGCGCATCCATCATCACCTGCATGATCATCGGCACACCGGCCATGACAAAGACATTGCCGATCTGAAAGCCCGGTGCCTTGCTCAAGCTGTTCGGAATGAGCGTTGCCGTGTCCGGTATCCGCGCCATGCGTTTGCGTGCGTCGGTAAACTCCCCGCCTGTTTCCTTATAATGCGCACTGAGAATGGCCATCGCCCCGTCGTGATGACCTATACCGACGCCAAAGGCTTTGGCCACGGAATCCGCCGTGATGTCATCATGTGTCGGTCCGATGCCGCCCGTGGTGAAGACATAATCGTAGCGCGCGCGGACCTCGTTGATCGTCGCCACGATCACGTCTTCGATGTCGGGGATCACACGCGCCTCGCGCACCTGCACACCGACCTGATTGAGATGTTTGGCAATATAGCCAAGGTTTACATCCCTCGTCCGCCCCGACAAAACCTCATCACCGATGAGAACAACACAGGCGGTGACAAGTTTTGCGTCCTTTTTTGGCATAACCCTATTTCCAACAAATCAGAGAGCTGAATACAAATATATCCACCATTTTCTCACGTCTAGGCATGGGTTCACAGAAGCATTATGTTACAGTAGCGCGAAACAACGGACCATTTGCATGACCTATACCGAAGCCCAGACCGCGCCTGTGCGCAATACCGGACAGATCAAAATCTATGATGCCGCCGGTTTTGCCGGAATGCGCAAAGTGGGCACGCTGGCCGCAGCCGCGCTCGACATGCTTGTCCCTCTGATCAAACCTGGTGTGACAACGGACGAGATCGACCGTGCGGTCTATGAATTCGGCCTCGCCAATGACGCCCTTCCGGCGACGCTCGGCTATCGCGGCTATCGCCATTCCTGCTGCACCTCCATCAACCATGTCGTCTGCCACGGCATTCCGTCGGACCGCGTATTGCGCGACGGCGATATTGTGAACGTGGACGTCACCTATATTCTCGACGGCTGGCACGGCGACACCAACCGCATGTATTACGTCGGCGAAGTGCCGCGCAAAGCCGCGCGTCTCTGCGAAGTCACCTATGAAGCCATGATGCGCGGCATCGCGGCTGTGAAACCCGGCGCGACGCTCGGCGACATCGGCTATGCAATCCAGTCTTATGCCGAAGGCGAACGCTGCTCCGTCGTGCGCGAATTCTGCGGCCACGGCGTCGGTCTCGTCTTTCACGACATGCCCAACATTCTGCATTACGGCCGCAAAGGCGAAGGCGCGCGCCTGCGCGAAGGTATGTTTTTCACCATCGAACCGATGATCAATCTTGGTAAGCCGGGCGTCAAAATCCTCGCTGACGGTTGGACGGCAGTAACGCGCGACCGTTCGCTGTCAGCACAGTTTGAACATTCCATCGGCGTCACCGCTGATGGCGCGGAGATTTTTACCAAATCTCCTGCCGGTTTGGACTTCCCTCCTTACGTTTGAAAGAGGGCATATGCCTGACGGTTCGGAACCGCCCCAAAAAAAGAAGAAACAAGTTCCGACCGACCACATGAAAGGTCACCGCGAGCGTTTACGCAAACGCTTCGTCGCTTCGCCTTCTGTCGTTCCCGACTATGAGCTGCTCGAACTCATCCTCTTTCGCACGATCCCTCAACGCGACGTGAAGCCGCTGGCGAAAGACCTGATCGCCATGTTCGGCAGTTTCGGCGCGGTGATCCATGCCGACCAAACGCGACTGCGGAGTGTCAAAGGCATTGCAGACGCGACCATCATTGATTTCCGGATTTTGCAGGAGACGACCGCCCGCCTCACGCAAGCCAAGGTAATGAAACGCGAAGTCATTTCCTCATGGGGTGCACTGCTCGATTATTGCTTTGCGGCAATGGCGCATAACAGCATCGAACAATTCCGCATTCTCTTTCTTGATCGTCAGAATGTTCTGATCGCGGATGAAGTGCAGCAGACAGGCACGATTGACCACACGCCGGTCTATCCGCGCGAAGTCGTCAAGCGCGCATTGACGCTCAATGCCTCGTCGATCATTCTCGCCCATAACCACCCCTCCGGCGACCCGACACCGAGCCGCGAAGATGTGGACATGACCAGAAACATTATCGAAACAGCCAAACCGCTCGGCATCGCCGTGCACGACCATCTCGTCATCGGCAAGGGAAAGCACGCAAGCCTCAAGTCGCTGGGATTGATCTAGCGATACCCAAAAATTGTCATCAACCGACTTGATCCGGCGGTCCGGCACGGCGTAACCAGAATTTGCGGTGAGCATCAGGTAATACATGATGAGCTCATGGCCCTATTGAGCCACCGACGCCCATCTGCTAAACCCCCCTTATTCCCGCATCCTATCCGAAAGAAACGCCCATGATCCCCCGCTATTCGCGGCCTGAAATGGTTTCCATCTGGACCCCGGAAACGAAATTCCGCATCTGGTTCGAGATCGAAGCCCATGCCTGCACAGCGCTGGCGGAGCTTGGCGTCATCCCCAAGGAAGCGGCAAAGAACATCTGGGAACGCGGCAACAAGGCTGTGTTTAATGTCGAGCGCATCGACGAAATCGAACGCGAAGTCAAACACGACGTCATCGCCTTCCTCACGCATCTGGGCGAATTCATCGGCGAGGATAGTCGCTTCGTCCATCAGGGCATGACCTCGTCGGACGTGCTCGACACCTGCCTCAATGTCCAGCTTGTCCGCGCGGCTGATCTCATGCTCGCCGACATGGACATTCTGCTCGCTGCCATCAAACGCCGCGCCTTCGAATTCAAGAATGCGCCGACCATCGGCCGCAGCCACGGCATCCATGCCGAACCCACAACCTTCGGTATCAAACTGGCGCAGGCCTATGCCGAGTTCGAACGCAGCCGCACACGCCTCGTCCATGCACGCGAGGAAGTGGCAACCTGTGCCATCTCCGGCGCGGTGGGCACATTCGCCAACATTGATCCGCGCGTTGAAGAATATGTCGCTTCGCAGTTGGGTCTCAAACCCGAACCCGTCTCGACGCAAGTGATCCCGCGCGACCGCCACGCCATGTATTTCGCCACGCTTGGCGTCATCGCAAGTTCCGTCGAACGTCTCGCCACCGAGGTACGCCACCTGCAACGCTCCGAAGTTCTGGAGGCCGAAGAGTTTTTCTCCGAAGGCCAGAAAGGCTCGTCGGCCATGCCGCACAAGCGCAATCCGGTGCTCACCGAGAACCTCACCGGCCTCGCCCGCCTCGTGCGCGGCATGGCGATCCCCGCAATGGAAAACGTGGCGCTCTGGCATGAACGCGATATTTCACACTCGTCTGTCGAACGCATGATCGGACCCGACGCGACAGTGACCCTCGACTTCGCGCTGATGCGCCTTGCCGGCGTTATCGACAAGCTGCTGGTCTATCCCGAGAACATGCAGAAGAACCTCGACAAACTCGGCGGCCTCGTCCATTCGCAGCGCATCCTGCTGGCGCTGACACAAAAAGGCGTGAGCCGCGAAGACAGCTACCGCCTCGTGCAACGCAATGCGATGCCGGTATGGCGCGGAGAAGGCAATTTCCTTGATCTGCTGAAAGCCGACAAAGACGTGTCGTCGAAACTCTCGCACAAAGAACTCGAAGACCTGTTCGACCTCGGCTACCACACAAAGCATGTGGACACGATCTTCAAACGCGTGTTTGGCCAAGCCTGAGAAAGCACTGAGATAGAGCGCCAAGACGGCGATTTTCACCGCTCCATCATAAATCCCCCTATACTCGCCGCAACCAAAAACGCGTATAGGGATTGCCCATCATGCTTCGTACCGCCTTCGACGGCGCGCACCGTCGCCGCATCTATGTTTTTCGCCACGGCGATGTTTCCTATGTGGATGACAAAGGCGTGCGCGTAGCGGACTCAACCCTGGTGCCGCTCACCGCATGGGGCCGCGAACAGGCAACTGTGACGGGCAAGGCGCTTGCCAATATCCCGTTTGACCGCGCCGTCTCGTCGAGCTTTCCGCGTTCGGTTGAAACCGCCGAACTGATCCTCAAAGGCCGCAACATCACCGTCGAAAAAAACGATGCCTTTGTCGAGTTTCAGGGTGACACGACGACGCGCAACGCGGTGACAGACCTCAACGATCTCGCCTACTCGTTCCGTGATGCCGCAATGACCGGCGCCCGCTATATCGGCGGCGACGTCTTTGCCGACGTCAACACACGCGTCATCACGGCCTTTGAAAAAATCCTTGGCCAAAAAAACTGGGAGACCCTCGCCCTCGTCGCCCATGGCGGCATCAACCGCCTCTTCATCTGCTGGGCGCTCGGCACCGACCTCACGCCCTTCGCGACGATCGACCAGAACACCTGCTGCTTCAATGTCATCGACGTCGACACGCATCCAGAGACCGGTGTGGTGGTGCGCAAGCTGGTACGCAACATCAACACCGCCGTCTACGACATCCCCAAAGAACGCAACCACATGCTCTCGCTGGAACAGATCGCCGCGCGGATGCAGAAGAAGGCATAATCGGACTATCAAAAACAAACCGGCACGCGAGCCCTCATCTTGCGTTCTTGCGCGCGATTCCACCTAGCGCGCCTTTGCCGCCGCGCTTCCCTGTCGAACCCATCAGATGAAAGAGAAGGCTTCAGCCCTCGTTCTGGATCTGGGCCTTCGCCGTGGCGTAAAGCTCTTCCATCGTGCGGCGGATTTGATGATCCGTCTGCGCAATCTTTTTGGCATCGAAATCGCTGCGAATTTTGACGAACACGTCTTCGTCGCCGGCTTCTTTCAGATCAGCCACAACAACCGACTTGGCATAGTCTGCCGCAGCATCGCCCGAAAGCCCCATCAGATCAGCCGCCCAAAGACCGAGCAGCTTGTTGCGCCGTGCCGCGACCTTGAACTGCAAGGCAGCATCATGGGCAAACTTGTTTTCAAATTGGTCTTCGCGCTTGTCGAAAGTAGACATGGTCACTCCGAAGGGGGACGAGAGGAACAGAACTATCGTCCCTAGACATAGCCTCGCCAAGGCTCCAATTCAACCTTGCGCCATGTCATAATCAAGCCGGACCAACGGAGGAGAACCATACGATGCCCCATCCCTATACCGGAGGCTGTCAGTGCGGCGCGGTCCGCTACACACTGAATGCCGAACCGGAACGCATCGTCGCCTGCCATTGCACCGAGTGCCAGCGCCAGTCCGGCAGCGCCTTCGGCCTGTCAATGCTGGTCAACAGCGCGGACCTTGAGGTGACCGGCGTGACAAAAAGCTACACCCGCACAGCCGACAGCGGCAACGACAACACAGGCGTCTTCTGCCCCGACTGCGGCAACCGCATTTACAACATTCCGGGCTATGTGGAAGACCGCCTGGTCCTGAAGCCGGGTACGCTGGACGACACCTCATGGGTCCGCCCGCAGGCCTTCATCTGGATGAAAAGCGCGCAAGGCTGGGTGCCGCTCCCGGATGACACCCGCTGTCTTCAGGGCCAGTTCTCATAAGGCTCATCTGCGACTCAGCCTAATCGCCTGATTCATAGGCACTTTCCTTGAAGTCGCGAGTTCAACCATTACATGAACCATCCCCATGAAAATCAGGCCAAATCTTCGCAATGAGCGCCCACAAGGTCGCATTGTGCAGCGGGGGGGCTTAGAGTAGCTTGCGCGCCAGTTGATGAGGCGATTCCACCCTCGTCACTCCCCTGACGCCTCGTGGCACCGACCCGAAACGCGAACCTTTCGGGCCAACTGATTGGAATCATGACATGAGCCGTCGCAGACGTGTTTATGAGGGCAAAGCCAAAGTCCTCTATGAAGGTCCGGAACCGGGAACCCTCATTCAACACTTCAAGGACGACGCCACCGCCAACAACAATCAGAAGCACGCGACGATTGAAGGCAAAGGCGTCCTCAACAACCGTATTTCGGAATTCATCTATTCCAAGCTCAATGAAATCGGCGTGCCCACCCATTTCATCCGCGCCATCAATATGCGCGAGCAGCTCATCCGCGAAGTCGAAATCATCCCCTGCGAAGTCATCGTGCGCAATGTCGCTGCCGGTTCGCTTTCCAAGCGCCTCGGCATCGAAGAAGGGACACAGCTTCCCCGCTCCATCATCGAGTTCTGTTACAAGAACGACGAGTTGGGCGACCCGATGGTGTCCGAAGAACACATCACCGCTTTCGGCTGGGCCACCCCGCAGGAAATCGACGACATGATGGCGCTCGCTCTGCGCATCAACGACTTCCTCGCCGGTCTGTTTCTTGGCATCGGCATCCGCCTCATCGACTTCAAGGTCGAGTTCGGCCGCCTCTATGAAGGTGACATGGTGCGCGTCGTGCTCGCTGACGAAATCAGCCCCGACAGCTGCCGCCTCTGGGACATCCGCACCAACGACAAACTCGACAAGGACCGCTTCCGTCACGACATGGGCGGTCTCATCGAAGCCTATCAGGAAGTCGCCCGCCGCCTCGGCATTCTTTTCGAAAACGAACCGAAGCGTCGCGGACCGACACTCGTTAAATAATTTCCGTCATGGCCGGACCTCCTTTATCGCAACAAGCCCGGCCATCCACGTCTATCTCCACTAAAGGACACGAACGAATATGAAGGCCCGCATCAAAGTGATGTTGAAAAACGGTGTGCTCGACCCGCAGGGCAAAGCCATTGAAGGTGCGCTCGGCACGCTCGGCTTCCCCAATGTGGCAAGCGTCCGCCAAGGCAAGTATTTCGAAGTCGACATCGCCGAAAGCGATGCGGCCAAGGCGCGCGCCGCCATTGACGAGATGAGCAAGAAGCTCCTCGCCAACACAGTCATCGAAAATTACGCGATCGAGCTTGACGAGAAGTAAGCAATGAAATCCGCCGTCATCGTCTTTCCGGGATCGAACCGCGAGCGCGACATGCTCAACGCGCTCGAAAAAATCACCGGCCAAAAACCCGTCGCCGTCTGGCACGCTGAAACCGAACTTCCCAAGGTCGATCTCGTCGTCCTGCCGGGCGGCTTTTCCTATGGCGACTATCTGCGCACCGGCGCCATTGCCGCGCGCGCGCCGATCATGGCCGACGTAAAAAAGAAATCGGACGCCGGGGTGCACATCATGGGCGTCTGCAACGGCTTCCAGATGCTCTGCGAAGCGGGCCTCCTGCCCGGCATTCTGATGCGCAACAACCATCTCAAATTCGTCTGCCGTCAGGTAAAACTTGAAGTGGCGAACGCCAAGACGGCCTTCACGAACAAATACAAACAGGGCGAAGTCTGGCGTTGCCCTGTCGCGCATGGCGATGGCAATTACTTCACCGATGCCGACACGCTCGCTCGCCTCGAAGGTGAAAACCGCGTCGTCTTCCGCTATGCCGAAGGCACAAACCCAAACGGTTCGCTCAACAACATTGCCGGCATCATCAATGCCAAAGGCAACGTCATGGGCTTGATGCCGCATCCCGAAAACGAAATCGAAGCATTGAACGGCGGCACCGAAGGCCGCGCGCTCTTTGAAAGTCTGCTGGAGGCCGTAGCGTGATTGCCAACGACATTGAAATTACGCCGAAGCTCATTGCCGAACACGGCCTGAAGCCCGACGAATATCAGCGCATCCTCGACCTCATCGGCCGCACACCGACGATCACCGAACTCGGCATTTTCTCGGCCATGTGGAACGAACATTGCTCCTACAAGTCGTCAAAGAAATGGCTGCGCACGCTGCCCACCACCGGACCCCGCGTCATTTGCGGCCCAGGCGAGAACGCAGGCGTTGTCGATATTGATGATGGTCAGGCGATCATCTTCAAAATGGAAAGCCACAACCACCCGTCTTACATCGAGCCCTATCAGGGCGCGGCCACCGGCGTCGGCGGCATCCTGCGCGACGTCTTCACTATGGGCGCACGTCCCATCGCCGCCTTGAACGCCTTGCGCTTTGGCGCGCCCGAACATCCGCGCACGCGCCACGTCGTCTCCGGCGTCGTTGCCGGCGTCGGCGGCTATGGCAACAGCTTCGGCGTTCCGACCATCGGCGGCGAAGTGAACTTCGATGAAAGCTACAACGGCAACTGTCTGGTCAACGCCTTCGCGGCGGGCCTTGCCGATGCTGACAAGATTTTCTACTCCGAAGCCAAGGGCGTCGGCCTCCCCATCGTCTATCTCGGTTCAAAGACCGGTCGCGACGGTATTCACGGCGCGACAATGGCCTCTGCCGAATTTGATCAGGATACGGAAGAAAAACGCCCGACAGTCCAGATCGGCGACCCCTTCTCCGAAAAGCTCCTGCTCGAAGCCTGCCTTGAGCTGATGCAGACAGGTGCCGTTATCGCCATTCAGGACATGGGCGCGGCGGGGCTCACCTGCTCGGCGGTTGAAATGGGTGCCAAGGGCGACCTCGGAGTCGAACTCGATCTCGATCTCGTCCCCTGCCGCGAAAGCGGCATGACGGCCTACGAAATGATGCTGTCGGAATCTCAGGAGCGTATGCTCATGGTTCTCGACCCTGCCAAGGAAGCCGAAGCTCAGGCCGTCTTCCGCAAATGGGCGCTCGACTTCGCCGTCATCGGCAAGACGACCGACGATCTGCGCTTCCGCATTTTCCGTCACGGCGAATTGATGGCCGATTTGCCGATCAAGGAACTTGGCGATCAGGCACCGGAATATGATCGTCCTTGGGTTGCCACACCGAAGCCCAAAGCGCTCAACATCACAGACGTCGCCGCGCCGAACGACATCTCCGCGACACTCGTCAAGATTCTCGGCCTGCCCGACATGGCATCGCGTCGTTGGGTCTGGGAACAATACGATCATCTCATTCAGGGCAATACCGCCATCGGACCCGGCGGTGACGCTGCGGTCATCCGTATCGGTGACGGACCCAAGGCGCTCGCCTTCACGCTCGACGTGAGCCCGCGCTATTGCTTTGCCGATCCGCAGGAAGGCGGCAAACAGGCCGTCGCCGAATGCTGGCGCAACCTCAATGCCGTCGGTGCCGAACCCCTCGCCATCACCGACAATCTCAATTTCGGCAATCCCGAAAAGCCCGAAATCATGGGACAATTTGTCGGCTGCATTCAGGGCATCGGCGACGCCTGCCGCGCACTCGACTTCCCCGTCGTCTCCGGCAACGTCTCCCTCTACAACGAGACAAATGGCAAAGGCATTCTGCCCACCCCCGCCATCGGTGCCGTCGGCCTCCTGCCCGACATCTCGGTCCGCACCACGGTCGCCTTCAAAGCTGAAGGCGAAGTGATCGTCGTGCTGGGCGAAACAAAAGGCCATCTCGGTCAGTCGATCTATGTCCGCGACATCGTGGGCCGCCGCAATGCCGACGCCCCGCCGCTGGTCGACCTCGCTGCCGAACGCCATAACGGCGAATTCATCCGCGCCGAAATCCGCGCCCGCAACGTCACGGCAGTCCATGACGTGTCCGACGGCGGCCTCCTGGTCGCCCTTGCCGAAATGGCCATGGCCGGTGGCATCGGTGCCAGTGTCGAAGCCGGTGCAGGCCTGGCCGCTCATGCCTGGGCATTCGGCGAGGATCAGGGCCGTTATGTCGTCACCCTGCCCGCCTCCGGCCTCGATGCCTTTGTCGACCGTGCGGCGGAAGCCAATGTTCCCGCTTACGTCATCGGTGAAACAGGCGGCGCGGAATTGACACTCAAGGGCTCCTCTCCCATATCATTGGGGAGCCTCAAGACGGCGCATGAAGGCTGGTTCCCGACCTATATGGCCGGACCCAACCTTCTGGACACCTGAGAGGCGGAGAGACACGACATGGCAATGACAGCGGCAGACATCGAAACCCTCATCAAGGCGGCCCTGCCTGATGCGATCATCGACATCCGCGATCTGGCGGGCGACGGCGACCACTATGCCGCCAACGTCATCTCCGAAGCCTTCCGCGGCAAGACCCGCGTACAGCAGCATCAACTGGTTTACAACGCGCTCAAGGGCGGCATGGGCACCGAGCTTCATGCGCTGGCATTGCAAACCTCCGCCCCGCAACCCTGATTTGATTTTGTAAAGCCGCGCCGCTAGCGCGAAAGGATATTTGATATGAGCGAAAATCCGGTCTTCGACCGCATCCGCGACGAAGTGAACAGTCAGGACATCGTGCTCTTTATGAAAGGTACGCCCGTCTTCCCGCAATGCGGTTTCTCCAATGCCGTCGTGCAGGTGCTGACCTATCTCAACGTATCCTTCAAAGGCGTCAACGTCCTTGAAGACGGCGAAATCCGCGAAGGCATCAAACAGTTCTCCGACTGGCCGACAATCCCCCAGCTCTACGTCAAAGGCGAATTTGTCGGCGGCTGTGACATTGTCCGCGAAATGTTCGAGCAGGGTGAACTGCGTGAATATCTCGCCCAAAAAGGCATCGAAGCCGCCGCCTGACGAAAGCAAACGCACATGATCGGACCATCAATGCCGGTCGTCTTTTTCGGCCACGGCAATCCGATGTATGCCATTGAGCCCAACGCCTATACGGCAGGTTGGGCTCAACTGGCGGCATCCTTCCCCCGTCCCAAAGCAATCCTTTGCATCTCGGCCCATTGGTACACGCAAGGCACCGGCATCACCGCGATGCCCGTGCCGCGCACCATCCACGACTTCGGTCGCTTTCCGCAGGCACTGTTCGACGTCCAGTATCCCGCCCCCGGCGACCCCGCCCTCGCCGCCCGCATCATTGATCTGCTGAAACCACTCGACATCGTCGCCGACACCTCATGGGGCCTCGACCACGGCACATGGTCCGTCCTCGTCCATGCCTTTCCCAATGCCGACATCCCCGTCATCCAGTTGAGTATCGACGGCACAAAACCCCACAGCTTCCATTACGAACTGGGCCAGCGCCTCGCCACTTTGCGCGACGAAGGCATCCTCATCATCGGCTCCGGCAACATCATTCACAATCTCTCGCTCATTAAATGGCAGGGAGACGGCGCGCCGTTCGACTGGGCGACGAGCTTCAACAATGCCGTGCGCGACCACATCACGCGCGGCGAGCACCCGCCCCTCATCGACTACGAAACAATGGGCGAACCCGCGCTGCTCTCGATCCCCACGCCGGACCACTACCTGCCGCTGCTCTACATACTGGGCGCGATAAGACCCACGGACACAGTGTCGTTCCCCATCGACGGCATCGACATGGGCTCCTTGAGTATGCTCTGCGTTCTTGCCGCATAACAAAAAAGGCCGCTCTTGCGAGCGGCCTTTCCGTATATATAAACAGCGACAGAACTAGCTGCGCGAATAAAATTCGACCACGAGGTTCGGTTCCATCTGCACAGGGTAAGGCACGTCGGCCGGAGCCGGAGCGCGGAGCAGTTTCGCCGTCATCTTGTTGTGATCGACTTCGATGTAATCAGGTGTGTCGCGTTCGGCGCTCTGCACGCTTTCGAGAACGATCGCGGCCTGCTTCGACTTTTCGCGCACTTCAACGACGTCGCCGTCTTTGAGACGGATCGAACCGATGTTCACGCGCTTGCCGTTGACGAGCACATGACCGTGATTGATGAACTGACGTGCCGCGAAAACGGTCGGCACAAATTTCGCGCGGTAGACAACCGCGTCGAGACGACGTTCCAGCAGACCGATCAGGATGGCGCCCGTATCGCCGCGAAGGCGCGAGGCTTCCTTGTAGATGCCGTGGAAGGCTTTCTCGGAGATATTGCCGTAATAGCCCTTCAGCTTCTGCTTGGCGCGGAGCTGGACACCGAAGTCCGACAGCTTGCCCTTGCGGCGCTGACCGTGCTGGCCGGGGCCATATTCACGCTTGTTGAGGGGGGATTTGGCACGGCCCCAGATGTTTTCGCCCATCCGGCGGTCGATTTTGAACTTGGCTTCAATGCGCTTTGTCATCGCGGTTTCCTATAAAAAACAGTGGAAACGCGCCCTCCTTTGCCCTTTCGGGCCGACAGGAACTCAGCGTTAGCGTCGCCGAACTCCACGGGTGCGTAAAACAAAAACAGCCCCCAGAAACGTATAAAGGGGGCCGATTTCTGGCCGGTTTGTAGCCTGCGGGGCGGGCCTTGTCAAACCAGCTTAGGTCTCGTCAGGCGCGTCATATTTCGCCTTATCCCGCGTCAGCGAGGCCACTATCCCGCGAAAGGTCCGCACCTCCTGCTCGCTCATCCCCGCCCGTTGAAACAGGTTGCGGATATTACGGATCATCGAAGGCCGCTTCTCCGGCGGCTTCAAAAAGCCGAACCGATCCAGTTCGCGCTCCAGATGCCCGAAAAAGCCCAGAAGCTCCTCCTTCGTCGCCGGTCGTGAGCCCTGATAGTCCATCCGCTCGGCAGGGGTCTGGTCCGCGCCCTTGAACCACTCGTAGCCGATCAGCAACACGGCCTGAGCAAGATTGAGCGACGCAAAAGCCGGATTCACCGGCACCATCAGCGTAGCGTCCGCCAGCACCACATCATCATTCGTCAGCCCCGTCCGCTCCGGCCCAAACAACACGCCTGCCTTGCCGCCTGCCGCGATCACCTCGCGCAGTTTTTTCGCCGCTGTTTCCGGCGTGAGAACCGGTTTCAGCATCTCGCGATGTCGCGCCGTTGTCGCAATCACAAAGTCGAGATCGGCAACCGCCTGTTCGGTCCGCTCATGCACAACCACATTGTCGATCACTGCATCCGCCCCCGATGACACCGCGCGGGCACGATCATTGGGCCAGCCGTCACGCGGAGCCACCAGACGCATCTCTGTGAGCCCGAAATTCAGCATAGCCCGCGCTGCCGTCCCGATATTCTCGCCCATCTGCGGCTCGACGAGAATCATGGCAGGCCCTGCTTCTGCGGGACTGAGTGCATTTTTAGTCTGATCGGTTCCGGCCATTGGTCACATTTCCGCTACGGCATAGATTAAGGCCGCTCAATAAGCGATCCCCTGCCTTTAATCAAATGGCAGGCAATGTTATAGCTTGATCACTCCCCGTGCAGGCCGCATCGCGCCTGTTTCGCCAGCTAATATAGGAGCGCCGGTCCGCCCCGCTCCCGTCTCGAAGGGTTCATAGCTGCATGTCCAAAATTAAAGTCAAAAATCCGGTCGTCGATCTCGATGGCGACGAAATGACCCGCATCATCTGGAAGATGATCAAGGACAAGCTGATCCTCCCCTTCCTCGACCTCGAAATCGACTATTACGACCTCGGCATGGAACATCGCGACGCTACCGACGACAAGGTGACCATCGACGCCGCCGAAGCGATCAAGCGCCACGGCGTCGGCATCAAATGCGCCACCATCACGCCGGACGAAGCCCGCGTAAAAGAATTCGGCCTCAAGAAAATGTGGAAATCGCCCAACGGCACCATCCGCAACATTCTCGATGGCACCGTCTTCCGCGAGCCCATCATCTGTCGCAACATTCCCCGCCTCGTGCCCGGCTGGACCGAACCCATCGTCATCGCCCGCCACGCCTTCGGCGACCAGTACCGCGCCACTGACTTCCTCGTCCCCGGCAAAGGCAAACTGACAATCAAATGGGTGTCCGAAGACGGCAAGGAAACCATCGAACACGACGTCTTCAACTTCCCCGCCGCCGGCGTTTCACTCTCGATGTACAATCTCGACGCCTCTATCAAAGACTTCGCCCGCGCCTGCTTGAAGTTCGGTCTCGACCGCAATTTCCCGGTCTATCTCTCGACCAAAAACACGATCCTCAAAGCCTATGACGGCCGCTTCAAGGACATCTTCCAGGGCGTCTATGAAAGCGAGTTCAAGGCCGAGTTCGACAAAAACAAAATCGTCTACGAACACCGCCTCATCGACGACATGGTCGCCTCGGCTTTGAAATGGTCCGGCGGGTATGTCTGGGCCTGCAAAAACTACGACGGCGACGTGCAGTCCGACAGCGTGGCGCAGGGGTTCGGCTCGCTGGGCCTTATGACCTCGGTGCTGCTGACACCCGACGGTCAGATCATGGAAGCCGAAGCCGCCCACGGCACGGTCACGCGCCACTACCGCCAGCACCAGCGCGGCGAACAGACGTCTACCAACTCAATCGCCTCGATATTTGCCTGGACGCGCGGCCTTGTCCACCGCGCCAAGCTCGATGGCAATCCCGAACTCGACAACTTCGCGCACACGCTCGAAAAAGTCTGCGTGTCGACAGTCGAGTCAGGCCACATGACAAAAGACCTCGCCCTCCTCGTCGGCTCCGAACAGAAATGGCTGACGACAGAAGGCTTCCTCGACAAAGTCGCCGAAAACCTGATCAAGGCACTGGCAAAACAGGCGTGATTTTTTCCCCTCCCCCTCTCTTGTTCGCGTCTTGGCGCGAGCGGAAGAGGGTTGGGCGGGGGTGAATAAAGGCAGATGCCAGCCAGCCATTCCCGATCTTCCCCACCCGCTCATCACGTCCTATGCTCGCGGCAACATAAGTCGGAGAGCAAATGATATGCCTGCGGATGAAACGATCTCCCACAAGAAAACCTTTTTCCAGCGCATCAGCCACTTCCTCATCATCGCCGCCTATCTCTGGCTTCTGATGTGCGTCTTCACGCTGCACAATGCGATCCTGTTATCCGATTGGAATATCCTGGCCCATCTCGGCAATATCACATTCAAGGCGCTTCTCTTCGGCAAGTTCGTCCTCATTGCCGAACACCTGCATCTCGGCAAACGCGCCGAGCACTACGCGCTCATCTGGCCCATCACCATCAAGGCCGCGCTCTTCGCCATCACCATCATCGGCTTTGATTTGCTGGAGGAAATGCTGGTCGAAGCCTTCCGCGGTGCGCCTGCCGCCACGTCCGGCGACATTTTTGCGCTCACCTCGCTACCGCAAATAGTCGCCCTCACCTTCATGGCCTTCATCGCGCTGCGGCCCTTTTTCGCCATCAACGAACTCGGCCGCGTCCTCGGCAAAGACCACTTGCGTGAACTTTTTTTCAAGCCGCAGACCGAATAGTCCGTTCACCATCCGCAACGACCCGTCGAACACAGCATGAACATCCGCTCACGCCGCCGCCGACGTGAGCACCGCCTTGACGGCTTCAAATGCTGCGTCAGTCGTTGACAAGCATTGATCCCAAATACGCTTTGCCGAAGCTAACAGTGTATCCGCCAATATTAGGCAACGAAAGTTTGTTTCACGCCGCCGCTGAAGTGAGCGCCGCTTTTACAGCCTCCAGCGCCGCATCGGCCTTGCCGCCATCCGGCCCGCCCGCCTGCGCCATGTCCGCTCGTCCGCCGCCACCTGCGCCGCCCATCGCGCCGGAACCCGCTTTCACAAGCTCTACCGCATTGAACTTCGACGTGAGATCCGCCGTGACGCCGACTGCAATCGCGCCCTTGCCGTCATCGCTCACCGCGACCAGCGCGACAATGCCCGACCCGATCTGCTGCTTGGCTTCGTCAATCAACCCGCGCAAATCCTTCGGGTTCACCCCCTGAAGCACGCGCGCCACAACGTTGACGCCGCCAATACTTTGCGAAGGCGAAGTATCGCCCGCCGCCGCACCGCCGCCCATCGCGAGCTTCTTCTTCGCGTCGTTCAATTCACGGTCCAGACGCTTGCGCTCATCCATCAGCGCGACAACGCGCTCCGGCAGATCTTCGCTCGCAATTTTCAACGCGCCCGCCGCCTCACGCAGCAAACGATCCTGTTCGACGAGATATAGCCGCGCGCCTTCCGCCGTCAGCGCCTCGATACGGCGCACGCCGGAGGCGACCGCCGTTTCGCTGACGATCTTGAAAATTGCTATATCGCCGACGCGATGCACATGCGTCCCGCCACAAAGCTCGACCGAGTAATGCTTCCCATCGGAGTCATCATTAACCCCCATGGCGAGCACACGCACCTCGTCGCCATATTTCTCGCCAAACAGCGCCAGCGCACCCGCTTCAATCGCCTCATCCGGTGTCATCAGACGCGTGGACACATCGCGGTTCTGACGGATCACGCGGTTAACGATACCTTCGACTTCCGCGATCTCGTCCGGCGTCATCGGCTTCGGATGCGAAAAGTCAAAGCGCAGGCGTTCCGGCGATACCATCGACCCCTTTTGCGTCACATGCTCGCCGAGCACACGGCGCAACGCCTCATGCAGCAAATGCGTGGCCGAATGGTTCGCGCGCGTCGCTGTGCGACGCGCATGATCGACTTTCATTTCGACCACATCGCCGACTTTGAACGCACCACGCTTCAGCATGCCGAAATGCACGACCATGTCGCCAAGCTTTTTCAGCGTATCGGTCACCTCAAATTCAGCACCCGTGCCCGCAAAGAGCACGCCCGTATCACCGACCTGACCACCGGACTCGCCATAGAACGGCGTTTGATTGGTGATGATCGCAGCCTCCTGTCCGGCCTTCACCGCATCGACCGGCGCACCGTCGACAACAAGGCCGACAATCTTGCCTTCCGCGCTTTCAAGCTCGTAGCCAAGAAACTCGCTCGCGCCGAGCGTCTCGCGCAGTTCGAACCAGACGGTTTCCGTTGCCTTCTGACCGGAACCCGACCAAGCCGCGCGGGCATCTTCGCGCTGCTTCTGCATCGCCGCGTCATAGCCCGCCTGCTCCACTTCAATGCCCTTCGGACGCAGCGCATCCTGCGTGAGGTCAAGCGGAAAACCGTACGTATCGTAAAGACGGAACGCGACTTCGCCCGATAGCACTTTACCACTGCCGATTTTATCGAGTTCATCGTCGAGGAGCTTCAGTCCGCGCACCAACGTCTCGCGGAAGCGACGCTCTTCAAGCTTCAGTGTTTCGCTGATCAGCGCTTCGGCGCGGCGCAATTCAGGATAGGCATCACCCATCCAGCGCACGAGCGCAGGCACGAGTTTCCACATCAGCGGCTCGCTAACGCCGACAAGCTGCGCATGGCGCATGGCGCGACGCATGATCCGGCGCAGCACATAGCCGCGACCTTCGTTGGACGGCAGCACGCCGTCGGCAATCAGAAAACAGCTTGAGCGCAGATGATCGGCGATCACGCGATGGCTCACCGCATGGACACCGTCCGGATCGGATTTCGATGCTTCCGCGCTCGCCACGATCAGCGCGCGCATCAGGTCAGTCGCGTAGTTGTCATGCGTGCCTTGCAGCACCGCCGCGATGCGTTCAAGTCCCATGCCTGTGTCAATCGAAGGCTTGGGCAGCGGGCGGCGGTCGCCGGGCGCCACCTGATCGAACTGCATGAACACAAGGTTCCAGATTTCAATGAAGCGATCACCGTCCTGATCGGCGCTGCCGGGCGGGCCACCCGGAATTTTCAGGCCATGATCGAAGAAGATTTCCGAGCATGGTCCACAAGGGCCCGTGTCGCCCATCGACCAGAAATTGTCAGCCGTCGGAATACGGATGATCTGGCTGTCACTGAGGCCCGCAATCTTCTTCCAGAGACCGTGCGCCTCATCATCATCGTGATAGACGGTCGAGAGCAGGCGGTCTTTCGGCAGTCCGAATTCCTTTGTGATGAGGTTCCATGCGAACTCGATCGCATCAGCTTTGAAATAATCGCCGAACGAAAAATTGCCGAGCATCTCGAAGAACGTGTGATGCCGCGCCGTATAACCCACATTGTCGAGGTCATTATGCTTGCCACCCGCCCGCACACATTTTTGTGACGAGGTTGCGCGCACATAAGGCCGTTTTTCCTGGCCGGTAAAGACGTTCTTGAATGGCACCATGCCCGCATTGGTAAAAAGCAGCGTCGGATCATTGGTCGGCACAAGCGACCCCGAAGACACAACCTCATGGCCGTTCTTGCAGAAATATTCCAGATAGGTGCTGCGGATCTCGTTGAGGCCGGCCATTCTCGTTTTCTCTCGTTCCATTCCGTCAAAAGCGGACCGCGCGGGACCTTCAGGGTCACCGGCAATACGCGACCAACAGCTCATTCGCTGACGCAAAATCCGTCCTGATCCGCGCGTCCCGAAGGACCGACAGCCCCACCAGAGCCCGCAGTTTCAGACAGTTAAACCGTTATGAGCTTTTACCTTTCGCCCCGCGCCCTGTCTAGAAATCCCCGATGGGCAAGATCATCCCCACGCATACCGAATCCGCTTCTGGTGAACCCAGACTTCCAAAATGCAAAACGGCGCCGGTGGGGTCCCCGACGCCGCCCTTGCACTCAGGCAGAGAAAACTTATGTCATAATCTGGAAAATCAGACCAGCTATCCGAAACCGCTCACGCGATCTCTTCGATGTCACCATCATCACTGTCGTCTTCCGGCGTGCCTTGCAGGATTTGCTCGGCGATAAGCCCCGCATTGGCGCGGATGGCCTTCTCGATTTCGGCCGCCATTTCCGGATTGTCGCGCAGGAAACTCTTGGAATTATCGCGCCCCTGGCCGATGCGTGTGCTGTTATAGGAAAACCAAGAACCCGACTTCTCGACGATACCGGCCTTCACACCGAGGTCGACAAGTTCGCCCATCTTGGAAATGCCTTCGCCATACATGATGTCGAACTCGACCTGCTTGAAGGGCGGCGCGACTTTATTCTTCACGACCTTGACGCGGGTCTGATTGCCGACCACCTCTTCGCGGTCCTTGATCGCGCCGATACGGCGGATGTCGAGACGCACAGAAGCATAAAACTTCAACGCATTGCCGCCCGTTGTTGTTTCCGGGCTGCCAAACATCACGCCGATTTTCATACGGATTTGATTGATGAAAATAACCATCGTGTTCGACTTGGAGATCGAACCGGTGAGCTTGCGCAGCGCCTGGCTCATCAGACGTGCCTGAAGACCCGGCAGGCTGTCGCCCATCTCGCCTTCAAGTTCGGCTTTGGGCGTGAGCGCCGCAACCGAGTCCACGACCAGCACATCAACAGCACCGGACCGGACCAGCGTATCGCAAATCTCAAGCGCCTGCTCGCCGGTATCGGGCTGCGAAATCAGAAGATCGTCAAGCTGCACACCAAGCTTGCGCGCATAGACCGGATCAAGCGCATGTTCCGCGTCGATAAAGGCGCAGACGCCACCGCTCTTCTGGGCTTCGGCAATCGTCTGTAAGGCCAGCGTCGTCTTGCCCGATGATTCAGGACCGTAAATTTCAATGACACGACCGCGCGGCAATCCGCCAATGCCAAGCGCGATGTCGAGACCGAGAGAGCCCGTCGAAATGGACTCGATCTCGACCAGTTGCTCGTTCTTACCGAGCCGCATGATCGAGCCTTTGCCGAAAGACCGCTCAATCTGACTCAGCGCCGCTTCAAGGGCCTTCTTCTTGTCCATATCGCCTTTATCGCTCTTATCCGAAAGCTGCACGACGTTTTTCGACATCACATTCCCCTTATTTCATGGCCGCCAAAATGAAGCAATGAAGTGGAATGTACCTCTTTTGTTCCCATCGGCAAGAAAAATTTTAAGTTATTGATATTAAAGAAAAATCAAACCTGAGTTCCGGAAGTGTTCGCCCAAATCAGATACGCATCGGCACATGAACAAAGGGAATCAGATCAACCCTTGTTCATCACACCTTTGACAGCGGCAGCGAGTTGCTTGAGCGAGAAGGGTTTGGGCAGAAAATGAAACTCCTGAGACGGATCGAGGCTTTTGGCAAAAGCGTCTTCCGCATAGCCCGACACGAAAATGATCTTCACGCCGGGAAGCTTTCCGGCAAGCTCCTTGATGAGCGTCGGCCCGTCCATATTGGGCATGACAACGTCAGATACGATGAGATCAATCACGCCCTCATGCGCCTCAACGATGGCAAGCGCCGCCTCGCCGCTCTCGGCTTGCAGCACATCATAGCCGCGCGTGACGAGCGCGCGCGCCGCAAAGGTGCGCACGGCGTCTTCGTCTTCGACAAGCAGGATCGTCCCCTTGCCAGTGAGATCAGCAGGCTCCGGCGCAGCTTCCGCGGCCTTGGCTTCGGCTTCGGCCTTGGCTTCAGCAGGCGTCTCGAAATAGCGCGGCAGATAGATGCGGAAGGTCGTGCCTTTGCCGAGCGTGGAATAGGGAAAAATGAAACCGCCCGTCTGCTTGACGATGCCATAGACCGTCGAGAGGCCGAGCCCTGTGCCCTTGCTCGGATCTTTGGTCGTATAGAAGGGCTCGAAAATCTTACCGAGATTTTCTTTCGGAATGCCGCTGCCGGTGTCCGCAACTTCAATCAGAATATATTCCGCCGCGGGCATCAGCGCATGGTCGAGCGCGCGGCTGTCTTCCTCGGACACATTGGCCGTGCGGATGGTGAGCTTGCCGCCTTCGGGCATCGCGTCACGCGCGTTGACCGCGAGGTTCATAATCACTTGCTCAAGCTGGTTCTGATCGACCTTCACGAGCCCCAGATCGCGCCCGTTGACAATCTTGAGTTCGACAGTCTCGGTGAGAAGCCGCGACAACAGATTTTGCAATTCAGCCAGCGCGTCGGTGAGCGACAGAATTTTTGGCCGCAAGGTCTGACGGCGCGAAAAGGCCAGCAACTGCCGCGTCAGATTTGCCGCGCGATTGGCATTCTGTTTGATCTGCATGACATCGGCAAAGGACGGATCGCCCGCCTGATGACGCGCCAGAAGCAGATCGCAAAAGCCGATAATGGCGGTCAGAAGATTATTGAAATCATGCGCCACACCGCCGGCAAGCTGACCGATGGCCTGCATCTTCTGCGATTGCGCGAATTGCAATTCGAGTGATTTCTGCTCAGTCGCGTCGATGAAATAAGCAACGGTCGAGCTGGCACCGTCCTCGACGTCCACACGGCTCACATAGAGAAGCCCCACCCGTTCAGAACTCTTGGCAAGCCGCACCTCGATCGCAGGCGGCGTCGCCTTGCCTGTGCGTGTCGCCACTAAACTTTCTTTGACGCTGGCGCGATCATCCTCGACCACAAGCTCCGAGAGCTTCGTGCCACGCTCGACGCCCTCGCCGACATAGTTGAGAAAGGCGCTGTTGGCGTTATCTATACGGCCTTCGCTGTCAACGGTGGCAATACCGATAGGCGCATTGTTAAAGAACCGCGCAAAGCGCAGTTCCGCATCACGCGCCGTCTCTTCGGCTTTGTCGCCGGTGGCGCGATCAAGCACCATGCTCCATTGCGAAACGCCGCGCGTCGCGCCGCCCGGCACCAGCGTCTGCACAACGCGCACAGGAAAGACGCGGCCTTCCGCACCGCGCAGGTCAATATCGGCATGGATCGCGCCGTCATATTCTGCACCGCGCGACAGCGCCGAGGCATCGCCCGCCACAAAATCGGTGAACTTCGTCGGCTTTGCCGCAAGACGCGCATTGTCCGTGCCCAGCCAGCTCGCAAGCTTGGCATTGACATAGGAAACATCGCCGTTGGAATGGGCTGCATAAAAACCGAAAGGTATCGCCTGCAAAAAAGACATAACGCGGCGCCAGTCCTGCTCGGCACTATCCAGGCGCTCGCGCTCCACGGTGAGATCGCGCAGGAGCCACACGGCCCCGCCCGCCTGCCCGCTCAAAGGCCGCACGACAACTTTGTAAACGCGCTCCGGCAAACCGATGCGCGAGGAAAAACGGATTTCCTCTTCCGCCGCAAATCCCGTGCGCGCCGCCTGCGCCAAACGGAAGACAACATCGGCAAGACTGTCGCGTCCGGCCAGCAGACGCTCCAGCGGAACGGGGCGCGCATCATTCACCAGGCCAAGCAAATGGCGATAGGCTTCATTGGCAAAGAGCACAACGCCGCGCCGGTCGGTGACATAGCAAGGGTCAGGCAGCGTATCGAGCGCCTCGCCTGCCGCTTCATGCGTGGCACTCGGATCGCGCAACAGCGACGAACTCATCGCAAAAAGAATGAAAGCAGCAGCCACCAGAACACCGATCAGCGTCAGCGCACCACCCGTGTCGAAGACGCGGACCTGAAGAATATCCGCCAGCATCGCGACGACGCCGATCAGAAGGCCGGAGACCACAATCAGCCGTCTGCCGGACCAGCGGTCTGATCTGTCATCAATCGCAACATGCGACGGTGTCGTTTCCGCGACAGTTTCAGTCATTTCACTCATCGGCCATGCCCCCGCAGCGCCGTCATCATCAATTCTGCCGCATTGAGGCGCGTTCTATATCCGGATTATGCATATCAATCCGGCCTGCGAATCAGATCACACGGCGGCGACCGATCTTAGCCTTAAGACGCATCACATAGCCAATCACCTCGGCAACCGCCTTATAATGTTCTGGCGGCACTTCCTGATCGAGTTCGACAGAGGCGTGCAGAGCGCGCGCCAGAGGCGGATTGACGACCACCGGCACATCGCTGTCTTCAGCCATGGCACGGATGCGCAGCGCAAGCGCATCGACACCCTTGGCCACGCAAATAGGCGCGCCCATGCCTTTTTCGTATTTCAGCGCAACAGCATAGTGGGTCGGGTTCATAATCACGACGCTGGCTTTGGGCACTTCCGCCATCATGCGGCGGCGCGAACGCTCGATGCGCAACTGACGGATGCGGCCCTTGATCTTCGGGTCGCCTTCCATCTGCTTATATTCGTCTTTGATTTCCTGAACCGTCATGCGCTGCTTCTTCATCCACTGGAAGCGCTCAAACAGATAATCCAGACCGGCCAGAACAGTCATAACGGCAATCGTGCCACCGAACATTTTGAGTGTCATGGTCATTACAACAGGCAGAAGCAGCGAAATATCCCATGTCATCATCAGCGCAAGCTGATCGCGCTCCGGCCAGACGATGGCAATCATCACACCGCCGACGACGACGAATTTGATGATGCTCTTGGCGAGGTTCATCACACTTTTGACGCCGAACATCCGCCCCAGCCCTTCGATGGGGGACAGTTTGGAAAGAGACGGCTTCATGTTTTTGGCTGTGAACACAGGTGCGTGCTGAAGAACATTACCGCCAATGGCAAAAGCCACCAGAATACCGAGCGGCAGCGCCAGCGCCCCGAACACGACCCTGCCAAGATGCAGGATCATGTCGCGCAAATGGTCGCGGTCCATCGGAATGTCCTGCGGCGAAGCGATATAGACGCGCAGATTGTCAACCAAAGTCGTGCCGAGCGAATGGCTCGACATCGCCACAGCCAGTGCGCCGCCCACCATCACGAACCAGTAGTTGACCTCCTGGCTCTTGATAACATCGCCGTCCTCCTGGGCTTTTTGTAGTTTTCGCCCGGTTGGTTCTTCTGTCTTTTCCTGATCGCTGCCCTCGGCCATTGCGCTATCTCACTCCCCGCGTCAATGAACGAAAAGATGCAGCGTCTGCTCGAACCCTTGCAGGAACCACGTCATCATGGCACCGAGGATCAGAAACAGAAGCGCCAGACCAAAACCGATATTGGCCGGCATTGCGATAAAGAAAATCTGGATTTGCGGCATCAGCTTCGAGAGAAGACCGAGACCGATATAGAAAACAAGACCGAACACAACAAAGGGTGCCGAAAGCTGAACACCAAGTGCGAAAGCACCGGAGATAATTTTAACGGCAAGCTCCAGAAAATCACCGACCGGAAAAACATCGCCGGGATGGAAAAGAACATAACTGTCGCGCATCGCAGCAATCAGCAGATGATGCATCCCCGTCGCGAAAATAAGCGTCACCGCCAGCATATTGAGAAAGTTCGCAATCAGCGCGCCTTGAGTGCCCTGCGTCGGATCAATGTTCTGAGCAAAGGCAAGGCCAGTCTGCAAAGCAATGATATTGCCCGCCACATGCAGCGCGCTCATCACAAGGCGCAGCGACATGCCGATAAAAATACCGATCAGGATTTCGTAAATCACCGTCACGGCAAGACCGGGAATGGTGGGCGGCACGGCGGAATAGCTGTCAGCAACCAGCGGCATCAGAATGAAAGAGAGCAGCATCGACAAGATCACGCGGACTTGCGCCGGGATCGACGTTTCGCCGATCGCGGGCATCAGCATGATCATCGCACTCACACGCGCAAGGACCAGCATAAACACGAATGCTGTTTGCGGGAGGAGTTCGATACTGATCATGGAAATACGTCTCCGGTTTGCGGTCCGATCAACCGGCGACGATTTTCTGCGCGATAAGCTGCATATAGCTCGCCATTGCCTGCCCCATGAAGGGCAGCGCGAGGAGCATCACGAGGAATATAGCGACGATTTTCGGCACGAAAACCAGAGTCATTTCCTGCACCTGCGTCAGCGCCTGCAAAAGCGCAATCGCCACACCCACAACCAGCGCCACGATCATCATCGGCGCTGAAATCTGCAACATCACCCAGATGCTCTGTCGCGCCAGATCGACAATTTCCGGTCCAGTCATGTGCCCCAAGTCCCCGTCTAGGTCTCAAATCAGAAATACAAAATGTAAAAAATCAGATCGGCATCCGGATGATGTCCTGATAGGCCGCGATCACCTTGTCACGTACCGCCACCACGGTTTGCAACGTCGCTTCGGCTTCGGCCACCGCCGTTACAACGTCAACGAGGCTGCCCTCTTTGCCCGCCGTCGAGACAGCCATTTGCTGTTCGCTCGCCTTGCCGGTATTGACCGTGTCATTGATGGCGTTCTTGAGAAAATCGCCGAAATTGCCGCCCGCTGCTTCCTTGGCCGCACCGACCTGCGGTGCACCGGCGGACCCGCCCATGCGGGCGGCCTGTGCGTAGGCGTTTAATGCTGCTGCCGGAATGGCCATGACGTTTGATCCTTAAAAGCCGTTATTTCTTCAGGATGTCGATAGTCTGCGAATTCATGCGACGTGCCGACGAGATCATGTTGAGGTTCGCTTCATAGGAGCGCTGCGCCTCGCGCATGTCCATCGCTTCCACAAGACCATCCACATTCGGCATTTTCACATAACCGTTCTGGTCCGCCGCCGGATGGCCCGGCATGTATTTGAGTTTGAAATCGGTCTTGTCGAGCATCGGGCTGCCAAGCTGCACCGTGTCGACACCCAATTCGCGGTCGAGGCGGTCTTCAAATGTCGGCACCTTGCGGCGATAGGGGTCCGCGCCAGGCGTCTTGCCGGTCGAGTCCGCATTGGCGATGTTTTCGGCGATGATGCGCATACGGCCGCTCTGAGCCTTGAGGCCCGCTGCCGCCACCATCATTGATTTCATAAGATCCATAGCGCCCACCCTCCAGAATAAAGTTCAGCGGCCAACCGCGATACGAATGAGGCCCATGCCCTTGGTGTAGAGCGATGTGACCGTCTCGTAGTCCATTTGTGTCTGTGCCACCTTGACCATCTCGTCTTCCAGCGTCACAGAATTGCCCGTGGGCGATGTTTCGAAGTCACCGGCCTTGATCACCTGACCACCACGCGCCTGCCCCATCACCGAGCTGCCGCTGGCATCGGAGCCCGCAACGGGCGTGCCGATGTGAGCCACGCTTGTGGCCACGGGTGCGAGGCGGGGACCGCTCGCATCGACCATGGCGCCGAAGTCGAGTTCTTTGAGATCGCGGGCGACATAACCCGGCGTATTGGCGTTGGCCACATTCTGCGTCAAAACCTGCTGACGCTCCGTCAGCCAGTGCAGACGCTGCTTCATCATCGAGAAAATCGGAATATCGCTGATCGCCATTGTCGCTGCCCACTCGAAACGACATTTCCGTCCCTTCTGGGCATAGGAAAAACCGGTTCAATCCGTCGAAGTCGGGCCACACATTCCTTGGCGGCTGAGGGCAGTTTCTCCGGCCAGAGTTAATATCCTCCTAACGGCGGCAAAAACGACCTAGTGCCTCAATTTTTGGGTAACCAACAAAGTCGAGCTTTTTTGCGGGCGTTAACCCGACATTAAACATGACTGGGCAAATTGTGCCTCGTTGGTGCCCCGTCACGGGACACCCGGTGTATTGGGCAATGCACATGGAATTGACTGAGATTTTTCGCTTTGTCGCCTCGCTCGTCTTCATTGTCGGGCTCATCGGCGCCTGCGCATATGGCGCAAAAAAACTTGGCCTCGCGACCGGCGGACTGACGGCCACCGGCAATCAGAAACGCCTCTCCATCATCGAAGTGAAGGTCGTGGACGCCAAGCACCGCCTCGTCCTGATGCGTCGCGACAACAAAGAACATCTGGTCCTTCTCGGCGGCGAACAGAACCTGCTCATTGAAGCGGGCATTGACGCGCCGGAAGTCACCGAAGAAGACATCAAGGCACAAGCAAGCGTGAACACGCCCGTCCTCCAGTTTCAGAAGATTGTGGACTTTATCAAGGAGCGCCGCGCATGAGAAACTTCGGTCAGTCTCTCCTGCGCAAGCTACCGCTCGTTGCCGGCGTCATGGGCGCCATGCTCGCCTTCGCGATCACCGGCCCTGCCCTTGCCGACACAATCAAGGTTGATCTCGCCGATAATTTCGGCCTGACCGATCACGTCGTCCAGATCGTCGCGCTCATCACCGTGCTGAGCCTTGCACCGTCGATCTTCATCATGGTGACGTCCTTCGTCCGCATCGTCGTCGTGCTGTCGCTGCTGCGCACAGCCATCGGCACACAGCAGACGCCGCCCAACTCCGTTATCATCAGCCTTGCGCTCTTTCTGACCGCCTTCGTGATGACGCCGACCTTCACAAAAGCCTATGAAGACGGCATCAAACCGCTGATGAACCAGCAAATCGAACTCGCTGAAGCCTTCGACAAAACCATGGTACCCTTCAAGGGATTCATGCTAACGCAGGTGCGCAAGGAAGACCTCAAGCTCTTCGTCGACCTTTCCGAAACAGCCGAACCCGAAGAAGCCAAAGACCTGCCGCTTCAGGTCATCGTGCCGGGTTTCATGCTCTCGGAACTGCGCCGCGCCTTCGAAATCGGCTTCCTCGTCTTCCTGCCCTTCATCGTGATCGACATGGTGGTCGCCTCGGTCCTTATGTCGATGGGCATGATGATGCTGCCGCCGGTGACGATCTCCTTGCCCTTCAAGCTCATCTTCTTTGTGCTGGTGGACGGCTGGACGCTCATCGCAGGCAGCCTCGTCCAGAGCTTCGGAACCTGACAAAACGCACCCGTCTATGAACATCCCCCGTCTATGAACAAACAAAGCCACGTCAGCATGATGCGGACGTGGCTTTTTGTTATCTCAAAGACGAGTGGATTAGTTGACCGCTGACGCCGCCTTGGCCGCTTCGGCTTCTGTCAGCTTCGCCGGTTGCGCTTGCATACCCAACGCATTGTCGCCGTTGAAGCTGTCCACAAACTTCTCGATCATATTGACGGCTGCAACGCGGCTCGCAAGCTGACGGAAGGCAACGCCAGAGGTCTCGATCGGATCGCTCACCACAGCAAAAGCACTGGCATCGACCGAAGTAGCCATACGAGCACCGAACTTCTCACGCAAGCGGCCAAGGCCCGTCACGTTGTCCCCGAGCGAATAGGCAATGGCCGCGCGCATCACTTTGAAGCGCGTGTCATCAGAAAGCGCTACATCGGGCGCAAGACCGGCGCTGCCGGCCTGTGCCATCGCCTCGTTGGCCTGCCCTGCGGCGTCCCAGCTCTCGCTCTCCCAATAGATTTCGGCCCGCAGATCATCGGCCTGCGGTCCGTCTATCTCGGTCAGAAGATCAAGCGCCAGTTCATATTGCTTGAGCGAGGCCAGAGCGCGCGCCTCGATCATCTGGCGCTTGTCGCGCAGATCGGCGGGCAACTGGTTCTGCATGGTCGAGCGCAGGATTTGCAACGCATCCTTGGGCTTGTCGTCAAGGAGATAGACCGTCGCCAGACGCGCGGCCACCTGAGCCTTGGCAACGCTGCCATAAAGACGCTGCTCGACCTGATACCTGAGCAGGACTTCCGCCTGCTCCAGCAAATCTATCGACACGAGACGCTCGGCCAGACTGCGGATCAACTCGTCGCCACGCTGCCCGATGGGTGTCAGATCCTGAAACTGATAATAGAAGGCAAGCGCCTGAACGGCGGTCAGGTCTTTGGACCCCTGCCCGATGAAATAATCCGCAAAGATTTCCGGCATCTTCGCGCCCATGGCCTGCGCCTCGTCGCTCAACGGAAAATATTTCGACGCTGCACGCATCGCATCAAGAGCCGCCACGATCTTCCCGGCCTTCAGGTTTCTCTCCGCCGAGAGCGTCAGAATCCGTCGTTCCAGATCGTCACCGCGCCACATAATGCGTAGACGATCAAGTTTAGCGAGCAAATCCTCGTCCTTGAGCTTGCCGCGGCTGTTCTGCAAGAGCGCCTTGGCCAGACGCGCCCGCACCATTTGCTCGCGATCACCCAGCGCAATCGCGCGATCATAATAAATCAGGGCCTCTTCCGGCTTCTTCATCTGCTCAAGCGACTGCCCGCGCAGAAAGAGTGACTGCGCCTGTTCGGCATTGGTGCTGAGCATACCGGGCAAGGCGCCGAGATGACTGTTCGCGGAGTTGACATCCTTCATCGCAAGCGCAGCAGTGGCCGCCGCCAGATGCATTTTTTCCATCGACGGCGGATCGAGATTGTCGATCAGCGTACCGGTAAAGTCGAAATCCTTGTTGGCCTTGTCCATCTGACCAAGCTCGGCCAGCGCCATGCCGCGCCAACCGGCCACATAGGGGTCGAGATCAAGCGAACTCGCAGTGAGGTCCGCCACCGCCTGCGCATCACGATGCGCCATCACCGAGGCCACGCCACGCAGCGCACGGAACGCCGGATCGTTTTCAATCTTGAAGTCGGCCTTGGACGCGAGCGAAAGCTGCGTCAGTGCTTCCGGCGCAAGCTCGTAGCCCATCAGAAAACGCGCATAGTCCATTCGCGCCGCCGGTTCGTCCGTCGGTGACGCCATAACAACACGGTTGAGCAAAGTCTGACGGTTCGAAATAAAATCGCCCGTACCACGCCAGGCCGCAAAATCCATGATCGCAGGTGAGGCGCTGCTTTCCATCCCGTCCGGTGCCCGTGTGCGACCACCATTATCAGCCGACAGCGTCAGACCATTGTGACGCGAAATGATGACCGCGTCGGGAGCCGCCGCGACATTCACATCATCGGCAATCGCGGCAATCGCCACGCCCTGCGCCGACTTCAGCGCTTCAAACTCGATAAAGCTGCGCGATGCCTGCAAAGCCTGTGTCGCGCCGCGTGCGGTCGCCACCATCAGTGCTGTGCGCATCTGCGGATCGACAAGTTTGATGATCTTGGTCGCGCCGAGAAGATCAGCCGACACATAGCCCTCGCCCGTCGACGACCAGTTACGCGACAAAACAATAGATCGTCCGGTGCTTGCCAGCGAATGAGCAAGCGAGACCCGCCATTCGGTTCCCGCCTCAACGACACCCACCAGCATATCCGGCTGCGTCATCGGAAAGGCCACTGCGGTCGCGCCTTCGACATTGAAAATCATCGGCTGACCAAAGCCGCGCAGATGCGCCAGTTCAAGACCGGATAGATCGAGCATGGAGGCGTGGTCGAAGACCACCCACAGCATATCGGAACGCACAAAGACCGCAGCGCCGGTGGGCTGGGTCCAGGGAAATGTGATCTCGCTGCGGTTCTCGGTTGTATAGCCCGCGAGCTTCAACAACACGGGAGAAGCAACAGGCGGCGGCGCGTCCGTCGCTACGGGAACATTGTCCGGCACTGGTGCTTTGGCAACGGGCTCCGGCTTCTTCGCCTCCGCCGGTGCGGCTTGTGCGACCGGCGCGGGTTCGGACTTCGTCTCTTCATGTGCCGCAGCCGCCGCATTAGGCAGAATGGATTTCGGCGCATTGCCTCCCGTTGAAGCAGGCTTTTTGGCATTCGCGTGGTCTTCCGGCTTCACAGGCGCAGGCACATCCTGTTTATCAGGTGCCGCATCCACATGCTGTTCGGCCTTCGCTTCCGCTTCTTCGTCCGCCTTGAACGGCTTGAAGTCGAGAACGACGCCGAGGTCTTCGCGGAAATCCGACACGACAATGCCGCTGTCCGTCTTGATGAAAATAGAAAGACGGCCTTCACGCTCCGCCGCGCTCAGTGTTTTGATAAAGGGCGGTGGGTTCACACGGATTTGCGCCAGCGCGACTCTCGCCGTGCGGTCAAACGTGATTGTCGCCGAACCGTCCTGCTGGGCGAGTGAATAAAGAACGGGTTGGTTCCAGTCGAACACGAGACGCGTGATGCCGTCGTGCTTCGCCACGCGCACGCTGAGTTCGGGTGTCGGCGCGGAGGGATCGGTGATGCCGCTCTCCTTCGCCTTCTTGGCCTCCGCTGCCGCCGCCGCTTTGGCTTCGGCGGCCGCAGTCAAACGCGCGACAACATCGCTCGGCAGCGCGGGCGGTGCGCCGGACCACGATTGCGGCAGCAGATCAACATAGAGAGAATTTTCGACCTGACGGACATTGAGATAATAGTCGAACTTCAAACCGAGGCGCAGCGTTTTGCCATCACTGTCCTGACGGGCCAGCGCGACCATGTCGGGCATCTGGCGCAGGAACTGTTCCGTCTCCACATCGAAAGGCTTGTCGAATTTGATAACCAGCACACCTGCTGAAATCGCCGCCGTATATTTCGGCACCGCTTCCGGCCAGTTGAAAACCATGCGGCCATAGCCTCCCGTTTCAGAAAATGTCGTCGAAACTTTGGTGGCGGCCTGAGCGGAGATGACGCTGGCAAGGCACAAGACCAAAGCAACACCAGCAGACATCAAAAAACGCATGACGGCACCCGGCGCGCTATTCGCGCGCCAACCGCTGCTATGCCTCCGAGTCATCGTCAAAATCGTTACTCGCCCTAATTCTTCACGTCGGCACAAAGCAATGCCGGTCGGTTCCTGCTGCACTCGCTGGAAATCTCCGCTCAAGTTTATGTTAACGGGGTTAAGAGAGGTCTAAGGAGCCATCGGTAAATCAGCGGAAAATTGTCAGACGCCGTTAGGCATAGAGCAACCTTCAGCTCTGCTGGCCGTCCGGCTTCACCACGACAGCCGCCGCAGGCTTCGGTGCTGCGCCTTTGTCGGCTTTCTCCGCCTTCGGATCAGGCATATCGGGCAAACGGTCGCCCGTCGCCAGTTCCACAGTGAGGTCTTGTGCCGCAACGGGATCCATCGCCGACAGCACGGCAGAAAGTTTGCGCGGGCTCATGCGTTTGGTGACATCGACCAGCACGCCCATGTCGAGACGCTCGAAAATGCGCGCCGCATCCTTGGGCTTCATGGTCTCGTACATCTGCACGACGCCTTTCAGGCGTTCTTCATTGGCCGCATCGCTTGCTGCGATCTGACCGTTGATCTTGGTTTCAAGGGCCTTCAGTTCGGCAATACGTGCCTCAACGCGCTTTTCGGCGGCATTCAAGAGCTGCTCGCGCGTTTCAACGTCTTTGGCCTGTTTTTCAATGGCTTCACGACGTTCCGTGAGACTGCCAAGTACCGCAATTTCAGCGTCGCTCATCTGGCTCGGCGCATGAAGCTGTTTACTCTGCGCCTCAAGTGCCGACTCCAGTTCGGCATTGTCCATTGCCTTTTCAGGCCGGTTACTTGCTTTCTCGTGCTTGCCGCCTTCAGCCTTCGCTTCACCTTCAGCAGCAGGAGCCGCCTCGGATGCAGCAGGTTCTGCCGCCGCCTGCGCTTCGGCATGGCCGATCACCGACACATCGCTCAAAGCGCCGATCATATGCACGACATTGAGGCCGAGCAGCATGGCAGCCACCAGCATCACAGTCGGCAAAAGGCGAAGGCGCTCAAGCATGGGACAGGCCTTGTCGGTTCGGCGCTTAACGGGCGCGTTTCAAAAGATCGAGCAGCGGATTCGGCTCGGCATTAGAACGTGACGTGGCGACAGGCCGCGATTGAACGATACGCGGCTGCATCTGAGGTTGCGGTTGTGGTTGCGGCATGGACGGCGCAACGGAACGGCGCGTTTCAATACCACCGAGACGATTGGCAATGTCGTTGCCCGCCTGAACCATGAAAGACAATTCGTCAGCGAGCACCGTGCCGCGCTTGACCTGTTCGCTGAGTGCAGCACCCGTTGCATCGCTCGCCTGACGCAAATGCGCAATGGCACTCAAGGCTTGCGTCGTGGCACCCGACAAATCCCGAATGAGATCGCGCAGACCGTCCTGCCCCTCACGCATGGCGCGCAGGCGACGATCAATGGTGGCGCAATAGCCGATTGTGGCAATAAGCAACAGACTCACAATGATTTCGAGCATTGAACCCAGAGACAAATCCATCAACGCTCTCCCGTCGATTTAGCTTCATTGCTATCCGGCACAGTGCTCGGTCGGCTCTTGACTTTGATACCGTCTTCGATGCGCACGGCCACATTATTGCTCATACGACCGATTCGGCCATGCGCAAGCGGAATACCGCCACAGCGCATTTCGACAAGCGCATCGGGACCGTTATTCAGCATCAGGGTCTGACCAACCTTGAAATCCATGACTTCGCGCAGCGTGATCTTCTGTTCGTCGAGCACAGCATCTATGGCCACTTTCGTTGACCACAATTCGGTTGCCAGATGGCTTTCCCAGATCGAGTCACGGCCGAATTTTTCGCCCATGAACATCTGCAACAGAAGCTCGCGGATGGGTTCGAGCGTCGCATAGGGCAACAACATCTCGATGCGACCGCCGCGGTCTTCCATGTCGATACGCAGCTTGACAAGGATCGCGGCATTGGCAGGACGCGCAATCGCGGCAAAACGCGGATTGGTTTCGATACGGTCAAGCTCCAGCGTCACAGGCGACAGCGGCTCGAACGCGGCTTTGGCGTCCTGCAGCACGACTTCGATCATGCGCTGGACAAGGTTGAGTTCGATGGTTGTGTAGGGACGGCCTTCAATGCGCATGGCCGCCGTGCCGCGACGACCGCCGAGAAGCACGTCAACGATCGAATAGATAAGGTTCGAGTCGACGGTGAACATGCCATAATTGTCCCATTCCTTCGCACGGAACACGGCAAGAACGGCAGGCAGCGGAATGGAGTTGAGGTAGTCGCCGAAGCGGATCGACGAGATATTGTCGAGGCTGACTTCGACATTGTCGGATGTGAAGTTACGCAGAGACGTTGTCATCAGACGCACAAGACGGTCGAAAACAATTTCGAGCATGGGCAGACGTTCATACGAAATGAGCGCCGAATTGATAATCGCGCCGATACCCGTGCGCTCGCCGACCTGCTCCTCTTCGACTTCAAATCCGAGCAGACTGTCGATTTCGTCCTGATTGAGCACGCGTTCGGGCGACGGACGATAGACGCGTTCTGCCGGCGCGTCATCTTCCTCGGCATCCATCGCAGCCATAGCGGCCGCCATTTCGTCCTGATCAATTTCGTCCACTGTCGCCATGACGCTTGCCACGCTGTTCTAAAACTGGCCCGAAGGCCATAAATCCAAAATCAAAAGTCCGCAATTACTGAACAATCACTTCACGGAAGAGAATGTCCTTCACCAGAGGCGGTTGAACCGCCAGATTGATACGGCGCAAAAGCTCTTCCTTCACACGCAACATGTCGGCCGAGCCCTGCAGGTCTTCGGGTCGCAGTTCACGCAGGAAAATCTGAAAGGCATCAAGCACGCGCGGCAATTCCGCATCGAGCCGTTTGGCGGCATCGGCGTCATTGATCTGCAACGTCACTTTCATCTTGAGAAAATGCTGGGGCGCTTCGCCACTGAGATTGACCAGAAATTCCGGCAACTCATAAAAGACCGGCATCGCGACTGCGGGCTTCTCTTCATGCTTCTCATCGCCGCCGAGAAGGCCCGACATATAAACGCCGACGCCCGCACCGATCAGCACGACCAGCGGCAGCACGATATAAAGAATGAGAACCTTCCCGCTCAGCTTCCGCTTTGCCGGTGCGCCCTCGCCGTCCGCATTGTCAATATCGTCTGTATCTGTCGAAGACATGTGCCGTGCCCGCTTTGCCCGCTAACCTCCATCGCCTTCTGGCAAAGTGTCAGCCACCTGTTTCGCGCTCACCATCAATGTCTTGAGGTGCCCTTAGCGCCTCTGGATATTTACTGATTTTAGTTAATGAAGCGTTGCTCGGAGGGCAGATAAGCGGCAATTCTTGCCCGGTAAAGCCTGCCACGGGACGCGGGGGCGCTGGCCACAAAACCATCTAAACCATTGAATTTATAGACCCTTGCGGTTGGCACAGGGTCTGCACTGTTGTCTGCGGGCGGAATACCGCACCGGCGAATTCGATAACCTGATGGTTCTGTTATGGACAACGCACTTCTCATCGGTCTTTCAAGGCAGTCCGCCATGGCGCGGGAGATGTCGACCATTGCGAACAATCTCGCCAACATGAACACGACGGGCTTCAAAGGGTCGAGCATGTTGTTCGACGAGTATCTGATGCCGACTGCCAGCGAAGACAGCCCCGACAAAACGCTCTCATTCGTGCAGGACTACGGCCAGTTCCGCAACATGAGCGACGGCGAGATGAAGTCCACGGGCAATCCGCTCGACGTTGCCATCTCTGGCGAAGGCATGTTCTCGGTCCAGACACCGCAAGGCATACAATATACACGCGTCGGTCATTTCCAGATCAACGATCAGGGTCAACTCGTCACCGAACAGGGTATGCCGGTCCTCGGTGACTCAGGTACGCCACTGACCTTCACCAAGGACGAAGGCACGATCAACATTGCCCGCGACGGCACTGTTTCGACCGAGCAGAACGGCCAGCGCGGCAAGATCAGCCTCGTGACCTTCGGCAATATGCAAGAGCTGAAAGCCAATGGCGACGGGCTCTATTCAACCACACAGACCCCCACACCGGTCACTGAACCCCGCATGGCGCAGGGCTCGATTGAAGGGTCGAACGTCAATTCCATCGTCGAGATGACAAACATGATTGATGTGCAGCGCGCCTATATCAGCGCTGCCAAACTCGTGCAGACAGCCGACGACATGCGCGCCAAAGCGATCTCGCAGATCACCGGCGCAGCCTGAAACAAATACTGATCCGATTTCGTCATTCACTCGATAGACAAGCAAGCCAAGGAATAAATCAATGCAGTCGCTCAGCATCGCCGCCACAGGCATGATGGCCCAACAGCTCAATGTCGAGGTAATCTCGAACAACATCGCCAACATGAGCACAACGGGTTTCAAGCGCCAGCACGCCGAGTTTCAGGACCTGCTCTATCAGAACCTGCGCCGGGTCGGAACCAATTCGTCAGACAGCGGCACGATTGTCCCGTCAGGTGTGCAGATCGGTCTCGGTGTGAAAACCGCTGCCGTCTCTCGCGTGATGACGCAGGGCGACATGAACAACACCGGCAACAAACTCGACCTCGCCATTCAGGGGCGCGGCTATTTTCGCATCACCATGCCGAGCGGCACGGATGCCTATACGCGTGCCGGTAATTTCCAGTTGAGCCCCGAAGGCCAGATCGTCACAACGGACGGCTATCCGGTCGCCCCCGGCATCACCATTCCGCCGGAAGCGACCGACATCACGATCAGCAAGGACGGTCAGGTACAGGCGACGATTCCCGGCCAGACGACACCGCAAATCGTTGGCCAGCTTGAACTCTCGAGTTTTCAGAACGAAGCGGGCCTCGATCCGCAGGGTGACAATCTCTTCATCGAAACCGCCGCGAGCGGAACGCCGACAACGGGCGCGCCTTCGTCAACCGGCTTCGGCGGTGTGCAACAGGGCTTTCTCGAAACATCGAACGTCAATGCCGTGACGGAAATCTCGGACCTCATCACAGCGCAGCGTGCATATGAAATGAACGCCAAGATCATCACCGCGTCTGACGAAATGATGCAGACAACATCGAACCTCAAGTAATCACACTCTAAGTGGACATGTTGAAAATGCGTCTTCGTTCGAACCTTAAAGCTCTCGCCCTCGTCCCCGCGCTTCTCGTCGCCGGTGCCTTTGCGTGCGAAGCTGCCGAACTCAACACCAACGCCTCGGTTGCCCGCGACGTGGTCACGCTCGGCGATGTGTTTGATAATGCAGGCGATGCCGCCGATGTAATCGTCGTCGCCGCGCCTGCGCCCGGCGCAAGCATCGACATTTCCATCTCGAAAATCTCCCTGCTCGCACGTCGCAACGGCCTTGCCTGGCGCAACACAACGGGCCTCACGCATATCGCCGTGTCACGTGCCGGTGTCGCTGTTCCCGATGCCGATGTATCCGCCGCCATCGTCAGTGCCATCAAGCAAAATACGCCGTCGCTTCTCCCGACAACGGCCATGCAGGTCGACTTCACCGGCGGCATTTCGGGCCTCGAAGTCGGCGAACAGGACACACCGACCGTCAAGGTCGAGCAGATTTCGTTCAACGCCCGCAACGGCAGCTTCGACGCCGTTGTCCGCGCCCCCGCCGACAGTGCCAACGCGCCGCTGCGCCGCGTCGTCGGTCGTGCCTATGCGGTCGCTGACATTCCGGTGCTGCTGCGTGACGTGACACCCGGCACTGTCGTCAACGCTGGGGACGTTCAGTGGATCAAACTGCCCGCCACACGCGTCAGCAACAATGTCATCACCACCGCCGAAAATCTCGTCGGCATGTCGCCACGCTACCCTGTCCGCGCCGGTGAACCCGTGCGCCTTTCAGACATGCAGATGCCTGTCGCGGTTATCAAGGGTGCCATTGTCGACATGAACTATTCAACCGGCGCGCTCACCCTGCTCGCCCGTGGCCGCGCACTACAGAACGGCGCCATCGGCGATACAATCGACATTCTCAATCCGCGCTCCAACCGCACGGTTCAAGGTGTCATCGAAGGTCCGAACCGTGTGCGTATCGACAATCTGACCGCACCGAAAATACAGGCGGGGACCGCTCCGCAAAACATCGACCTGAAATCCTGATCTTAAAATTCGCGCTGATACGCAACACTTTCTTCGTTCACAGAGGCCCCGTATGTTCATCCGTCGTTTCATTGGTTTTGCTGCCATTGCCTCGCTTGCCGCCTCGCTCGGCGCCTGCAGTGCGCTTGATCGCGTCCAAAACATCGGCGCTGCGCCAGCACTCGCGCCGATCGCCAACCCGACAGCACAAGCGGGCTATCGCCCTGTCAGTATGCCGATGCCCGCGCCTGAACAGGTGGTCTACGAACCCAATTCGCTGTGGCGCTCCGGTTCGCGCGCCTTCTTCCGCGATCAGCGTGCCGCCCGCATCGGTGATATTCTCACTGTCATCATCAACATTTCAGACAGCGCCAAAGTCAACAACGCGACGAAGCGCGCGCGCGCCAATTCTGAATCCGCAGGCGCACCGAATTTCTTCGGACTTGAATCACAGTTGAGCAAGGTTCTGCCTGAAGCTGTTGACCCCGCCGCGCTTGTCGATGTGACAAGCGACGGATCGAGCGCCGGTTCGGGTTCTGTTGACCGCAAGGAAAGCGTCGAACTCACAGTCGCCGCCGTCGTCACACAAGTTCTGCCGAACGGCAATCTCGTCATCGAGGGTCGTCAGGAAGTACGCGTCAATTTCGAAGTCCGCGAATTGCTCGTCGCCGGTATCGTGCGTCCGGAAGATATTTCCAGCATCAACACGATCCAGCACACACAGATCGCCGAAGCACGCATCTCATACGGCGGACGTGGTCAGCTTACAGACGTTCAGCAGCCCCGCTACGGCCAGCAGCTCTATGACGTGATCATGCCTTTCTAAAAAACTATATCCCTGAGGTGGGATTGGGCTTCCGGACGCCCGGATGTACGGCTCCGGAAATGCAAAACGCGGCACTCGCAAGAGGGCCGCGTTTTCGCTTTGCGGAAAATCAGAAACGGGGACAGGCACGTTAAGGGCCGCCCCACTCAATCGTCGCGATAGACCTTCTCGCGGCGTTCGTGGCGTTCCTGCGCTTCGATCGACAGGGTGGCAATCGGGCGGGCGTCGAGACGTTTCAAACTGATCGGCTCGCCCGTCTCTTCACAATAACCGTATGTCCCCTCTTCGACGCGGCGGAGCGCGGCGTCAATCTTGGACACGAGTTTGCGCTGACGGTCACGCGTGCGCAGTTCCAGTGATCGCTCCGTTTCGGACGTGGCTCTGTCCGTCAGATCGGGGTGATGCGTGGTTTCTTCCTGAAGATGCTGAAGCGTCTCGCGGTTTTCCACGAGAATGTCTTCTTTCCACTTTTCGAGCTTGCGTCGAAAGTATTCCCTCTGCCGCTTGTTCATAAACGGCTCGTCATCGGAAGGCATATAGCCCTTAGGCAACCGTACAACCATGCGCCTTCATCTCTCCTGAGACGGCCCCATTACGCAGAGGCCCTATAGAAAACGCGGCGGAGTATAGGGAGACAGATTAAGATTCTCAACCGTTCTGGAACCTCGCCCACAGATCCCCTTAACCACCTGAAATCTAACCTATATTTCGATAAGGCTAGTGCGATTCGGAAATCCGCGCATAGACCTAAGGATCAGGTTTTTGCGGCTTGTGTTAATCTTTGGGGAAGTTGCCGAACTTGGCCAGCTCGACGCGGGCGCGCAATTCGATGTGGTCGAGAATGTCGGCGAGATCAGGATCGCGGACCTGCGCCTGCTGGTTTTCAACGACATGAAGGAGGCGGGTGAGTTTGGCTTCGGGCACCTGCCCGCTCAGGATCGACAGTTTGATATCGTCGAGAATATCGAGCATCTGTTCACCGCGCGCCATGGCACGACGCGGTGACGAGGTGGCGTCGTTGAGCCCGCCCGTTTCCTGAAGCGCCAGCAGACTGTCCACGGCGGTCAGAGACGATGTGGCACCAAGACCCGCAACTCCACGGCCTTCTTCAGCATCGCTCACGGCAAAGCCCGACCCCGCACCGCGGGCGGAGACGCCACGCTTTGCCGTTGTCGAACCGATCTGGCGGCTGGCGCCAATCTTCATTGCTTTGCCCCTTGAGCCCCGACCGCAAAACGTGATACGGCCATCTGAAAGGACACTCTGACCAAGAAATCTTAAGGCGGTGTTAAGCCTAAAAAAGCGTAGCGGAAGATATTGCCGGGTGAGCGGAAAGACCTGCCACCAAGGACCGTAAACGCCCTGTGGCCGCCATCTGTAAATAATAATTTATATGAATAAAATCAATTGGTTAATTCGGAAAACCGGAACCGCAGCAAGTGGCACGGATTTCGCTTACTAAGCCGTGTGTCATTCCGCGAGCAGACGGTTTTTTGAATGTTCAGGCTTTTCGCCAACCTCTTCCGCCCCTTTATGAAGCTCACCGCCTTCGCTCTGGCGGTGTCTTTTGCCGTGGCGCTTCCCGCCAATGCCGCCTCGCGCGTCAAGGACATCGTCGATGTCGAAGGCGTCCGTGACAACCTGCTCGTGGGTTACGGGCTCGTCGTCGGCCTCAACGGCACAGGTGACACGCTACGCAACGCCCCGTTCACCCAGCAGAGCCTGATCGCCATGCTCGAACGCCTCGGAGTCAACACGCGCGGCACGCAGTTAAAGACAGACAACGTCGCCGCCGTCATGGTGACTGCCAGCCTCCCCGCCTTCTCGACACAGGGCACACATATCGACATCACCGTGAGCGCGCTGGGCGACGCCACCAACCTGCAGGGCGGCGTTCTGCTCGTCACCCCGCTGATGGGCGCCGATGGTCAGGTTTACGCTGTGGCACAAGGCTCTGTCGCAACGGGCGGTTTCGCTGCTCAGGGCGAAGGTGCTTCCGTTGTGCGCGGCGTACCGACCAATGGCCGCATCGCCAACGGCGCCATCGTCGAACGCGAAATCGACTTCAAGCTGGCTGATCTCAAGACGCTGCGCCTCTCGCTGCGCAATCCGGACCTGACGACCGCCGTGCGCGTGGCTGACGCCATCAACTCCTATCTCGGCAATAACACGGCGACCGCCGACAATCCGACAACGGTTCAGCTCGTCGTGCCCGCCTCTTATGCAGGGAATGTCGTGAACCTGCTGACAGACATCGAGCAGCTTCGCGTCGAGCCCGATCTGCCCGCCCGCGTCGTCATCGACGAAGGCTCCGGTATCATCGTCATGGGTCAGGACGTCCGCGTCAGCAAAGTCGCCATCGCACAGGGCAACCTGACCATCAGCGTCACCGAAACCCCGCAGGTGAGCCAGCCCGCCCCCTTCTCCGAGAACGGCCAGACCGTTGTCGTGCCCCGCACATCCGTCGCGGTGGACGAGGAAAAAGGCCGCAAACTGGCGCTTGTGGACGGCAGCATCAGCCTGAAAGAACTTGTCGACGGGCTCAATGCACTGGGCGTTAACCCACGCGACATGATCAGCATTCTGCAAGCGATCAAAGCCGCCGGTGCCCTTCAGGCCGAAATCGAGGTCATGTGATGAACGCCGCCGCCGCTCAGGGCCCGCTGGCGCAGTCATATATGCAGGCCGCTTTGCCCAAAGCGACCCAGCACAAAGATGCGCGCGCCTGGGCAACGGCACAGGATTTCGAAGCCCAGTTCATGTCCTCCATGGCCCAGTCCATGTTCGAAGGCATCGAAACCGACCCGACTTTCGGCGGCGGTGAAGGCGAAGACACATTCCGCTCCATGCTTGTCAGCCAATACGGCAAGGAAATGAGCAAAGCCGGGGGCATCGGCATTGCCGACCAGATTTACGGTGAAATCCTCAAACTTCAGGAGATGAGCCGGTGAGCACGCCGTCCCGCCTGTCCGCGACCGATCTGAGCCCCGCCGAACTTGTCGAGCGGGTTTTGCTTCTCAGCACCCGGCTTCTCGACGTGATCACGCGCGAAACAGAGATGCTTGAAGCCAACCAGCTCCTCAAAATCGGGGAATTGCAGGACGAGAAGATCCGCCTCGCCAATGATTACGCACTGGATATTCAGGCGATCAGCCGTCGCAAGGAACTGATCGACCGCGCCCCTGCCGAGAAAATCAGCCGCCTCAAGGCGACAATGGTGAAGCTCGACACAGCTCTCGTCCGCAACCGCAATGTGCTGGGCGCAGCCAAATCCGTGTCCGAACGCATTTTGAAATCCGTGGCCGACACTGTCAACGAACACAAGGCCCCGACGCTTGGCTATGGCCGCAATGCCGCCATGACATCACGCGCCAGCCACCGTTCAGCCGCTATCGCACTGGACAGCCGCGTCTGAACAATTCGTAAAAATTAACCAAAAACTAACCCTGTTGCGACAAGGTCAGTATACTGGGCATATCGAAGGGCAACACCATGGCAAGCGCCGCAACGAAGAGAAAAAACGGACTGGCGGGTTCGACGTCGAACAAGATCGACAAAATTCTGGCTGGTGCCGTGACACTTCAGGCGCAGGGCATGATGACGGAGGCCGAAAGCCTCTATCGCAAATTGCTCAAGCGTTTTCCCGGCCATCCGGGCACGCTGCGCCTTCTCGCCATCCTGACCCATCAGACCGGCCGCAGCACGGAAGAGTCGATCAAATATCTGCGCGACGCGCTCAAAGCCGATCCGGACTTTGCGCTCGCACACAAGAACATCGCCTATCTTCTCGCCAAGGAGGGTCGTGTTGACGAAGCCATCTTCCATTTCTCGGAAGCCGCCCGCCTTCTCGCCGATGATATTGAATGCCGCCTCGAAATCGCCCGCCTCCTCGATGAAAGCGGCGACCATGACGACGCGCTTGAGGTCTATCGCGAGGTTATAGCGATCAATGATCAGGACTCCCGCGCCTTTCGCGGCATCGGCAAAATCCTGTCTGTGAGCACCGATGACAATGACGTCGCCGAATCCGTGGACGCATTGCATAAAGCCATGGCGCTCTCGCCGGACGATCACATCACTGTTCTCCATGCCGCAACGCTTTTTGCGACCATGAAAAAGACAGATGAAGCGATTGCCGCCTTTGAAAGCGCGATCAAACTTGATCCCAACTCACACGAAGCCTTTTTTTCTTTCGCCAATATCATGCGCGATAACGGCCACACGCAACGCGCCGTTGACCTTTTCTCACGTGCTATCGAGATCAAACCAGACTATGCCGCTGCTTATAGCAATCTCGGCAATATGCTGGCGGACAATGCGATGCTCGAAGAAGGCATAGCCTGCGCCAAACAGGCGATCACGCTGCGCCCCGATCTTGTAGAGGCACACAACAATCTGGGTTCGGCGCTGCAAAATGCCTGTCTCCCTGCTGAAGCCCTTGAAGCCTACACAACCGCTCTGACATTGCGCCCCAATGACGACGCTGTGCTCTGGAACTTCGCGCTCTGCCTTCTCGCCACCGGCCAGATCGAAAACGGCTGGGACATTTACGGCTACGGCTTTGCCAGCGGACAACGCAAACCCTATCGCCCCTTCCCCGGCCTGATCTGGCAGGGCGAAGACCTGAGCAATAAAACCATTATGATCACGCGCGAACAGGGCGTGGGCGATGACCTGCGTTTCTCGACCTGCTTTCACGATGTCGTCGCGATGGCCAAACACGTCATCATCGAAACAGACCGCCGCCTCGTCGATATTTATCAGCGCACATGGCCGCAAGCGACCGTGCGCGCCGAAACAGGACGCTCGACCGGCTTGCTGACCTATAAAGACGGCGAAGTCGATTTCGACTACACGGCACCCGCCGGCATGATCGCCGCACACCTGCGCCGCTCGCGCACCTCCTTCCCGAGCGACAGCCGTCCGCTTCTCGCCGATCCGGTTCTCCGCCGAAACGCCCGTACATGGCTCGACAGCCTCGGCGCGGGCCCGAAGATCGGCCTGACATGGCGTTCGGGGTTACGCACGCCGCTGCGTGACATCATGGCGACCGATCCGATCAACTGGGCCGCCCTTCGGAATGTCGAAGGTGCGAAGCTCATCAACCTGCAATTCGGCTTTCCGGCAGACGAAATCCGCGAGGCGGCTGAAAAGCACGGGCTGACGATCCATGAAATGCCGGGCCTCGACTGCCACAATGATCTTGCGGGCACGGCGGCTCTCACCGCAGAGCTTGATTACGTCACCGGTCTCTGGAATGCGGCCACCGAAATGGCCGGGGCGCTCGGTGTGCGCGGCATCATCTATATGCCGGCCCATCATCCGATGCAGCTCGGCCTCGGCATCCTGCCATGGCATCCGAGCCTGCGGACCTATTCGGTCATGCCGGGCTTTGACCGCAAGGACCTCGTCGAAAGCATTGTCAATGACCTCCGCGAGATCCATGCCCAGAAGGCCGGGATAAAGGTCTGAATGTACAAAATGCCGGTCGGCTCGCCTTCGTCAGCCCTCTGAACGTCTGAAATTCCCGCCTTTAAGAAAAAATTTTTCATACCGGAGATGCGCAAGCCTCTCCGGTATTTTTCTGTCCGGAGATCGCGAGGGGCAACTTATCCCCAGGCAATAATTTCCCGCACCGGCACGGCTTGCCCTTGGTGAATATGGCGTAAACATGTTAAGTTATTGATTTATATAGATTTATGATCTGGCACGATGCTTGCGAACTCTTTGGCAGACACGAGAGTCCCAAGGAGACAGATAAATGTTCCGTAGATGTAAGACAGTGCCTCTATCCCACGCCGGTCACGAGACCGACGCGGCTCTGGATACAAACATCCGGGGCGTTTACGCAGAATTAAGCATTAATTTTCAGTATGGCATCCGAGCCGGGTTCAAACACACCGGCATGACCCTGGAGGGTTACTAATATGGCTGATGTGGTTCTTTCTGGTGCGATGCGGTCCAATCTGCTCAGCATGCAGAACACGGCGAAATTGCTCGATCAAACGCAACAGCGCGTTGCGACTGGCCTGAAGGTCAGCAGCGCGATCGACAATCCGCAATCCTTCTTCACGGCGCAGGGCCTCAACAACCGCGCGTCTGACCTGAGCACCCTGCTGGACAGCATGGGCCTCGCAGTGCAGACACTGAACGCGGCGAGTCAGGGCATCGACGCCATTCAGAAACTGGTGCAGCAGGCCAAAGCCGCCGCCAACCAGGCTCTGCAAACAACAGTGATGGCCGCGACGACATCGTCCGCAGTCGTCCCCACCGATTACAGCACGGCAGCAAACAGCGGCAAGACGCTGACCTTCACAATCGGAGATCACTCCGCAGTAACGATCACGCTGGCGACCAACATCCAGAGTGCCGGGGATCTTAAAACCGCCCTCTCTGGTCAGGTCTCGGGCCTCACGGTCTCTGTCTCCGCCGGTGAGATCAAGTTCTCGGTCGCTAGCGGTGACAACTTCACCGTCTCCGGCACAGCGGTCGGCACGGCCATCGCCGCGGACGTCACCACGAACAACGGTGTCAACCGCAACAAGCAGGTCGACAACTACAACAGCCTGCTAGTCCAGATCGACCAGTTGGCGCAGGACGCGAGCTTCAACGGCATCAACCTGCTCCAGTCGGGCAGCAACCTGCTGGTGAACTTCAACGAGAACCAGACCTCGCAGCTCTCGATTGACGGTACGAGCACATCGTCTTCAGGTATCGGCCTGCGCAAGCTGACCTATGCGGACTTTGCGACCAATGCCGCCCTGAAAGTCATCCAGCAGGACGACGACCGCAGCTTGCAGACCCTGCGTGTGAAGGCCACTGCCTTCGCATCGAGCCTCTCCATCGTGCAGTCCCGTCAGGACTTCACAAAGAACATGATCAACACGCTGCAGACCGGTGCCTCGGGCCTCACGCTCGCCGACACCAACGAAGAAGGTGCGAACTTGCTTGCCCTTCAGACACGCCAGCAGCTCGGCACCTCGGCGCTCTCCATCGCCAACCAGTCGCAGCAGAGCATTCTCAAGCTCTTCTAAGCGACGCCGTAGGATAAAATACAAATGCAGCGGGGCCCTTTCGGGCCCCGTTTTGTATTTTATTTTTCAGAAAATTTTTGACATTGAAATCACGATTCACAAAAACCGTGACGGCTCCGGCATTTATATGGTTAGCGCGAAGGTAAGGTTTTCAGCCGTTAAAGAATTCAGAGAGGTTCGATTTACGGCGCATTAAATGTTCAGGTCCATATTGAACCCATAGCTCAGGAAGAGCTTTGACATTTTTCCTAGGAAGGGAAGCTACTATGACCTCTGTTACACTTTCATCCGCCGTTCGCAACAACCTGCTCTCGTTGCAGGGCACTGCAAAGATGATGGCGGACACACAGAACCGCCTCGCGACGGGCAACAAGATCAACACGGCCGTCGATGATGCGAACTCGTTTTTCACGGCCGCTGGCCTGAACAACCGCGCTTCCGACCTTGCCACGCTGCAGGACAGCATGAGCCTGGCCGTTAAGACGGTGAACGCAGCCAGCTCCGGCATCGACTCGATCCAGAAGCTCGTCACACAGGCGAAGTCTGTTGCTAACCAGGCTCTCCAGACGACGATCACTACCGCTTCTGCCTCGGCCACTGCCGTTGCCACCGACTTCACGACCGCAGCGAACAGCGGTCTGTCCTTGACCTTCACGATCGGCGACAACGCGGCGACGTCCGTTGCGCTTACAACCGACGTCAACAGCGCCGGCGACCTCAAGACAGCTCTCTCGGGCAAAGTTTCGGGCCTCACAGTCTCCGTTTCCGGTGGCGCCATTAAGTTCTCGGTTGCTTCTGGTGCTAACTTCTCTGTCTCCGGTGGCGCCGCTACAAAAGCCATCGGTGGCAACATCTCCAAGACGTCGAACGGTGCGAACCGCGACGCGTTTATCGAACAGTACAACGACCTGCGCGCGCAGATCGATCAGCTGGCTTCGGACTCGAGCTTCAACGGCGTCAACCTGCTGGGTGGCGCGGGCGCAGACAAGAACCTGACGGTGAACTTCAACGCCAATCAGACATCTTCACTGACGCTGAAAGCCGTCGATATGAGCTCTGCCGGCCTCGGCCTCACCGCCGTGACCGACTGGTCGACAAAGGGCAAGGTCGATGCGACAAACGCGTCACTCGACTCTGCCAAGGTGACGTTGCGCACACAGGCTTCGACCTTCGGTTCGAACCTTGCCGTGATCAACAACCGTCAGTCGTACACACAGAACACGATTGACAACCTGCAAGCTGGCGCGGGCGATCTCACGCTCGCCGACATCAACCAGGAAGGCGCGAACCTCCTCGCCCTCCAGACACGTCAGTCACTGGCCCAGACAGCTCTCTCGCTGTCCAACCAGGCTCAGTCGAGCATCCTTTCGATCCTGCGTTAATCGCAAGGTCGCTGACCAAACAGAACGGCGGGAGCGCAAGCTCCCGCCGTTTTCGTTTGCGCGCCGCACGAACACGCTTTTCATCTGAAACAAGGGCCATCGCTCATTTGGAACTACGGCTTGGCACCTGAAATGGGGTAACCTCGTGAAACGCCTGCGGGCAAGAATCAATTTCCCCTGATGCGGGGCAAACTCGGAGCGGGACAAGATCCATGGCCCTCAAAGTCGAACTCAAGCCCGGTGAGCGCTTTATCCTCGGCGATAGCGTCATCACCAATGACGACCAGCGCACCCGCCTCTTCATCGAAGGTGACGCGCCTATCCTGCGCGAGAAGGACATCCTGCGTCTCGACGATGCCGACACGCCCTGCAAGAAGATTTATCTGATGCTACAGATGATGTATCTGGCCGCCGATCCTATGCAGCACCACGACCTCTACTTCTCCCTTGTTAATGATGTGTTAGAAGCTGCTCCCAGTACACGAACGCATATCGACAGCATCAACAACAAAATCTTAACCGGCGAAATGTATAAAGCTCTTAAGGAAGCTCGAAAACTGATCGAGTACGAACGGGAGCTGTTTGGGAATGTCAAGACCGCATGAGGCCTATGCGCAAGCTGCGCGCCATAGCAATGACCCGCGCGAAGTCGAAGCCACAGTCCTTATGAAAGCGGCCGCCCGCTTCAACCAGGTCAAGAGTGCGTGGACTGCTGACAAAGCTCCCGCCGACCTCGACCCCGCCCTTCTCTACAACCGCACCATCTGGACCATCTTTGCGACCTCGGTGACCGAAGGCGAAAGCCAGTTGCCCAAAGAGATCCGCCAGAACATCGCCAACCTCGCGATCTTCGTCTTCAAACGCACAATCGAAGTCCAGTCCACACCTGCACCCGAAATGCTTGATGTGCTGATCAACATCAACCGCCAGATCGCCGCCGGACTGATGCAGAAGCCCGTCTGAGACCGAGGCAAATACCGAAGCAATAAAAAGGGGCCAATCACTTGGCCCCTTTTTATGTCTGCTTTATTCGCGCCTAGAGGAATTTCACCAGAGACAGTTGCGACAGGCTTGACGTTATCTGATAGCTCGCCTGCAACTGCGTCATCAGCGAAGAGAGCTTCGTCGCCACGTCGTAAGGATCGGCATTTGTCGTGTCGGCCAGCACCGACTTGCTCGTCGAAATCTGCGTCTGGAGCTTGGACTGCGCCGTGTCGAGCGTCTGGGCTTTGAGGCCCATATCCGTCATCACGCTTTCGAGCGTCTGCGAGCCGTCATTGTGATTGAGCGCCGATGCTGTACGCTTGGTGAGTTCGGCATAGGCCCTGGTCTCGTTTGCACTGTCTGTTCCCGTATAGGAAACAGCGGCCAGCAGCGCCGCATTTTTGACAACCGTGGCAAGCGCCCCCTGATCGGCACGCGCGCCGTAAGCGATCTGTGCGCCGTCGCCCACTGTGGCGATAAAATTATTGCCCGGTGTGCCGCTGCTGTCGCCGCGATACCAGATGACCGTGTTGTCCGGCGTACCCGCGATGAGCGATGTCGCCGTGTCATAGGGCGGGCCGTCAACGCGCATGGGCGGATTGGTGAAAAAGTTGTTTCCCGCTTCGACCGTCGAGGCGGCCACGAGCGACTGCTTGGCTTCCGTCTGAAGCGAGGAGCCGAGCGCCGCCTGGAAATTCGCCGCTGTCACCGTCGCATCCGCGCCAATGGTAAACTCGCCCGCACCTGCCGGTGATTTCGTTGTCGCGGTGAGCTTCACAGTGGTTGTTGTGCCGTCAGGCAGTTTGAGATCGAAGGACACGCTCTGGCCTTCGGAGGGCAGCGTGGCACTGAACGCCACGTCGATGCTCGCCGGTATAGTGGCCGGATCGGACACGGTTGTGCCACTGAGCGTTGAACTGAAATTGGAGAGCTTGAAACCGAACACGCTGGGCGATGCATCTTCCGCGATGTTGACCGTGCCGGCCGTGGCCGAGGTGAGCGCGAGACGGCCGAGACCGTCGCCGATGTCGGCTTCATTGCGCTGGGCGATGAGCGTCTTCAGGCCAGCATGGGTCGTGTCGCCGTCAAGCATCATGGTGGACGTCACAACCGGCGTTGTCTGCGTGTCTTTGCCGCCGAAGAGCTGACGGTCGGCGACATTGAGGTTCAGAAGGTCGACAACTTCGGACAGGCGCATACCCGCCGTGATCTGAAGGTCGGTCTGGCCGCCGCTTGTGAGCTTGAACGTGCTCGAAAGGCTGCCTGTTTTCAGTTCCGAACCGATGTCATTCATGCTGTCGAGCGCATTCATGCTCGACTCGATGCGAAGCTGCGTCGACTGGATCGTGTCGAGATAGGAGTTCGACTTCTGCATCTGCCCCGTCAGCGCCAGTACGAGCGAGCGTGCGTCGCCAAGACCGGCATAATTGTCGGTTTTCAGACCCGATGTAAGCTGACGCTGCAAATCGGACAGTTGCGTCTGGATTTGACCGATGCTGTTACGCATCTGGAGCGACTGGGCATAGGACGAAATCTGCATGACTTACCTTCCGATGCTCAACAGAACATCAAACAGTTCTTTGACCGTGGAAATCACACGGGCATTGGCGGCATAAGCGTTCTGAAAGATGATGAGGTTCGACATTTCATTGTCGATATTCACGCCTGTCTCGCTGTTGAATTTTTCTTGCAAGGCATCCGACACCATCGACTGGGCGCTGGCGTCATCGCTGGCATTCTGCGAGGCCGCCGCCTGCACCGAGACGATGCGGCGGGCAAAGCTGTCCACCGAACCGTTGAACGGCGTCGAAGTGCTGCCGATACCCGTCGTCGCCGAATAAGTGCGTGTGCTGTCGGTGAGACGCGCCAGCAGATCGTTCGGGCGTGTGTCATCGCCGATCAGCGTCTTGGGCGTGGTATTGTAAATCACCAGCGACGTGTCATCGGCAATGATCGCCTTGCTGACCGTGATGCGACCGGCAAAGCCGACGGATTGTGGCAGATTATCAAGGCTACCGGAGTAAGCCTTCTGGCCGTTGCCATCAACAAAGAGCGGCAGGCCCGTGCCCGTATCAGTGAGACCCGTCGAAGTGACTGAGGTGCTCGCCGCATTGACGTCGGTTGTGCCCGCCGCGCCATCATCCACAAAGCTGATGAGATTGCCGCTCGGGTTTCCGACAACAACAGACGGGGGAAGCGCCGCCTGCATGTCAGCAAGGATGCCCGCCATCGGCTGATTGAAATTGATACCGATAACCGTGTCATTGGGGTTCGACGTCGCAGTCGCCGCGAGCGGCAACACGGTGGGGTCCATGACCTTGACGATGGTGATCTTGTGCTGCGTGCCCGCAGGCGTATCCGTATAGGTCAGGTTGATCGTATTACCGGACAGCATGTCGGTCGTATCGACGGAATAACCGGTGGCAAGACCCGCCGTTTCAGTCACACCGGCTTTTGTTTCGGTGGACATGGCAAGCGCCATCTGGCTCGCAAGTTCGTCAAGCTGGGCCTGCGCCTGCGGCAACACACGGTCGCGCATATCGAGATAACCCGCAATCGAGCCGGTGCGGAAAGCACCCGACGCGACAAGGTCAACCGATGTTGTGCCGTTGCGCAAGGTGATCGTGCCGACGGTGCGTTTTGCCGGATCAATGCTGTAGCTCGACGTCGCGTCGATGCTGGTATGCTCGTCGAATGTGAGATTGACCGGCTGCTTGTCGAGCAGAAGCTGGCCGCCGCCTGTGAACACCGCCACCGTGCCGTCGTCGCGCTGCACGGCCTTGATGTCCATGAGCTTGGACAGCGTATCGACCGCCGCGTCGCGCTGGTCCTGAAGATCGGCCACCGACACATTGGTCGCGCGGCGCTGCGCGATCTGGTTGTTGAGATCGGCAATGGTCTGCAATGACTTGTTGGCTGTATCAACAGCGGTCGAGATATTCTGCTCGGCTTCGAGACGCATTCCCTGAAGATTGCTGCTCATCGAATTGAGCTGCGAGGCGAGGTTCGCCGCGGTATTCAGAAACGTCTGACGCGCCGCCGGACTGTCGGGCGAAGTGGCCACCGCCTGCAAATCGCCGAGCATACCGGTAACGGAGGAGGCAACAGAAGACTCGCTGTCCGGCACACCGAACATCGAATTGATGCGCGAGAGGAAAGCATTGTAAACGTCGAGTTTGGCGGACTTGCCGGTTTCGGTCCGGATCTGCGCCTGCAGAAACGTATCGACATTGCGCGTGGCAGCCAGCGTCTGCACGCCGATGCCTTCGCCACCCGCAACATTGTTCGACACCTGTTGTGTCTTGCGCGTATAGCCCGCCGTGCCCGCATTCGCGATATTGCGCGACACGAGATCGAGGCCGGCCTGGCTCGCATTGAGCCCGCTGATGGCGCTGCCGATGGCGGAGTATAACGTCATATCGGATCAAACCTGCTTTACTGCTGCTGGCCTTAACGCTTCATGTTCAGCGTTTCCTGGATCAGCGTATCCGAGGTGGTGATAATGCGTGTGCCGGCGGTGTATGCCTGCTGCGCGATGATGAGCTTGGAGAATTCATCGGCGAGATCGACATTCGAGGCTTCCGTCGCCGAAGCGATGATGTCGCCTGTACCGCCATAAATTGCCGCGCCCGAATCCTGTGTTTCGGCAAAGGCCGTACCGTTCATCTTCTGCAAGCCGTTCGGATTGTTGAACTTCGCAAGCGTCACCTGGAAGATGTCGATGGTCTTGCCGTTCGTGTAGGTGCCGGTCACACGACCATTGGCCCCGACCGCAACGTTCACAAGCTCGCCCGACGCATAACCGTCCTGATCGATTTTGTTCACTGACACAGCGCCATTGTTGTCGGCGAACTGCGTCATGTTGCCTGGACCATGGGTCAGCGTGACATTGCCGAGATTGTTGCCGTCAACCGTAAGGTTCGAGATCGTTGTAGTGTCAACAGCAGGGTTGAGCTGGCCGGTGGCGTTGAACTGATATGTCTGCGGGCCGGTCGAGGGACCGATGGCTGTCCATTTGGCCGCTGTGCCGGTGGCATTGTCATCCGACTTGTAGAAAGCGACCCATGTGTCGCCGCCGCCTGTGCCCGCATCGTCAGCCGCATTGTTGGTTTTTGCCCAACGGATCTGCACGTTGACCGGATTGCCCTGACCGTCATAAGCAGTAATGGCACCACCCGACACCGAGCGGTCGAGGAAATTCTGTTCGTCATTCGCCTGAATGACACCGTCACCAGCCGCTGTGCCTGTCGGATCATTGGCAAAGGTTGTGCCCGCGGTGATTTCAGCAGCGGTCTGCAACAACTCGCTGCCCTGCGCATATTGCAGCGTCGCGGCATGTGCGGTCTGCGGCACATTGGGCAGATTGGCTGTGTAGCCGATATTTGTTGTCTTGTTGGCTGTCAGGAAGCCGTTATTGACTTTGATCGGGCTGGGCGTATCGCCAACCGGATTGTTCGTCGTCGGATCAATCGCAACGCCTTGCAGATAATAGCCGCCGCCATTGACGAGGTAGCCGTTCTTGTCCATCGAGAAGTCGCCGCGGCGCGTGTAGTAGTTCACGCTCTGGAACACCGGATTGTTGTCCACCGTCGCCACGCGCTGCGACACCACGAAGAAACCTTCGCCGTTTACCGCCATATTGGTCGCCACCTGCGAGGCATCAACCGAGCCCTGCACCGTGTTGGTAAAGCCGGGTTTGGCCACAACCGCGCCTGGCTGATGGAAATTGGCGTTTGAGGCCGTCACGATGTCATAGAAGCTCGCGTCGGTGCGCTTGAAGCCGGTTGTCTGGCTATTCGCGATATTGTCGGAGATATAGCCCAAAGCGCTCGACTGAGCGCGGATGCCGGTGATTGCGGTGGTCATAGACCCGAAGAAACTCATGGCTTGTCTCCATGCCAATGTGCGAAATGCACGAATGCTTGGACGTTAAAAAGCAAGGAGCGGACCAGAAAAAAATATCAGCAAATTCAACAGCTTAAGTCGATGGAAACGAAGATTTAAGGGTATTTTCGGCCCCTCACCGGCAGTTTTTGCCGGGGCACATGGGCGTATTCGTTCAGGCCATTGCCATGACTGGACCTTGGTATGGCTTGAACGCTTCCCGCCTAGGCCGTAGTTTCGTGCAGTCCTGCCATTGCCATACGGGCCGTCCCTCGCATACGAGCGGCGCTCTTCGAGAAAGCCAAAAAAAATGAAGTTCGAAGGTACCAAAAATTACGTCGCCACCGATGACCTGCGCGTTGCCGTTAATGCTTCGATAACGCTTCAGCGCCCGCTCCTCATCAAAGGGGAACCCGGCACCGGCAAGACCGTGCTCGCCGAAGAAGTGGCCAAGGCGCTCAACGTCGAACTCATCACCTGGAACATCAAATCGACGACCAAAGCCCAGCAGGGCCTTTATGAATATGACGCCGTGACGCGTCTGCGCGACAGCCAGCTCGGCGACGCCCGCGTCAAGGACATCAAGAACTACATTTCCAAGGGCAAGCTCTGGGAAGCCTTCGAACGTCCGAACCGCCCCATCCTGCTCATCGACGAAATCGACAAGGCCGACATCGAGTTCCCGAACGATCTGCTTCAGGAACTCGACCGCATGGAGTTCTACGTTTACGAAACCAACGAGACAATCAAGGCCGCCCAGCGCCCGATTGTCATCATCACATCGAACAACGAAAAAGAATTGCCCGACGCCTTCCTGCGTCGCTGCTTTTTCCACTACATCAAGTTTCCCGACGAAGAAACGATGCGCGCGATCATCGAAGTCCACTTCCCCGGCCTCAAGGGTAAGCTGGTGCAAGAGGCGCTCAACATTTTCTACGAAATCCGCGAAGTCCCCGGCCTCAAGAAGAAGCCCTCGACCTCGGAACTGATCGACTGGCTGAAGCTTCTCATGTCGGAAGACATCTCGCCCGAAACACTGCGCGAGAAAGATCCCTCGAAGCTCATCCCACCGCTCCACGGCGCGCTCCTGAAGAACGAGCAGGACGTTCACCTCTTCGAACGCCTCGCCTTCCTCGCGCGCCGCGAACGGAACTGATCGACCGAAGAAAAGGAGACGCAAATGTTCGTCCATTTCTTCCACGAACTGAAAAAAGCCAACGTGCCGGTCACACTGCGCGAGTATCTGATGCTGCTCGAAGCGATGGATGCCGATGTGATCGAGAACAAGGTGGAGGATTTCTACTTCCTCTCCCGCGCCTCGCTCGTTAAGGACGAACGCAATCTCGACAAGTTCGATCAGGTCTTCGGCCATGTCTTCAAGGGCCTCGACCTGACGCTCGAAAACCACACGCAGCAACTGCCGGAAGAGTGGCTGAAGGCGCTCACCGAGAAGTTCCTGACCGAAGAAGAAAAAGCCGAAATCGAAAAACTCGGCGGCTGGGAAAAGATCATGGAGACGCTGAAGCAGCGCCTCGAAGAGCAGAAGAAGCGCCACGAAGGCGGCAACAAGATGATCGGCACGGCGGGCACCTCGCCCTTCGGTGCCAATGGCTATAATCCCGAAGGCGTGCGCATCGGCCAGAAGGAAGGTCGCCACGGCAAGGCCGTGAAGGTCTGGGACAAACGCGAATACAAGAATCTCGACGATCAGGTCGAGCTCGGCACGCGCAACATCAAAGTGGCATTGCGCCGCCTGCGCAAATTCGCCCGCGAAGGCGCGCAGACAGAACTCGACCTGCCCGACACGATCAAATCGACGGCCAGCCACGGCTATCTCGACATCAAAATGGTCGCGGAACGCCGCAACAAAGTGAAGCTGCTCGTGTTCTTCGACATCGGCGGTTCGATGGACAGCCACATCAAGCTCTGCGAGGAACTGTTCTCTGCGGCCCGTACCGAATTCAAAAATATGGAGTATTTCTATTTCCACAACTGCCTCTATGAAGGCGTGTGGAAAGACAATCGCCGCCGCCACAACGAAAAGATGAACACATGGGACGTGCTGCATAAGTACCCCGCCGACTACAAAGTCATCTTCGTCGGTGACGCCACCATGTCGCCTTACGAGATCACCTATGCCGGTGGCTCGGTGGAACATTGGAACGAGGAGCCGGGTGCGATCTGGCTCGAACGCGTGGCGCAAATCTATGAAAGTTCTGTGTGGCTCAATCCCGTCGCCGAGCGTCACTGGGAATACACGCCCTCGCTCCAGATCATCAAGCAGGTGATGGGCGAGCGCATGTATCCGCTGACACTTGAAGGTCTCGACAAGGCGATGCGGGAACTGAGCCGCTAGCCGCTCCTGCACCTCCTTTGTCAGACACGGGCTTGATGCGGCACCGAATTTTCTGTGCGGGCGGACGGCTGACGCACTAAACTTGTCTCAACATATGGGGGACAAGTGAACCGCACTCAGATTATCAAAGCCGTGGCATGGGTCGACATTGCGGTCACCCTGCCCTTCACGATACCGACCATCGCCTATTGGCTCATCGGCTATATTTATTATCTCGACCAGCAATGGATGATGCTGAGCCATGTGCCTGTCTTTGATCCGCTGACGCTGATGTTCGTCAATATCATGGGCGTACTGGGCGTCGTCTGGGCCATGGCGCGGCTGCGGACACCGACGGAGGAGCTTGCCCGTCTCGACGCGCTGGCCCGCATGGTGGTCGCCACCCTCATCATCCATGCAATCACATGGGGCGCGACACCGATCCTTTATGTTTTCGTCTTTACAGAAGTCATGGGCAGCGCGGTGCAACTCGTCCGCAGGCGCGAGACCAAATAAAGTCTCGCGCTCTGCCGTGCTTTTGCCTTGATCTGCGCTAAACTCCGTTCCAACAGAAGCCAAGGAGCGTGACATGAGCATCCGCATCGTTGAAGCCGCCGTTTTGCTGGGCCTTTTGACAGGCCTTGCCGCCTGCATGGGCGACCCTGCGGCTGAACAGGCCCGCCTCGACGCCATCGACAACCAGAATTGCATTGACCTGGGCTTCAAACCCCAGACCGAGGCCTATGGCAACTGCCGGCTGAAGCTCAAACAGATCCGTGCGCAGCAGGAAGCGAATGCCGCACGCAGTTCAGGGATACAATTCGGCGTGGGTCTCGGCGTGTCCAAAGGGTTCTGAGAGAGGGCGTAACATGAAACAACTTCTCATCCTCGCCAGTGTTCTACTGCTCGCCGGTTGTGTGAGCGCCGAAGAGCAAGCCAGACAGGACGCCGCCCAGATGCAGGCCGATACAGGCGAATGCGCCCGCCTCGGTTTCAAGCCCACGACCGAGGGCATGAGCAATTGCATCCTCAAATTGCGGGAAATCCGTGCGCAGGAAGAAAACACAGAAGAACTGCGCCGCGCCAATATGCCGGACCCATGGGGACCCTGGGGCCCATGGGGACCCTATGGCCCCTATCGCCGCTGGTAGGTTTCCCTTTCCTAGACGGCGTGCGCCACACCCCAGTAATTATATCCCGCAATACGCGGTGTGGACGGCAGATACATCTGCTCAAGCGTGTCGATCTTGAAGCCTGAACCTTCGATGATCGCAGGCATGAGGCGATTAAGGTTGCAGCCGCCGAAAAAGACTTTCCAGACGGGGTTCACGCGGTTCTGCCACTTGAGCACATCTGCGTCGGGCGCGGCGCCATGTTCGCAGAACACGAGCTTGCCGCCGGTCTTCAGTACACGTCGCATCCCTGCCAGCGCCGTCATCGGATCAGGAATTGTGCAGAGCGAGAAAGTGACGAGCACGGTGTCGACAGATTTATCAGCCAGCGGGATCTGCTCGCCTGGCAGGCCGATGAACTCCACGGGAAACGAAACCTCCTTGGCGCGTTCGGCAGCGAGGGCCCATGATTTCTCCGACGGATCAAGTCCGATCACCTTGGTCACTTTCGACGCGTCGTAATAAGGAAGATTGAAGCCCGTACCGATGCCGATTTCGAGAACCGTGCCCTCGCACAGCGGCACAACTTTTTTGCGTTGATAGCGGATCGGCTTGGTCCCGCAAGCACAGTTGATCACATGCGGCACGACATATTTTTCATATAGGCCCATCAGTGCATCTCCCCCTTTTGATTTTGCACAAGTATGAGCGCGGATAAGCCTCAGCGCCACTCCGAAACGCCGAAGCGCAGCAAACGGTCGCCGCCGAGCGGCCCGACAATCCGGCCCCGCCCTTTGAGGCCGAAGGCGGCTGCATGAAATTGGCGTTTTTCACGCAAGACACTCGCACGTTTGACGCCTTTGGAGAGCGTTTCCCAAACATCTTCAGGTGGCATGAGGCCGGTGGCGTCGGCACGCGCGCGGGCTTCATAGGCGCGGGCGACGAAGGGGTCGGCAATGCTGCGATGGGATTTCTTCGCGGACGGCCACAGGCACGCGTCAGACAATGCGGCGGCGGCAAGCGCAGCCTGCGCAGCATTGTCGCTTTGCACTGCAACAAGATCGGCAACGCCCGATGTGGGGAAATGGCGGTGCGCGCCTGCCAGCGCCACACCGCCCTCGCCGATGCGCGGTCCCAAAGCCTGCACAAACTCACCCATGATAAGCGGCAACGAAACAAGATCAGACGGCAGAACGACGCCCGCGACATGAAAGGCCAGCGCATCGCCAAGCACGGCGACCGCAAAGGACAACTTACCCGCATGGCGCATGGCACGCATCACATCATCGCAAACCGCACCGGGCAACGCCACGAGAAGCGGCGGCGCGGCGGTCGCGCCGAGCGCCTGACCGAAACTGCGCGCCATATCCAGCGCCTGACGGGCGGCAAGCCCGCGCGGCAGAATATCGAACGAGCCGCGCGACATGAGATCGGCGTCCGACATCAGGCTGTCGGCAATTTCCCGCGCGGCATCAAGCCCCGCCGCAACCGCAGCATGGGCATCCGGCCCCGAAGCCGCAAAGCGCAGGGCGCCCGGCCAGAGTTCGAATGACTTTTCCGCATATGAATCAAGGGTCAGCATCCCCTGTTTTCTCAACTGCAAAGGCGCTTGTCCAGTGATGAAACATGTCACGAAATCGGGGCGCGAACATTCAGAGAAAAGGATGAGGTTTTCCCGACATCATCTACTCCACAACCCGCACATCCTGATCTGTCTGCATCACCGAAATTTGATTGAAGCGTTTGACGTAGATCGCTTTGATCTCGCGCAAGGATCTCGCCGCATCCTCACTTGCCGGATGCACGATGATCACAAGTTTTGTGCGTTCCGTAATCGGCGCAACGCGCGCATCGCGCCATTGGCCATAGCCGTCGATCACGGTGAGACCTTCGGGGAAACGCGGCGTCACATCACGCGCCAGAAAATCACGCCACTGGGCCTCTTCAACCTGTCCCCCGTCCGGACGCGACATGCCGAAATAGAGAACCGTCTGCACAGCCGCACTGTCCGCATAAGCGGGGATGTAAGAGACCAGAATAAAAACGAAAGCGAAAAATCCCCGACGCATGATGCCTCCGAGTTGAACACACTCAGAGTGCAGAGAGACGTCCCCGCTTGCAAGTGCCAGCGCAAACCCGCGCCGACAAGAAAACTCTATTGCGAGAAAGTAAAACTCAGCTCACCCCGAGTTTTTTCTGCAAGCTCGTGGAGGACGTTGTGTACTGGAACGTCAGCTTCGCATCCGGATGCACATAGCGGAATGCCTGTTGCGCCATCAGCGCAACTTCGTGGAAGCCGGACAGAATGAGTTTCAGCTTGCCCGGATAGGTGTTGATGTCACCCACCGCGAAAATGCCGGGCGTCGAGGTCTCAAACTTTTCAACGTCAACAGGCACAAGATTTTCGTGCAGGTTGAGACCCCAGTTGGCAATCGGGCCAAGCTTCATCGTCAGGCCGAAGAAAGGCAGCAGCGTATCGACTTCAAGCTCGAACTCTTTCTTGTCATTGTCCTGAATGGTCACGCCTTCGAGCTGGCCGTTGGCTCCATGCAGTTTCGTCACCTGACCGAGCAAAAACTTCAGCTTTTCTTCAGCGGCGAGCTTCTTCATTTCGTTGACGGAAGCGGGCGCGGCGCGGAACCCGTCGCGGCGATGAATGAGCGCCATCGACTTCGTGATCGGCTGTAAATTGATCGCCCAGTCGAGCGCGCTGTCGCCGCCGCCCGAGATCAGAACTTTCTTGTCGCGGAATGTTTCCATCTTCTTGACCGCATAGAAAACAGACTTGCCTTCATATTCTTCGATGCCGGGGATCGGCGGGCGCTTGGGCTGGAACGAACCGCCGCCGGCCGCGATCACGATGACCTTCGCATTGAACGTGAGGCCGCCATCTGTCTTCACCAGCCACGATCCGTCGGCTTGTTTCGCGACTTCTTCCACCTGCTCATTGAAATGGAACTGCGGATTGAACGGCGCGGCCTGCTCCATCAGACGGTCGGTCAGATCCTGCCCCGTGACGAGCGGCAGACCGGGAATGTCATAGATCGGTTTTTCAGGGTAAAGCTCCGCACACTGACCACCGGGACGGTCAAGAATGTCGATCAGGTGGACTTTCATATCAAGCAGCCCCAGCTCGAAAACCGCGAAGAGACCCACAGGGCCCGCTCCGATGACGACAACGTCGGTTGTGATCGTTTCTTCAGCCATGACAACACCTGCCTGCAATTACCCGTCGGAAAAATGTGATTAATCCGATTTCACAAAATGTGACGCTTATATAGGTCCCGGGCACGGCAACGCCAAGCAAAAACTCGCCGCTTCTGCACTCGATCCGACCTGCCACATGGTCACACCCGTCGTTTCTGCGAGTGACTTTCGAGCATCCATGCGTATTTTAATGCAGTGCAATACAGAAATGCTGTTGGGAGTGCCAGACGATGAAATGCCACACAATGGCGGAGGTCCGCAGCGAAATTGACCGCATCGACCGTGCGCTGGTCGCCCTCCTCGCCGAGCGCCTGACCTATATCGAGCAGGCCGGACACATCAAGGACGAACGCAGCGCCGTGCGCGACGAGGCCCGCATCGAGGATGTGGTGGCAAAAGTCGTGGCCGAAGGCGAAAAGACAGGCCTGCCCCGCCGGATCGCCGATCCGCTCTGGCGGCTCCTCATCGAGAAATCCATCGAACACGAATTCACAGTGTTTGACGGCAAGGCGAAGAAATCGGCCTGAGCGGCGACCGGAAAAAAATCCCGCCTACAATCAGAACTGTTTTTCGGGCAGATCGACGCGCAGACCGTCCAGCGCATCCGTCACCTTGATCTGGCAGGACAGACGCGAATTTTCGCGCACGTCAAAGGCGAAATCCAGCATGTCTTCTTCCATGGTTTCGGGCTTGCCGACCTTATCGGTCCATTCGGCCTGCACATAGACATGGCAGGTGGCGCAGGCGCAGGCGCCGCCGCAATCGGCGTCAATGCCGGGAACCATGTTCTTGATTGCAGCTTCCATAACGGTCATGCCGTTTTCAACGGTGACCGAATGTTCTTTGCCGTCATGTTCAACAAAAGTGATCTTCGCCATGTCTGCTGCCGGATGTTCTGAATAAGGGAATAACGTAAATCAGTGTCCGTCCTCCTTCTTGGGGAACGCGCGGACCGAACGGAGTTAGCACGCTCGAAAAGCCACGTCAAAGCTAGCTTTTCCTCTGAGAGATAGCTGCTTTCCAGACAGAGAGCGAGCCCGCGTTGCACGGGCGTCACCGACACCTCATAGTTTAGCCAAAACCACTTGTCCTCAAGGGGGATACGCCGATGACCGCGCCAGAACGCGAACCGCTCGACATCATTTTCATCACCGCCGACCAATGGCGTGGCGACTGTTTGTCGCGGACGGGTCATCCGATGGTGAAGACACCGAACCTCGACGCGCTGGCCGCAGACGGCGTCCACTTCCGCCGCCACTTCGCCAATGCCGTGCCCTGCGGGCCGTCGCGCGCCTCGCTCCATACGGGTATGTACTTACAGAACCACCGCTCCGGTACCAACGGCACGCCGCTCGACGCGCGTCACACCAACTGGGCGAAAATCACTGGCGCAGCAGGCTATGACCCTGTGTTGTTCGGCTATACCGACACCAGTCAAGACCCCCGCGAGACAGATCCCGACGATCCGTGGCTGCTCACCTATGAAGGCCCGCTGCCCGGCATCCGCCCTGTCTGCATGTTCGGCTCCTACCCCGTGCAATGGGTCGATGATCTCAAAGCCAAAGGCTACGAGACGCCGGAAGACGTGCGCTTTGCCTATGGAATGCGCGAAGACGGGCCGGACTATGAAGACGGCGCGGTCCACCCCAAACCGCTGATCTATCCGCAGACGGATGATGACACATCATTCCTCGTCAACCGCCTCATCGACTATATGGACAGCACCACAAAACCTTTTGTCGCGCATCTTTCGCTGCTCCGCCCCCATCCGCCCTTCGTCGCGCCCGAACCCTATAACGCGATGTATGATCCAGAAGATGTGCCCGGCTTCGCGCGAAAAGCGACACCGCAGGAAGACGGCGCGCAGCATCCCTGGCTTGCGCATCAGCTCAGCAAAAAACTCTACCGCGCACCGGCCAACGAAAAGAAACTCCGTCGCCTCAAAGCCGTCTATTACGGCCTCATGTCGCTCGTCGATCACGAGATGGGCCGCCTCGTCGCCTACCTCAAAGCGTCAGGTCGCTGGGACCGCACGCTCATCATCTTCACATCGGACCACGGCGAACAAATGGGCGATCATTGGTTGCTCGGCAAATGCGGCTACTTCGACGGCTCGTATCACATCCCCATGATTATCCGCGACCCGCGCAAAAGCGCGGACAGCACGCGCGGCACCACAGTCACCCGCTTCAGCGAAAACATCGACGTGATGCCGACCATGCTCGACTATCTGGACCTCGACATCCCCGTCCAATGCGACGGCGCAAGCCTCAGACCTTTCATCGAAAGCGGCACAGCACCCAGAAACTGGCGCACCGAAGCCCATTGGGAATACGACTTCCGCGACCCCGCCGACACCGGCGACGAAGAGGCACTCGGCCTGACGCTGCACCAATGTACAATGAACATCCTCCGCAGCGAAAAATGGAAATACGTCCACTTCACCAAACTGCCACCGCTCCTGTTCGACCTTGAAAAGGACCCGCAGGAATTCGTGAACCGCGCGAACGACCCCGAATGCATGGGCGTCCTCCTCACCATGACCCAGAAAATGCTCTCATGGCGAATGAACCACGACGAACAGACACTGACACATATTGCGCTGACGGGTGACGGTCCGGTGGAACGGGTAAGCGGGCGGTATTGAGGGCGATATTTTGATCTCTACGGGAGCAATTTTGAAAGAAGCATCCCAATTTGGCAATTTTTGCTCCCGTAAAGGATCAAAACTTGCTAAATCAAAAAACTAGCCTATTATGCTCCCGTACAGGAACAAAAGTGCCAAAGCATGTAGAAGTGCGTTCCCGCTCAGGAGCAAAAAATGTCGGATAAGCCAAATACCAAGACGAGCCAGTTTAGCAAAGCCACAAATAGCGGCGGACTGTTAGGAGACCTGAGCGTCACGAAGATCAGCACGCCCTTCCAAGGCTCCGACGAGCATCAAAAACAATTATACGAAGGATTAAATGCAGATATTCATATCTCCGACTTAGCAGAAGAAATTGCGAAGCGACCGATCTCCACATCACTCATTCATTCACCCTCCACTCTTGGTCTCATCGTGCAAAAGGTACGAAAGAGCCAGAAAATCTCACAGCAAGAATTCGCCGACCTTGCCGGTGTCGGACGACGCTTCATCTCGGAGCTTGAAAACGGCAAAGCCACTCTCGAATTCGGGTTGGTTTTGCAGGTCTGCGAATCTGCTGGTATCGACATTCTGGCCAAACGCCGATGACGACCGAAATTCTCGATGTACGGAACTGACACCAGAAAATCTTGAAGAGGTGATGCAACGTCTGGCTGAGAAACGTCCCTTACCCGAGGAAATGAAGAACCCGTCTCCCGTTGCAGGCGTCCAACGCAAAATCACGTTGACAGAAATCGGCAATGGACGGCTTGGTATTCCGAAAGAAAGGCTGGGCGTTCCGACGACACATATATTGAAAGTACCAGAGCGCGGACGAGAACGCGAAATTCTGCAGGAAGCGATAGCGGCGCGAATTGCCGCCAAGGTTATTGGACACCCTGTAGCACTACCGGCAGAATTTTTAAGAGGCAATGAAGCCGGATTGCTCATCAAAAGATTTGACCGAACGGTCTATGCGGACGGATCGGTAAAGAGCTGGCTCCGGTTGTCTGAACAGCTTCGCGCTGGAGATAAGTGGCTTCC
>JAZJXO010000015.1:0-78067 GCA_040390855.1 Pseudomonadota bacterium
TCTCCTCCAAAGGGAATCCCCTTTGAATCAGTCATATGTCATCCCGCTCTAGGGCAAACAGCGGGACTGAATTTCACTTTTCCCCTCAGAGAAACAAAAAGGCGGCTCACCGGAGCCGCCTTTTCAATTCCGATCTCAAAAACCGCTCACGCCGTTGCGCGGGCTTTCACCTTGGGCTGAACCTCGGCCATGTAGTCGGCATAGAGGTTGGCTGTAATCTCGGCGGGCACATATTTGTGCGGACCGATTTCGCCGACGGGAGTGACTTCGGCGGCAGAGCCGGTGATGAAAACTTCGGAGAAGGAGCCAAGCTCATCAGGTTTGATGTGGCGTTCGATGACATCGTAACCACGCTTCTTCGCAAGGCCGATAACGGTCTGCCGCGTAATGCCGTTGAGGAAGCAATCAGGTGTCGGTGTGTGGATCACGCCGTCTTTGATAAGAAAGATATTGGCACCGGTCGATTCCGCGACATAGCCGCGATAATCAAGCATAAGCGCATCGGCATAGCCGTTATTCTCGGCGGCGTGTTTGGAGATCGTGCAGATCATGTAAAGGCCGGCGGCCTTGGCATGTGACGGTGCGGTCTCCGGCGAAGGACGGCGATATTTTGCAAACTCCAGACGGATACCTTTTTTGCGCTGCTCGACATCGAAATAGGACGGCCATTCCCATGCAGCGACCGCGAAGTTGATGCGGTTCATCTGCGCCGAGACGCCCATCATTTCGCTGCCGCGCCATGCGACAGGGCGGACATAGCCGTCGACGAGCTTCTGCGCGGCAAGAGCCGAACGGCAGGCTTCGTTGATTTCTTCCACCGAATAGGGAATCTCAAAGCCGAGTATCTTGGCAGAGTTCACCAGACGTTCGGAATGTTCCTGAAGTTTGAAAATCTCGCCGCCATAAGCGCGGCAACCTTCGAAGACGCTGCTCGCATAATGCAGACCATGCGTCAGCACATGCACCTTGGCATCGGCCCAAGGCACCAGTTCACCATTGAACCAGATGAATCCGTCACGCTTGTCGAAAGGAATGTCTGCCATAGCTCTGGTCCCTGTACGGGTGGGGTTCGTCCGGACGTCCCGCACTTTTGCATATCTGGCGGGTGCGTTTCCGGTCACAACATTTATTGCCACTTTGCCCCGACCGAAGCCCGACGAAAACAGTTAGAATTTCGAAGATTCGATCGGCCACATTTCGTTTATTGTCGTATCGCGGCTGGCGATTTTCTAGCACCACGGGAAAAATATGTCAACATGGCTGACATAAATAGATGACAAGCGTAAAAACACAAGGCAAACAGGGCATTTCCGCCTCGAAGGAGCGCTCGCCCATGCCCCAGACCGACCCAGAAACGCGCCTGACGGAAGCAATCGAGCTGCTTTTCTTCGGCTATCGCGACTTTATCTCCGATCCGGATGCGATTCTGGGGGCCTATGAATTCGGTCGCGCCCATCACCGCGTTGTGCATTTTGTCGGTCGCAACCCCGGTATCACGGTCGCGGAACTTCTCGATATTCTCCGTATCACCAAACAGAGCCTCGCCCGCGTACTGCGCCAACTGATCGAGCGCGGCTTTGTCGTACAGAAGACGGGCGAAAAGGACCGTCGCCAGCGCCGCCTTTATCTGACCAAAGAAGGCGCCGAATTGCTGAATAGTCTTGTCGCGCCGCAACGCGCCCGCGTGAGCAAAGCCCTCGCCGCCGGAGGCGCAGGCGCGGAAGACGCCTGGCGTACAATTATGTTTGCCCTGCTCAACGAGGAAAATCGCACCGAGGTCGAGCACCTGATCACGAAGGACAGCAAATGAGCGCCTCCGTGGAAACGCCAGCCGACAAGGCGATCTCGACTGACAACGGACTGCAAGAGGACGCGCCGCATATTCTGGTGATCGACGATGATCGGCGTATCCGCGAACTCATCAAACGCTATCTCACCGAGAACGGCTATCGCATCACAACCGCTGAAAACGCCGCCGAGGCACGCGCGCGGCTCGCGGGCCTGACCTTCGATCTGCTTGTCGTCGATGTGATGATGCCGGGCGAGAGCGGGCTTGAACTCACGGCATCGCTCAGGCGCGAAAGCACCGTGCCGATCCTTATGCTCACAGCACGTACCGACACGAATGACCGCATCGCCGGGCTGGAGCGCGGCGCAGACGACTATTTGGGCAAACCGTTCGAACCGCGGGAACTGCTGCTGCGCATCGCCACAATTCTGCGCCGCGCCAAAGCACAAGCCGTACGCGAAGACGACATCAGCCTCGGAGCAGCCCGCTTCAGCATGGTACGCGGCGAATTGAAACGCGACGGCGAGGTTGTGCGCCTCACCACACGCGAAGTGCAGCTCATGCGCATTTTCGCCACACATATGGGCCAGACTCTGTCGCGGCTTGATCTGTGCGAGGATGAAGCCGCCGAACGCTCCATCGACGTGCAGATCAATCGCCTCAGACGCAAGATCGAAACCGACCCGCGCAATCCGCTCTATCTGCAAACCGTGCGCGGCGAAGGCTATGTGCTGATACCGGACTGAAAAGCCGTCAAAGAAAGTTATGCATGTCCTTCCGGCCCTTCCAATTTCTCAAGCGATTGCTGCCCTCGGGCCTTTACTGGCGCTCGCTGATGATCATTGTTCTGCCGATGGTCATGCTTCAGGCCTTCGTGACTTATGTGTTCATGGAACGTCACTGGCAGATGGTGACGGAAGCGCTGTCGCAAAGCGCGGTCGCCGACATTGCCATGCTTCTGTCGGAATACGAAACGAACCCGACCGAGCAGGCCGCCGACAACATAACGGCGCGGGCAAGCATGTTTCTGGAAATGTCTGTAGCGTTTCTGCCCGACGAAAAACTGCCCCTCACCACCACGGGCTATGAGGGCCTGCTGGACCGTTCGCTGGCGGACGAAATCCGTCTTCGTATCGCCAAGCCCTTCTGGATCGACGCCGAACGCTACGATGATTATGTCGACATCCGCATTGCTTACGATGGCGGCGTGATGCGCGCACTGCCCTTGCGCAGCCATGTCTATGCGGCGAACTCGCATATTTTCATTGTCTGGATGGTGGCGGCTTCCATCGTGCTCGTCATTGTCGCACTGTTGTTTTTGCGCAATCAGATCCGGCCGATCGAACGGCTCGCAGAGGCAGCGGAAGATTTCGGCATGGGCCGCGATGTGGAGAATTTCAAACCGCAGGGCGCTTCCGAAGTGCGCCGCGCCGCCATTGCCTTTCTCGAAATGCGCAGCCGCATCCGCGCCCAGATCGAACAGCGCACCGCGATGCTCGCTGGCGTCAGCCATGATTTGCGCACGCCACTGACCCGTTTCAAATTGCAGCTTGCGATGCTGAAAGACGGACCGGAGATCGAGGAGCTACGCGCCGACGTGCGCGAGATGGAACGAATGCTCGAAGACTATCTCGACTTCGTGCGCGGCGACCCAAGCGAAGTTTCACAAATGACGGATTTGGGCGAGTTGCTGAAGGAAGTCCAGTTTGATGGCCAGCGCAAGGGCCACACGGTGACGCTAGAACTGCACGGCGCGCTTGAACTGCCGCTGCGCCGCAACGCATTCAAACGCTGCATCACCAATATCGTCGACAATGCGGGCAAATATGCGGGCGGGGTCTGGGTGACGGCTGTGCGCGACGGCAACGATATAGACATCATTGTGGATGACAACGGGGCCGGCATTCCCGAAGAACAACTCGAAGAAGTGTTCCGGCCCTTCTATCGACTTGACGAGGCGCGCAATCTCGACGAAGGCGGCACAGGGCTCGGCCTTGCCATCGCCCGCGATATTGCACGCGGGCACGGTGGCGACATTCAGCTTGCCCGCAGCCCGATGGGCGGATTGCGGGCGGTCATTCACGTGCCGGTTTAAATACGTGACGAAAAAATGATCACCGCTTGACGTGGAGCGCATTCGCCACGCTTTCCGCTTGACGCAGACGCCGGTCGAGTTCGGCCATAGTTTTTGCCATGTCGTCACCATCGGCAAGCCAGACAGGCAACACGCGCGACCAGATGAGTGCGAGACCACGCACACGAAGGCCACCGCGCAATCCCGAACTGTCTATGCCTGCGGCCTCCAGCATCCAGCCAAAGGCCTGCATCATGGGAGTGACGAGCAAGAGGGCGGCGACGGGATCGCGCCGGAGATCGCGCGCAATGGCGATGAGCGCCGGTTTTTGCGCTGTCATCGCATCAATGCGCAGCATCAGCACGTCGAACAAACGGTCACGCGCGCTTTCGCCGCTCATGTCTTCGTCTTCGGCGAGTTTCAAAACTTCGGCGTCAATGCGAGCAGACCACGCGGCGAGAATTGCGGATTTTGACGAGAACGATTTTGCCAAATCCGGCAGCGGCACTTTAGCGGCGGCGGCGATGTCAGCAAGCGACAGATCACGCCAACCGCGTGTGACCGCGAGCTTCAACGCCGCATCAATGATTTTGTCTGACGGGTCTTTGCGCTTGCCCATGTGTCGCTCCTCTTGCGCGAGCAAGGAGACAAGACCAAAGCGCGACGGTCAAGCGGGCCGATGGTCGCGTGCCATCCACCATTTACGCAAAGCGACAAGCGACCAGATCGCCTCAACCAGACCGAAGGGCCATGCGCCTTGCAAAAAACCGTAAGCCGAACCGAGGGCACAGGCGATGGCAAAACCAAAGACATACCAGGGACTACGGGCTTCGAGCGCATAGGTGACGAGCATAATCGTGACGGCGAAGAGACCGAACAGCGTGAGCCCGTCCATGACTATGATCCGAGCTCGCGGGCGCGGTCACGGGCGGCGGCGGCGGCGCGGCGCATGAGCGGCGAGAGACCACCCTCGCCCATCAGTACATCGAGCGCGGCCGCGGTCGTACCTCCGGGCGAGGTGACATTTTTGCGTAAGGTTGCAGCATCATCCGGCATCTGGTGCAGCATCTCGCCCGCGCCCGCCACAGTGGCGCGCGCAAGCTGCATAGCGAGTGCAGGCGTGAGGCCAAGCGCCTCACCGGCAGCGGCGAGGCATTCGGCGAGATAAAAAACATAGGCGGGGCCGGAACCTGAGATCGCGGTGACGGCGTCGATCAACGGTTCGCTCTCGACCCAGCCGACATCACCGACGGCGGAAAGAAGCGTGTGCGCTACATCGCGTTGTTCGGCGCTGACCAATGCATTGGCATAACAAGCCGTCATGCCGCGACCCACCGCCGACGGCGTATTGGGCATGGCACGAACGGCACGCATGTCGTCGCCCAGCAGTTGTTTCAGACGGTGAAGGCTGGTGCCTGCCGCAATCGACAAAAACAAGGTATCGGGCGAAACAAGCGGCTTCAATTCCGGCAGCACGGCATCCATCAGCTGCGGTTTCACGGCGAGCAGCACAACGGCGGGATTTTTCGCGGCAATGTCGGCAACGGAAAAATTCAAGCCGATGCCACGTTCGGCAATGAGCTTTGCCACTTCGGGTGCTGGCGAAGGATCGCGCACAAAAATACTTTTCGGAGCAAGCCCCTTGCCGAGCCAACCCGATAAAAGCGCGCCGCCCATCTTGCCTGCGCCCACCAGCACAAGCGGACAATTCAATTCGAGTGTCATCTGCAACCTGTACTACCTAAAGCCGCTCAGGCGCTGCCGCGCGTCTCGAACATGGCCGCAGCAATCGCTTCTTCGGCACTTTTACCCGCCCAGAGGACGAACTGGATGGCCGGATAATAGCGTTCGCAGGCTTCGACCGCGAGACGCAGCAGCGCCTCGCATTGCTCCGGCGTCGCCGTCGCCCCGCCACCGAGCAGCAGACTGTTGCGGAAGAGAAGCACGCCCTCCTCGGACCACATATCGAAATGGCCTGTCCAGAGCTGCTCGTTGATCAGCGCGATGAGATGGCGGATTTGCGGACGCTTATCGGTCGGCACACGCATGTCGAGTGTCGTGGCGATGTGGAGACCAGACAGGTCCTGCCGCCAGTTCAGCGAAATCTGATGGTCGCGCCATTCGCCCGCAACGCAGATCGTCAGCTCGTCTTCATGGCTGCGTTCATAAATCCAGTCACGAAGAGAAGCCACCTGTTCCAGAAGGTCCAAAGGATTGGCATCGAATTCCTCGGCTTCAACAAGCGAAGCGGTCATTAAGTACCCCCGTCATGGCCGCCCGCCTGATCCCACGCGCCGCAACCGTCACACCACGAATCTACAACGATCCTGCGCCCGTTCGGGCAAGTTATCCACAAGATGTTGTGTGTCAGTGTACCACCGTCCACAAACCAAACGTGGAGGAGGCGACGAGTCGGCGCAAGCCTCGACACGCTCTCGGGCTTTAATGGGAGAACGAATCTGTGGGCGAATCTTATGTTGGGCCGGCAGACTTGGCGGGTCTGGACTTTTTGGCGGCGAGCGCGGCTTCCAGCGCCTCGACACGCGCTTTGAGCGCTTCGTTCTCTTCACGCGCCAGCACCGCCATGGCGCGGACCACTTCGAACTCCTCGCGCGGCACCAGATCAAGATCGGCGACGAGACGCTCGGCCTGCGAGCGGATCACGGTTTCGACCTCCTGACGCACACCCTGCGCGGCACCGGCAGCATTGGTGAAGAGCTTGGCGATTTCATCAAGGACGCGGTTCTGCGTCTGGGTCATGCGACTATTCCCGTGACTATAAGTGGGCTTTAAGGAAGTGGTGGCAGCTTAACCGCCATAGCCGCGCGGCTCAACAGCGCCAACTTGACACGGGTGCGCGCACGGCCACACTGGCGAAAATTGCGAAGGCCATCCGGCCCTCGGCCCTCTCTGACCGGAAACGTCCCATATGAACGGCATACCCTTTCCCGACATTGACCCGGTCATTGTCCATATCGGGCCTCTCGCTATCCGCTGGTATGCACTGGCCTATATCGCGGGCCTGACGCTTGGCTGGCAATATATCATCCGCTTGATCCGCACCCCGCGCCTCTGGAACGGCCCGGCCCCCGTCAACCAGTTGCAGATCGACGATGCGCTGCTCTGGGCCGCATTGGGCGTCATTCTCGGCGGACGCATCGGCTATGTGCTCGTCTATGATCCGATGCAATATCTCGCGCATCCGCTCGAAATCTTCGCCGTCTGGCACGGCGGCATGAGCTTTCACGGCGGCGCGCTCGGTACGCTGATCGGCGTCGGGCTTTATGCGCGCAGACACGCAATCCCGCTTCTGTCGATGTTCGACCTCGCCAGCGCCGCCGCCGCTATCGGTCTGTTCTTCGGACGGCTGGCAAATTTCATCAACTCGGAACTCTGGGGCCGCGTGACCGACGTGTCCTGGGGTGTGATCTTTCCGAACGGCGGGCCAATGGCGCGTCATCCGAGCCAGCTTTATGAAGCAATGCTCGAAGGCATTGTCCTCTTCATCATCCTGCGCGTGCTGACGCATCGTTTCGACGCGCTGAAACGGCCGGGCACCGTCTGGGGCACCTTCATAGCGGGCTATGGCGCGGCGCGTGTCTTTGTCGAATTTTTCCGCGAGCCCGACATTCAACTCGGCTATCTCTATGGCGGCTGGCTCACCATGGGCATGGTGCTCTCCGTGCCGATGATCATTGCCGGACTGCTCATCGTCTGGAAAGCGCCCGACCTTGCCAAACGCTTCAACGTGCCTGCATCAAAGTAGACCTATGACCGAGCTTGCTACACATATTGCCCGCCTCATCACCGAGACCGGCCCCATGCCGCTGTCGCATTTCATGGCGCTGGCGCTCGGCCACCCCAAGCACGGCTACTACATGACGCGGGACCCGCTGGGCGCGCAGGGCGACTTCACCACCTCGCCGGAAATCAGCCAGATGTTCGGCGAGTTGATCGGCCTCTGGATTGCCGAGACATGGATCGCCCAAAGCAGCCCCTCGCCGATGATCCTTGCCGAATTCGGCCCCGGTCGCGGTACGCTGATGGCGGACGCTTTGCGAGCGCTGCGCTCCGTATCCGGATTGTCCGAGGCACTGGACCTGCATTTCGTCGAGACGAGCCCCGTGCTCAGTGCGTTGCAAAAGAAAGCCGTGCCCAACGCGACATGGCATGACCGCTTCGACACACTGCCCGAAGGCCCGCTCTATGTGATTGCAAACGAATTCTTCGACGCCCTGCCTGTGCGCCAGTTCGTGCGGCTCAAGCAAGGCTGGTGCGAACGCTATGTGATGCTTGCCGAGGACAGCACCCAAGACGCCCCGAAATTCGAGCCCGCAATCATGCCGGTGCCGCTCGCCTCGCTTGATATTCTCGCCCCAGCGCATCGCAATGCGCCCCTGAACAGCCTCGCCGAAGTCTCGATGGCGTCTGCCGCCTTCACTGAAGACATCGCAAATCGCATCGCCAGACATGGCGGGGCGGCGCTGATCATCGACTATGGCCACGTCAAAAGCGCGGTCGGCGATACGTTGCAAGCGCTCCGTGCGCATCAGTTTGTCGATCCTTTCGAGACACCGGGGGAAGCCGACATCACCACCCATGTTGATTTTGAAGCTCTGGTGCGTGCCGCGAAAACCGGCGGCGTCGAAACACACGGGCCAATCGAACAAGGCACATTCCTGAAAGCGCTGGGCATTCACGAACGCGGCGAAACGCTGAAAGCCAAAGCGACGCCGGAACAGGCGCGCGACATCGACGTCGCCGAGCGCCGCCTCACCTCGCGCGAGGAAATGGGCAGCCTCTTCAAAGTGCTGGCTCTGACACCGAAGGGCACACCGATCCCTGCAGGGTTCGAGCTATGACAGCAAGCCTCACCGCCGCACCGCTCGACGCCATCACGCATGTGTCACATGGCTTCTTCACGCGCGAAGGTGGTGTCTCGACGGACATCTATGCGTCACTGAATTGCGGTCTAGGCTCGGATGACGACAAAGACGCCGTCACGGAAAACCGCGCCCGTGTGGCGAAAGAAATCGGCGTTGCTGCTGTAAACCTTCTCACCGTGCACCAGATCCACAGTGCCGATGTTGTGCATGTGACCGACACATGGACACCCGCAACCGCGCCCAAAGCCGACGCGATGGTGACAGATCGCACCGGCATCGCGCTCGGTGTGCTCGCCGCAGACTGTACGCCGGTCCTTTTCGCCGACACGAAGGCAAAAATCATCGGCGCGGCTCATGCCGGATGGAAGGGCGCTTTCACCGGCGTTCTCGAAGCGACCATCAACGCGATGGTCGTTCTCGGCGCAACGCGTGGCAACATCGCCGCCGCTGTCGGCCCGTGCATCTCGCGCGACGCCTATGAAGTGGGACCGGAATTCCGCGCCCGCTTCGTCGAGGCCCGCGAGGCCAACGCAAAATGGTTCACGCCCTCGGCACGCGATGGACATTTCATGTTTGATCTCACCGCCTATGTCGCATCCCGCCTCGAAGCAGCAGGTATCGGCACAGTGACACGGTTGAACACCTGCACTTACGCCGACGAATCGAAATTCTTTTCATACCGCCGCACAACGTATCGCGCAGAGGCAGACTACGGACGGCAAATATCCGTGATCGCGCTCAAAGACCCTGCCTGACAGCGAATCTTGCTACCCTCGTTTCATACGGGCGACGATTCGAGAATCGCCGCGTGAAACTGGTGGTTGCGTTGACGGATTTCAGACCGATTTTGACATTCTATGTCGCAGTGGCGCTTTTGCTACCGCTGGCAAGCTGCCTTGCGCCGGACAAAACCGAACCCGTTGCACCCGTCGTGTTCGGCCTGCGCGGACCTGTGGACGACGACACAAATGCCGAGATCATTACCGCTTCAATCGCCCCTGTCGCACCTGTCCTGCCCGACGTCCCATCCATAGGACCTGATGAAACAGTGGCAAGCGCAAGCATTGCCGAGAGCCTCAACAAGCACCCGCAATTCGACATCGACATGAGCTTTGCGCCGGGCGACGGCGCGACATCGCTCAAAGCCGCCTTGAGCGCGGCACTGGCCAAAGCGCCACCCTCGGGCATGAGCGGAAAATACCGGTTACGCGGAACTGTCGCAGTCGCCAATACCGACACGGGCAAGGCCCGCGTGACCATCAACTGGCTTGTCGCCCGCGCCGATGGCCGCGTCATCGGCAGCGTCGATCAACAAAGCGACACGCACCCCTCGGATATTGCCGCATATTGGGGCGATTTTGCTCTTTCTTCCGCCAAACCCGCCGCCGAAGGCATTTTCGCCCTCTTGTCCACAGAAGCGAGGCTAAAGCGCAACGCTTCGTAAACCCTTTTCGTCATCTCTCTGTGCCGCTGTTTACAGCCTGAAATCGCCTTGTTAAAACCCGCTCGACTGCGCGCGCGGCGCGTGGCGGACAGCACCTCCCTTGGAGTTTTGAGCCCATGAAACTTGTCGCAGGCAATTCCAACCGTGCACTGTCTGAATCCATCGCGGCCTATCTCAACATTCCTCTAACAAAATCGGTGGTCCGCCGCTTCGCGGACATGGAAGTCTTCGTCGAAATTCAGGAAAACGTGCGCGGCGAGGATGTGTTTGTCATCCAGTCGACCTCCTACCCCGCCAACGATCACCTGATGGAACTCCTCATCATCATCGACGCCCTGAAGCGCGCCTCCGCCCGCCGCATCACCGCCGTCATTCCCTATTTCGGCTATGCCCGTCAGGACCGCAAACCGGGCCCCCGCTCGCCGATCTCGGCCAAGCTCGTCGCAAACCTCATCACCACCGCCGGTGCCGACCGCGTGCTGACGCTTGATCTCCATGCCGGTCAGATACAGGGCTTCTTCGACATTCCGACCGACAACCTCTTCGGTGCGCCCGTCCTCACCCATGACATCGAGGAACAGTATAAGGGTCAGGACCTGATGATCATCTCGCCCGACGTCGGCGGCGTGGTGCGCGCACGCGCCATTGCCAAACGCATCGGCGCCGACCTTGCCATCGTCGACAAGCGCCGCGAACGCGCGGGCGAGTCGGAAGTGATGAACATCATCGGTGACGTCAAAGGCCGCACCTGCATCCTCGTTGACGACATCGTGGACAGCGCCGGCACGCTCTGCAACGCCGCCGAGGCCCTGATGAACAAGGGCGCGACGCAGGTTTCCGCTTACGTCTCCCACGGCGTGCTGTCCGGCGGCGCTGTCGCCCGCGTGGCCGCCTCGCAGTTCAAGGAACTGGTGATCACGGACTCGATCCAGGCGACCGAAGCCGTGCGCGTGGCCCACAATATCCGCACCGTCACCATCGCGCCGCTGATCGGCGAAGCGATGCGCCGCACGGCGGAAGAACGCTCGGTGTCGAGCCTGTTCGACTAAGAAAATCCATCCGTAGACGGCGCAAAAAAGATTAGATTTATTCCCGAGCTTATTGTGGATAATAGACCTTCGACATCCCATGTAGGGGGTCAGAGGTAGACCATGGCTTCAGATCACACCCTGTCAACACGCATCACACCGTCCCGCACAATAAAACGGGACGCGGAGAGCGGTCGTGTTGTGGCAAAATCCCCCAAGAAGCCTGCCGCAAAAACACCTGCAGCCAAGAAGCAGGCATCGAAAGCGATTAAACCGACAAAAGAATCTGGTTTCGGCTCTATGCGCGGGACCGGAAGAATTCTCGGTGACATCGTGACATCGACTTATAGCAAATAAAAACCACGATTGCCTGTGACGTCATATGGCCGGTGACGCTCCCCTCCTCCTCGATACCATTGACGCCCCAAAGTAAGCACACTTTCGCGCCCAGACGCCGCAGGGCCAAGCCCTTATTGCGGCTTGAGTTTTTGCCTCCCCACGGCTATAACGCGCCCCAATCGGCGTCCACACCCCTGGAGGAAACGTCGGTGCGCCCGTCGGCAGCCCGCCTTCGGGGCATTTTTTGTTGGAGAATCAACATCATGGCCGAGATCCTGACGCTCAAGGCCGAGACCCGTACGAAGAGCAGCAAGGGGGCTGTTCGTTCGCTTCGTCTCGCAGGCCGCGTTCCCGCCGTTATTTACGGCGACAAACAAACCCCAGAACTGATTTCCGTTGATACCAAGACGGTGAGCAACCTCTACATGAAGGGTGCCTTCACCAGCCATGCGATCAACATCGACATCAATGGCAAAATCGAACGTGTGATCCCGCGCGACGTTCAGCGCGAAGTGGTCCGCGATTTCGTCATCCATGTCGATTTCCTCCGTCTCGGCAAAAACGCGACGCTGCACGTGGAAGTGCCCGTGCACTTCTCCAATCAAGACGCCTCGCCGGGCCTCAAGGCCGGTGGTGTGCTCAACATCGTCCAGCACGAAGTCGAACTGATCTGCCCCGCCGACGCGATCCCCGAAACCATCGAGATCGACCTCACCGGTTACGAAATGGGCACCTCGATCCACATCTCGTCGGTCAAGTTCCCCGCCGGTGTGCGCCCTGCTCACAAAGACGACTTCACCGTCGCGACGATTGCGGCGCCTGCCGCCGTCATCTCGGCTGGCACAACGGCTGAAGCTGCTCCTGCTGCCGCGGCTCCCGCCGCCGGTGGTAAGGCTGCTCCGGCTGCCGCTGCGAAGGCCCCTGCTGCCGGTGCCAAGGCACCCGCTGCTCCTGCGGCCAAGAAGTAAGAACCCGGATACTGGGGCAATAAAGAGGAGCCCGCGCGATGCTGTTGCTCGTGGGCCTTGGCAACCCCGGACCCAAATATGCCTTCAACCGGCATAATATCGGCTTTATGGCGGTGGACGAGATTGTCCGCCGCCATTCCTTTTCGCCCGAGCGCCAGCGCTTTCAAAGCCTGACCTACGAAGGCACGCTGGGCGGCGAAAAGGTGATCGCGATGAAGCCGATGACCTATATGAACGAAAGCGGTCGCGCGGTTGGCGAGGCTTTGCGCTTCTTCAAACTCGAACCGCAAAGCGTCGTTGTCATTCACGACGAGCTTGATCTGCCCGCGAATAAACTCCGCATCAAGACAGGCGGCGGCGCGGGCGGCCACAACGGCATCAAATCCATCATTGCGCATATCGGCGAAAACTTCCGCCGCATCCGCATCGGCATAGGGCATCCCGGAACGAAAGAACGCGAACATGTGCTGAACGCCGTGCTCGGCGATTTCAGCAAAGCCGAAATGAAATGGGTCGAGCCATTGCTCGACACGATTGTTGCGGAAGCGCCGTTGCTCGGCGAAGGCCGCTTCAACAGCTTTGCCAATCGCGTGCATCTGGCACTGAACCCCGAACCGATCAAGGCCGAAAAGCCGAAACGTAAAATTGATGAGAGCGGAGATAAATAGTTATGGGCTTCAAATGCGGCATCGTCGGCCTGCCCAATGTCGGCAAATCCACGCTCTTCAACGCGCTGACGCAGACGGCCTCGGCGCAAGCGGCGAACTATCCCTTCTGCACCATCGAGCCCAATGTTGGCGAAGTGGCCGTGCCCGATCCGCGCCTTGAAAAGCTCGCAGGAATCGCAGGCAGCAAAGAGATCATTCCGACACGCCTCACATTTGTCGACATTGCCGGTCTCGTCAAAGGCGCGTCGAAAGGCGAAGGGCTTGGCAACCAGTTCCTTGCCAATATCCGCGAAGTCGATGCGGTCGCCTATGTGCTGCGTTGCTTTGTGGACGATGACATCATCCATGTTGAAAAACGCATTGATCCGCTGGCCGACGCTGAGATCGTTGAAACAGAACTGATGCTCGCCGATCTTGAGAGCCTCGAAAAGCGCGTCACCAATCTCGAAAAGAAAGCCAAGGGCGGCGACAAGGAAGCTAAGCTTCAGGTCGAACTCATCAATGTGGCGCTGACCTATCTGCGCGACGGTCGCCCTGCCCGCTTTGCCACCAAAGATGGCAAGATCGCCGACGAAGACATCAAGGCATGGGACGGTTTGAACCTGCTGACGTCAAAGCCTGTGCTCTATGTCTGCAATGTCGAAGAAGACTCCGCCGCGACCGGCAACGACTATTCCAAGCTCGTTGAAGCACGCGCGAAAGCCGAAGGCGCCGAAAGCGTTGTGATCTCGGCCCGCATCGAAGAAGAAGTGGCGCAACTGCCCAACGATGACCGCAAGGAATATCTCGAAACGCTGGGCCTCGAAGAACCTGGCCTCAACCGCCTGATCCGCGCGGGCTATAGCCTGCTGCATCTCATCACCTATTTCACCGTCGGCCCGAAAGAAACCCGCGCCTGGACGATCACCGAAGGCACGCGCGGCCCCAAGGCCGCAGGCGTCATCCACACAGATTTCGAGAAGGGCTATATCCGCGCTGAAACTATCGCCTATGCCGATTATACAGCGCTGAACGGCGAACAGGGGGCGAAGGCCGCAGGCAAGGCGCGTTCGGAAGGCAAAGAATATGTCGTGCAGGACGGCGACGTGCTGCACTTCCTGTTTAACAACTGATCCGTCTTTGACATGATGCCTGCCGGAAAACAAACTCGGGGAGAGCGCCATGTCACACAAAGGCCGGATGATCGCGCTGAAAAGCGCCGATGGCACATCGGTTGATTGCTACCATGTGAAAGCGGAAGGCACGCGCAAAGGCGGCCTCGTGCTCATCATGGAAATTTTCGGCGTCACTGCACATATCAAAGACCTCTGCGACGGCTATGCCGCGTGCGGCTATGATGTGCTGTCACCACAGCTTTATGATCGCAAGATCAAAGGCTTCGAAGCGACCTATTCACAGGAAGACATTGCGGCATCCCTCAAATACCGCGCTGAAATCACGACGCAGAATTTCGTCGACGACGTGCAGATGTGCGTCAACAAACTGAAAGCCGACGGCAACGCCAAAACTTTCATCACCGGCTATTGCTATGGCGGCACTGTCTCATGGGTGGCCGCCTCGCGCGTCACCGGTCTCAATGCGGCGTCGTGCTATTATGGCGGCGGCATCAAGGGCTTCATCAACGACGCGCCGAAAGTGCCGACCATCTGCCACTTCGGCGAGAAGGACCACGGCATCCCGATGGACGACGTCCGCGCCATCGAGGCCGCAAACCCCGAAGTACCCGTCTATCTCTATGACGCCGACCACGGCTTCAACTCCGACCGCCGCAACAATTACGACAAAGCGGCGGCAGAACTCGCGCTGAAGCGCACGCTGGAATTGTTTGAAAGTGTCTGAGACGAGAACAAATGCGAGGCCCCGGCCTGCATTTTGGCCGCAATTACATTGTGCACAAGAGACTTGGTCTCCATATAATGGCGCACTGACCCTTGATGGTGCCCCATGAAAAATCCGCTTGATCCCCTGCTTCTCGATAATCAGCTCTGCTTTGCGCTTTATTCGTCTTCGCATCTGATGACCAAGATCTACAAGCCGCTACTGAAAGAGGTCGGACTTACCTATCCGCAATATCTCGCCATGCTAGCGCTCTGGGAAGAAGACGGCGTGACGGTGGGCGCGCTTGGCGAGAGGCTCTTTCTCGACAGCGGCACACTGACGCCGCTGCTGAAGCGCATGGAGGCGGCGAAACTCTTGAAGCGCGAGCGCAGCGGGGCAGACGAGCGGCAGGTGTTTATTCACCTAACCGACAAGGGACGCGCGCTGAAGCGGGCGGCGGCGCAGGTTCCGCTCAAGGCGGCAGCGGCGACCGGCATGGAGATTGCGGAGATCATCAAGCTCCGGAAACAACTCACGAAATTGCAGACGGAGCTGGCGGAATAGCCACTCTGCGGGAGAAGGAAAAGAACAACTCCAAAAAATTATATTGTGTACAATATAATTGTATACTATATAAATAACACCGAGCAAAAGGAAAAGTGAAATGACACGCGACAAGAAGACCGCTTTCGACTTCGACTTCCAGAGCCTCAAGGGCAGGCCCATGCCTTTGAAAGAATTTGCAGGGCGCCCTGTCATCATCGTCAACACGGCATCGAAATGCGGTTTCACTCCGCAATATAAGGGCCTTGAAGCGGTGTGGCAGCAGCACAAGGCCGAGGGCCTCGTGATCCTCGGCGTACCTTCGAACGATTTTGCAGGTCAGGAACCCGGCAATTCAACGGAGATTGCCGAATTTTGCGAGATCAATTTCGGCGTAGATTTTCCGTTGACGGAGAAAGTCCATGTGAAGGGCGCACAGGCGCATCCCCTCTTCAACTGGCTGGGATCACAGGGCGGTTTCCTCGCCAAGCCGCGCTGGAACTTCTACAAATACTTCATTGGCCGCGACGGTCAGTTGAAGACATGGTTCTCGTCCATCACCACGCCGGACAGCGCGAAATTCCAGTCGGCGGTGAAGAAGCTGATCGCCGAATAATCAGTCGTTAAGCACCGTGCGAAAACCCAAATGGCTTGCGGCAAGGTCCAGTTCCTGGGCCTGCCGCGCGCCAGAGCGATAGCGCATACAATAATTGGGGGCGCAGAGATAGGACCCGCCTTTGATGACACCGCGCTTCGGATCACCATCGAAATGGTCACGTGTCCATTCCCAGACATTACCGATCATATCATAGAGCCCGTAAGCATTGGCCCTAAAGCAGCCTACAGGCGCAAGGCCGACATAGCCGTCTTCAGCTGTATTGATCACCGGAAAAACACCCTGCCAGCTATTGGCTTCCTTTGGCTGCTCGTGATCGGGTTTGCCATCCGCTCCGCCGCGCGCGGCCCATTCCCACTGCGCTTCGGTCGGTAACTCGCGCCCCTTCCACTTCGCATAGGCCGCAACATCCGCCGCCGCCATGGCGACCACAGGGAAACTTCCGCGCCCGTCGATGCTCGTTTGCGGTCCGCCCGGATGTCGCCAATTGGCACCCGCTATGTACTGCCACCATTGCGAAATATCACCGCTGTCATCGACATCTTTCGGCATGACGAACACAACAGCACCGGCGCGGCGCATTTCCGGTGGCAATTCCGGATGGGCACGCGCATCAACATCGCGCTCGGTAACCGTCACGTAACCCGTCGCCCTCACAAATGCCGCGAACTCGTCATTCGTGACCTCGTGCGCATCCATCCAGAACGCCTTGACCTCGCGCGATCTGAACGGTTTTTCTTCCGGATAAACATCATCGCCCATATCGAACGTGCCACCCGGTACGCGCACCATGCCGGACAGAACGCCCGAACGCATGTCGCTCGCCACAAGGCAATGTTTGGCCGGCAGGACAGAAACATTGATCGAGCTTCTGGTCCAGCCCCTGACCAAAGACACAACAACCGCCACGCCGACGAAGGTGACGATTGCCGCGACATAAGGCTTATAACGCGGACCCAAAATCAGTTGGCCCAATAAATATATTCATCATCCGCCTTTTCGGGATAACGATCAGGATCTTCCGGATGATCAATATCGATGGCTGCTTCTGTCAGCGTCGGCCAGAGCGGCTTTGCCTGCCCGGCATTGATGCTGTCGAGAACCTTGCGCAATTCGGTAACGCGGGCAAGGTCGCTGTCGGCAAGATTTTTTCGCTCTGTCGGATCATCCTTCAGATTATAGAGCCAGTTCTTTTTCGGCAGTTCCGCGACCTGCAATTTCCAGTCGCCGTCGAGCAGCGTTTTATAATCACCCGACCGGAAATAGAGCGTCTGGTGCGGGCGGCTTGCGTCTTTGCCTTCCATAAATGGCAGAAGATTGACGCCGTCCATCACGCGGTCCGTCGGCATCACTGCCCCTGCCGCAGCGGCAGCGGTTGCAAAAATATCGACATGTGCAACGGGATTATCATATTTCACGCCCGCAGGCAGCACGCCGTCCCACTTCATAAAATAGGGCACATGAATGCCACCTTCAAAGAAGGTCGCCTTCCAGCCGCGATAGGGATCGTTCAAATGCGGCAGGCCGATATAATTTGCACCGCCATTGTCACTCGTAAAAATCACGAGCGTATTATCATCAAGGCCTTGCTCTTTCAGCATCGCCAGCACATTGCCGATATTGCGATCAAGCGCACGGATCATCGCGGCATAGACGCGCATCCTGTGATCCTTGATCATCGGCAGCGCGTCATAGTCTTCCTTCTTCGCCTGCAACGGCGTGTGCGGCGCGTTGAAGGCGAGATACATAAAGAAAGGACGGTTCTTGTTTGCCTTGATCGCATCAACAGCCTGATCACCCAGATAATCCGTCATATATTTGTCGGGCACGAAACGCTTGCCGCCGTCTTTGCTCACCGCGTAAGGCAGCGCCGCCCAAAGAAACTGATCAATCGGATCATACTCCTGCTTCGCCTCCACCACATCCGCCGAGCCGGGCTCGGCATACATCTGCGCACCGATAAGAAAAGCGAGTGACTCGTCATAGCCCTTCGCTTGCGGGCGCATTTCAGGCAACTCGCCGAGATGCCATTTACCGAACATCAGCGTGTGATAGCCCTGTTTCTGCAAAAGCTGCGCGACGGTGACCTCGCTTACCGGAATGCCCATCGTGGACACGTCGGGATAATTCTTCGCATTGTCTTCGTGATAGACAGGCTTGTGCAAACCACCGCTCATGTCCGCCACCATCTTCATAAAAATCGGATGAGCGGGCGTGAACTCATAGCCGAAACGTGTTGCGTAGCGCCCCGTCATAATCGCGGCACGGGACGGCGCGCAAGTGGCGTTGCCCGCATAGCCGCGCGTAAGATCAACGCCACCTTGAGCGATGGAATTGATCGCCGGTGTCGGCACCACGCCACCCGCAACGCCGCCGCCATTGAGCGAGATGTCGTTGTAACCGAGATCGTCCGCAAGAATGAGAATGATATTGGGCGCACGCTTGCCCGCAGGTGCGCTCGCCGGTCCCTGTTGCCACACAACCGGCTGGTTGGGCCCGATCGGGTCTTTCAAATGCGAGATGAATCGAACGAGCACAATCGGATTTTGCTTCAGATAGACAAGCCCGCCACCGCCGACAACCAGCACAGCGAGGCCCGCCGCCGCCCATTTTTTCAAACACATCAACCGCTCCCTGATTCCATATTTTAATGGATTACATTAGTGATGTTAGCGCATAGGCCCACGCCAGACAAACCAGAAAAATCTCCAGAAATGGCCAGAAAACGTGCCCGGAGAGGGGCGGCCGGCGAGCAACAGGTCAATCGCGCGGCTGTTTCGCCTGCCCGTAATGGCAAAACTTCTCGACCACGCGGGCCATTTCATCGTCCGGCAGCAGCGGTGGCTCGCCGATCTGCAACGCCCGCCAATACTGGCCGGAAAGAATTTCGACTTCATGCGCAAGCTTCAGTGCTTCGGCGAGGTCACGACCGAAAGCAATCTGACCGTGATGGGCAAGGAGACACGCCTTGCGATCCTCAAGGGCCGCTACCGCCAGAGGGCCAAGCTCTGCCGTGCCGAAAGTCGCATAAGACGCACATCGGATGTCGCGTCCGCCGAGCAGCGCCACCATGTAATGAAACGGCGGGATAGCCCGATGCATGACGGCGAGCGTGGTCGCATAGCCGGAATGCGCGTGCACAATCGCCTGCGCTTCCCCCCGCGCGGCATAGATCGCCGCGTGCATATGCCATTCGCTAGAAGGCGAGCGGCGGCCACCTCTCACCGTGCCGTCGAGACCGACGCGCACAATATCGTCCGGCAGCAGGTCGTGATAATTCATGCCCGTCGGGGTGATCAGCATGTCGCCGTCAAAGCGCAGCGAGACATTGCCGGATTGCTGGGGCGAGAGGCCAGTGCGCTCAAGTTCAAGCGCTGTATCAATCACCGACTGCCGCGCCCAGCTTTCATTTTGCATTGCGTTGCTCGGGATAAAGCGTGAGCAATCCCTCGCGCGTCGCGGGCGCAACGCCGCGTTCGGTGATGAGGCCGGTGACAAGACGCGCGGGCGTCACGTCGAAACCATAATTTGCCGCAGCGCTTCCCGGGGCAGAAATCTCAATTGTCTCAATCGTGCCCTTGTCGGTGCGGCCCGTCATGTGGGTCACTTCGCGGGCCGAGCGCTGCTCAATCGGAATGTCCGCAACGCCGTCGTCCAGCGTCCAGTCGATCGTCGTATAAGGCAGCGCCACATAAAACGGCACCCCATTGTCATGTGCTGCCAGCGCCTTCAGATAGGTGCCGATCTTATTTGCCACATCGCCCCGCGCCGTCGTGCGGTCGGTGCCGACAATGCACATGTCCACCTGCCCGTGCTGCATCAGATGCCCGCCCGCATTGTCGGGAATGATCGTATGCGCGACACCGTGACGCCCCAGTTCAAACGCGGTCAGAGATGCGCCCTGATTGCGCGGTCGCGTCTCATCGACCCAGACGTGGATATTGATACCCTCGTCATGTGCCATATAGATGGGCGCAAGCGCCGTGCCCCAATCAACGCAGGCGAGCCAGCCCGCATTGCAATGGGTGAGCACGTTAACCGTCTCGCCGGGTTTTTTCGCTGCAATGGCTCGGATGAGACCAAGGCCCTGCACGCCGATGAGACGGCAAATCTCGACATCATCATCGCAAATCTTTGCCGCCCGCGCATAGGCGGCTGCGGCGCGCGCATTATCTCCGAGCGGCTTCACCGCTTCGACCATCGCGTCGAGCGCCCATTTGAGATTGATCGCGGTGGGCCGTGTCTCGGCAAGCATTGCGTAAGCCGCATGGAGCGAAGCATCCGACGCATCCTCGCGCAAGGCCATGCAAAGCCCGTAAGCCGCCGTCGCGCCAATGAGCGGCGCACCGCGCACGATCATGTCTTTGATCGCCCGCGCGGCGTCATCAGCGCTCGAAAGCCGCACTGTCTCGAACTCATGCGGCAGCTTTGTCTGGTCAATCACGGTGACGGTCCATTGGTCGTCGTTCACCCAGATCGTGCGATAGGCTTTGCCGTTGATTTTCATTTCAAACCTTCCGGCTCAGTCAGCGTTGGTCAGGCTCGCGTCTTTGATCTCGACTTCCGAGATGCGGCGACTATCCATCTTCGTCACAGTGAAGGTAAGACCGTCGCGCGTCAGCGTATCACCAAGCTCAGGGATGCGCCCAAGGAACCACATCACATAACCCGCGATGGTTGAATAATCATCGCCCTGCATCGACAGTTCGCGGCCCATGGCCACGCCCAGATGACGCATATCGGCCCAGCCTTCGACGCGCCAGTGGCCTTCGTCGAGTTTCTTCAGCCAATGGTCTTCGTCCTCGTCGGGAAACTCGCCCGCAATCGCTTCGAGCATATCGGTGGATGTCACGAGGCCCTCGATGCCGCCGTATTCGTCGGTGACAAACGCAAGTTGCACACGAGTGCGGCGGAACATGTCGAGAAGTTTCAACACGCCCAGACCCTCATGCACGACGAGCGGTTCTTTCACGCTATGCACTTCGTCGATCCGACCGATAGTCAGCAAATCTTCCATCAGGTCTTTGGCGCGCGCATAGCCGACAAGATCATCAACGCCTGTACGACAGACGGGATAGAGCCCGTGCGGACTGTCACGCAATAGGCCCAGCACTTTTTCCTTATCGTCAGCGAGCGACACCCAAACAATGTCGAGACGCGGCGTCATAATGGAACTCACCTGCCGCTCGCCCAGCATCAGCACGCCGCTCACCATGCTGCGCTCCTCCTCGCCGAAGACATGCGGGCTTGCCGCAGGCTTCGTGCCGTCCGCGCCCGTCACCGCCTCGCCCTCTTCGATCTCGCCGCCGAGCAAACGGAAGACAGCTTCGGCGGTGCGCTGACGATAGGGCCGCTGCTCAACCACCTTCGTGTTGTTGCGATTGACCCATTGGTTGAATGTCTCGATGAGGATCGAGAAGCCGATAGCAGCATAGAGATAGCCTTTGGGAATATGAAAACCGAAACCTTCCGCAATAAGGCTGAAGCCGATCATCATCAGGAAGCCAAGGCAGAGCACAACGACAGTCGGATGCGCATTGACGAAATTCGTCAGCGGGCGGGAAGCCAGCATCATCACGGCCATGGCGATAACAACCGCCGCCATCATCACACCCAGATGCTCGACCATGCCGACCGCCGTGATCACGCTGTCGATGGAGAAGACAGCGTCCAGAATGATGATCTGCGTGACAATGAGCCAGAAGCCCGCATGAACCTTCTGTGCATTGCGTCCTTCATGCACCGGCTCAAGCCGCTCATGCAGCTCCATCGTCGCTTTGGTGAGCAGGAAGATGCCGCCCGCCAGCATGATGAGATCACGCCCCGATATGTCGAACCCGTAGAACGAAACCAGCGGCGCAGTCAGCGTCACCATCCATGAAATGCTGGCGAGGAGGCCAAGGCGCATGAACAGCGCGAGCGACAGGCCGATGAGCCGCGCACGGTCGCGTTGCTCCGGCGGCAATTTGTCAGCGAGGATCGCAATAAAAACGAGATTGTCGATACCAAGCACAATCTCAAGCACGACGAGGGTGGCAAGACCTATCCAGATCGTCGGATCAGCTATCCATTCCATGACGGGTATTTAATGTCCTTCATAAGAGCAAAGCGACAAGACTTCGATGTCGAGTGCTTCCAGGCGTTCACGTCCGCCGAGAGCGGGCAGTTCGATCACAAAGCTCGACGCCAGCACATTGCCGCCCGCCCGCGTGATGAGCTTGACGGCGGCCTCCGCCGTGCCGCCCGTCGCGATGAGGTCGTCGATCAGCAACACGCGCGCATCTTTGCCGATCGCATCGGTATGAATTTCGACAACATCGGTGCCATATTCAAGATCATATTCCTGCGCGATTGTGGAAAACGGTAATTTCCCTTTTTTGCGCACCGGCACGAAACCAAGACCCAGTTGATGCGCTACCGCACCGCCGAGAATGAACCCCCGCGCCTCGATACCCGCCACCACGTCGAACTTCGCGCCCTGATGAAGTTGGACAAGCGCATCAATCGCCGTTCGGAACCCTTGTGGGTCGCTCAGGAGCGTCGTGATGTCCCGAAAGAGAATGCCGTCTTTGGGGTAATCGGGAATCGTGCGGATAAATTGTTTCACATCCATAATCAAAAATTCTCTTATGACTTGAGAACGCGGCCTGCGACCGCATCCAATTTGGCAATGAGGGTCGGATCGCGTTTTTCCGGCGCGGTAATGAAAGCAAAATCGAGTGCCGTGTCGATGGGCGACGGTGTGCGTTCGGGACCGATGCGCATCGCCACCGCACGCAATACGATGCGCGAGTTCTCTGCATTCTCGCCGAGAATCTTGATCACCGAGGCGACGTCCACATTGGCATGTGTGTCGTGCCAGCAATCATAATCCGTCACCATGGCAATGGTGGCATAAGGGATCTCGGCTTCGCGCGCGAGTTTTGCTTCCGGCATATTGGTCATGCCAATGACCGCGCAGCCCCATGAACGATAGAGCATACTCTCGGCATAGGTCGAGAATTGCGGACCTTCCATGACCATGTAAGTGCCGCCACGCGCATGGGCAATGCCATTCGCCTTGCAGGCCGCTTCGATATGGTCGCCGAGACGCGGGCAGACGGGATCCGCCATCGACACATGCGCCACGAGCCCCGGCCCGAAGAAACTCTTTTCGCGCGCGAAGCTGCGGTCGATGAACTGATCGACAATCACAAATGTGCCCGGCGGCAATTCTTCCTTGAGCGACCCGACGGCGGAGACCGAAATAATATCGGTGACGCCGACGCGCTTCATCGCGTCGATATTGGCGCGGTAATTGATGCTGGTCGGCGAGTGCGGATGCCCGCGCCCGTGACGGGGCAGGAACACCATGTCCACATCACCGTTCGCGGTCGGTAGTGTGCCGAAATGCAGTTCGTCCGACGGCTCGCCCCACGGAGTCGCCACCGCCGCCCAGCGCTCGTTCTTGAGACCGGGAAATTCGTACACGCCGCTGCCGCCGATGACACCCAGAACTGTCTTTGTCATTTACTCCCCGAAACTGCCGTACCTGCATGAAGCGGGCGGCGAAAGATACCCTCTGCCGCCGGATCGGTGAAGGGCGGGATGGGCGGTCAAATGAAAAAGGGTCTCAGAACGAGACCCTTCTCCGAACATATGATGGTTTTGCAACCGTTTAGTGTTGGTCCGCCCAGACTTTGCGTGTGACAAAGAACAGGATACCGGCCAGAGCGATAAGGTAAATCATAACCTGAAAGCCGATGCGGTGACGGGCTTCGAGCTTGGGCTCGGCCGTCCACATCAGGAAGGCCGACACGTCTCTCGACATCTGCTCGGCTGTGTTGGGTGTACCGTCCTCAAAATCGACCTGACCATCCACAAGCGGATTTGGCATGGCGATGATGCCGCCGCCCGCTGCGAAGACGGGGTTGTAATGACCACCGGCAGGGATCGTCACACCGGCAGGCACTTCTTCTGTGTAGCCGGTGAGCAGGGCATGGATGTAATCCGGGCCGCCTTCACGCGCCTTGGCGATGAGCGACAGATCAGGCGGAACAGCACCAAGGGTAGCGGCGGCCGCTTCATCATTCGCGTAAGGCGAGGGAAACTTGTCCTTGCCTTCGGCGGGACGTTCGAACATGTCACCGGCCTGATCCGGACCATCCTGCACTTTATAGTCGGACGCGATGACCTTCATCTGGGCTTCTGTGAATTCCGGTCCGCCTTCTTCAGCAAGATTGCGGAACGACACGTAATGCATCGAATGACAAGTGGCGCAGACTTCCTTGTAGACCTTGTAGCCGCGACGAAGCTGGCTACGGTCGAAGGTGCCGAACGGACCATTGAAGGTCCAGTCGATCTTTTCGAGTTCCGCTTCACCCTCGGAAGCGAAAGCCTGCTTCACCGGCACGAAGCCGATGGCAAGAGCGACTGTGGCGACAGCAGCAGCGGCGATGGTGAGTTTCTGGATCATCTTCATTTTCATATCCGTTCCCCCACTCAAGCCTTGGCCGCAGCGGTTTTACCGCCCAGCACCGAGGCCGCAATGCTTTCAGGCAAGGGCTTCGGCCGTTCGATCAGACCCAGAAGCGGGAACAGAACGATGAAGTGGAAGAAGTAGTAGAAAGTCAGCAGGCGCGCGAGATGCGTGACAATGATGTCAACGCCGCCAACCGAGAACAGAACATTGTCCGGCATCTGACCGCCACACCAGCCAAGAACCAGGCAGACGACGAGGAAGAGCCAGAAAAACTGCTTGTAGAGCGGACGGAACCGCGCCGAACGCACCTTCGATGTATCGAGCCAGGGCAGAACGAAGAGGATCGCAATGGCACCGAACATCAAGATGACGCCGCCGATCTTGGATGGCACAGCACGCAGGATCGCGTAGAACGGCAAGAGATACCATTCCGGAACGATATGCAGCGGTGTCTTCAGCGGGTTTGCCACCGTGTAGTTTTCAACGTCACCAAGCGCGTTCGGCGTGAAGAAGACAAAGTAGGCAAACATGACGAGAAAGACGCTGAGACCGAACGCGTCCTTCACCGTCGCATAGGGTGTGAAAGCAACCGTGTCCTGATCCTTGTTCTTCACTTCAACACCGGCAGGGTTGCTCTGGCCGGTCACATGCAGCGCCCAGATATGCAGAACGACAACACCGAAGATGAGGAAGGGGAAGAGATAGTGCAGCGAGAAGAAGCGGTTGATGGTCGGATCACCGATCGAATAACCACCCCACAGCCATGTGGCAACCGACTGACCGACAACAGGAATGGCACCGAAGAGATTGGTGATAACCGTCGCGCCCCAGAAGCTCATCTGGCCCCAAGGAAGCACATAGCCGAAGAAGGCCGTGGCCATCATCAGAAGATAAATCAGGCAGCCGAGAATCCAGAGCACTTCGCGCGGCGCCTTGTAGGAGCCGTAATAGAGACCGCGGAACATGTGGATATAAACGGCAACGAAGAACATCGACGCGCCGTTGGCATGTGCGTAGCGCAGCACCCAGCCATAGTTCACATCACGCATGATGCTTTCGACCGAGGCGAAGGCAAGCGCTGTCGTCGGCACGTAATGCATGGCCAGCACGACGCCCGTAACGATCTGGGCGACGAGAACGAATGTGAGAATGCCGCCGAAGGTCCACCAGTAGTTGAGGTTCTTCGGGACAGGGTAGCTCACCGCCGAGTCATGCGCGAGGCGCACGATGGGGAGGCGACTGTCAAGCCAACGGGTGAAGCCGTTGCTGGGATTGTAAGTGCTGTGACCGCTCATGTGTTTCGCTCCCCTCAACCGATCTGAATTTTGGTGTCGGAAACGAACTTGTAGGGCGGCACTTCCAGATTAAGAGGTGCGGGACCCTTACGGATACGACCCGATGTGTCGTAGACCGAGCCATGGCAAGGGCAGAAGTAACCGTCATACTCGCCTTTATAAGCGAGCGGGATGCAGCCCAGATGTGTGCAGACGCCAATCAGGATCAGCCATTCGGGATGCAGCTTGCCGTCGATGCCTTTCACGAGGCGGGCATCATCGGCCTGCGGATCGCGCAAGTCATTGATGTCGACCGCGTCGGCGTCGGCAATTTCCTTCTCGGTGCGGTGACGCACGAAGACCGGCTTGCCGCGCCATTTGACTGTGATCTCCTGACCAAGGGGGACAGCCCCGATGTCGAGTTCAATCGAGGCCAGCGCCAAAACCGAGGCATCGGGGTTCATCTGATCAATCAAGGGCCAAACGGCCGCGCCTGCGCCAATGGCTGCAAACGCTCCGGTCGCCACATAAAGGAAATCGCGCCGTGTTGGCTCGACCGCGTGGATATCTGCCACGGTTGGGCTCTCCTCGTCTGAATAATGCCGCACCGGTCCCCACCCGCCTGGCCCGGCGGCACCCTTGTAAGCAAACCCCCAAGGATGAGGAAACAGCACAACGTCAACTTGTTTAACGGGAGCGAAAGTTACCGCCAAAAGCGGACACGAATCCCCTGCTTTCGCCCCATGTGCGAGGTTTTGTGGCATCCAATCAAGGCGTTGTCTAGGGGATCGTTTATTGTGGCAGGATGACGCATCGCCGCATTGTCAAAAGCGCGGCATTTGGGTGCCAAATAAAGGTTTTCTGTGCCTTTTTTGCGAGTCATTCGCGACTGGAAGCTGAACCATGCGCCTTGCGCTTTTCGAGCCCGACATCCCTCAAAACACCGGCACGCTGATCCGCCTCGGCGCTTGCCTCGGATTGCCCGTCGACATCATCGAGCCGACAGGCTTTGCATGGAGCGACAAGGCTCTGAAACGCGCAGGACTCGACTATTGGGAGATGGCCGATGTCACCCGCCACAATGACTGGACGGCCTTCAACGCGAGCCGCAATGGCCGTCTCGTCCTGCTGACCACTAAAAGCACCTTGCCTTATACCGCCTTCACGTTCCAAGCCGATGACATCCTCCTCCTCGGCCGTGAATCAGCAGGCGTACCGCCGGAAGTCCACGCCGCCGCCGACGCACGGCTCACGATTCCCATGCGCGCGGGCGCACGCTCGGTCAATGTCGCCGTTGCCGCCACCATGGTCATAGGTGAATGCCTAAGGCAGACAGCAGGCTTTCCGGAGGCTAAAAGCGGGAACGAGACTTTGGGAGACAAAAAATGACCGCTGCCGACCTCATCGAACAACGCAAAGCAAAAGCCGCCGTCTGGTTCCGTGATTTACGCGACCAGATCTGCGCGGAGTTCGAGCAAATCGAACGCGAGCTGACCGGCCCCTTAAGCGACCGCACGCCCGGCACTTTTGAGCGCACGCTCTGGAAACGCGGCGACGGCGCGAAAGACCTCGGCGGCGGCGAAATGTCCGTGATGCATGGCCGCGTTTTTGAAAAAGTCGGCGTCCATATCTCGGTCGTCCATGGCGAGTTTTCCGAGGAGTTCCGCAAACAGATGCAAGGGGCCGAAGAAGACCCGCGCTTCTGGGCCGCAGGCATCTCGCTCATCGCCCATATGCAAAACCCGCATGTCCCTGCCGTCCATATGAACACGCGCCATGTCGTGACCACCAAAGCCTGGTTCGGCGGCGGCGGCGACCTCACCCCCGTGCTCAACGAACAACGCCACGACGATCATCCCGATACGGTGGAGTTCCACGCCGCGATGAAAGCGGCCTGCGACACCCACGACGCAACCTACTATCCGAAATTCAAAAAATGGTGCGACGAGTATTTCTACCTGCCCCATCGCAAGGAACCGCGCGGCACCGGCGGCATCTTTTATGACCACCACGACAGCGGCAACTGGGACAAGGACTTCGATTTCACGCAGGATGTCGGAAAATCCTTCGCGAGCGTCTACCCCAAACTCGTCCGCCGCCACATGAACGACCCGTGGGGCAAAGAGGAACGCGAAGAACAGTTGATCCGTCGCGGCCGCTACGTCGAGTTCAACCTGCTCTATGATCGCGGCACAACATTTGGACTGAAAACAGGCGGCAACGTGGACTCGATCCTCTCGTCCATGCCACCGGAAGTGAAATGGCCGTAAATCGTATCCTCTCCCCCCGTCGGGGGCGACGGCGACGAAGATTTCACCGCACCAATTCGCCCATCAACCGCTCGCGGAATTCCGGCGATGACAGAACAATGATGAGCACCCCGTTCAGCAAAACCAGGAAATTAAGATAGGTGCGGAACGGCTCTTTCCGCGTCTTGTGACGGAACACACGCTGGCCCGCAAACGCGCCCAGCGCACCGCCGATGGCGGCAAGCGTGAGCAGCGTCTTTTCCGGCAGACGATACATATCATGCGCTGCGCAATACTTGTCCCAGCCGAAGGCGAGAAAGCTCGCGCCGTTGATCGCCGCAAAATAAATGATGAATTGCAGCGCCACAGAATTCACTCCTTGCTGTAGCGGACAATATCGGCAAGCGTCGCGCGCAAGTGTCCGTGCTGACCGAAATCCCATGTCGCGCCGAAGGCAATGTCATCCACTTTCCAGCCACCGGCGCGTTTGACGAGCGCGAGCTTGTCCGTCCAGGTCGTCGGCTTATCGCCCGACGCTTCGGCATAAGCGAGATCGATATCGCAATAGGCATTGTCGCTTTCGATGGCGCATTGACCGAGTTTGTATGACGTCGCGCCTTCAAACAGCGACGTGAACACATCGCCTTCAAACAGTGGCGGTTCCTGATTTTTCGTCGCGTTGAAATGCGCTTCCTCAGCCGTATTTGCATCCGCCAGCGCAAGTTCCAATGCAGGCGAAATCAGCGGTGCAAACTTCGCGCGCATCGCATCATCAGGCACCCCGCGCGGTTTTTCTTTCATGTAAAGATCATAAAAAGCACGTGCGGCACGTGGCGGCGCATCGCTGTCAGCGAAAGCAGACGACACACCGGCAGCAAGCGACACCGCCAAGACAAGAGTCTTAAAACCCGCAGGCATCAATACACCGTTGCCTGAACGACTGCCTTGAGGCGTTCGATGATGGAGAATTCGTCATCGGTAAAATCAGCGTCGATCCACCACTCTTCAACCTCGCGGGCGACGCGGCCGATCTCGGGCCCTTCGGGCACGCCCGCCGATTTGATGTTCTGGCCTGTGAGCGGAAAGTGCGGCTTCTGCCAGCTATCTGCCAGTGCCAGCATCGCACGCCACTGGAATGTGTTGTGGCCCACGCGGTCGCTCGCCCAGCCGAGCATGACGCGATCCTTGAAGCACTCAACGCCGATCCGGTAGAGCGCCTTGCGCACTTCCTTGATCGAGAGATAGGCGACAATCTTCGTTTCATCCGTCAGCATCGCGGTAATACGCGCACGCTCTTTATTTGACAGACGCAAACGCTGCGCGAAAACCTCGATACCGTCTTTATCGAGATCGAGCATCGAACCAAGACGCAGGATCGGGTCCGACGTGAAAAGCTGTTTGACCTCGACCTCGGTGAGATTTTCAAACCGGTCAAGCCTTGCTGCTTCCGGCAACACGATGGAAAGAATACCCGTTGCCGCAAGCTGACGAATGGCGGCAACGGCGTTATCCGCGCCTAAAAGTTTCAACAATTCATCACGCACACGCTCGGCAGACAGTTGCCGCAAGCTCTCGCGCGCATCGGCGCAGGCCTTCAAACCATCGGGATCCAGTTCGCCCTTGCCGTACCACGCATGAAAACGGAAGAAGCGTAAGATCCGCAGATAGTCTTCCGCGATGCGTGACGCCGCATCACCGATAAAACGGATGCGGCGTGCCGCAAGATCAGCAAGCCCCGTGCCCAAAGGATCATGCACCGTGCCGTCAGCGCCCGCATAGAGCGCGTTCACTGTGAAGTCGCGGCGCTTGGCGTCTTCCACCCAATCGCCGGTGAACGCGACATCCGCATGACGGCCATCGGTCGCGACATCCACACGCAGGGTCGTGATTTCATAACTGCGCTTCGGCAGCACAGCCGTGATCGTGCCATGCTGAATGCCTGTGGGCACCACCTTTATGCCCTTGGCATCCAGAAGCGCCTGCGCCTCCTGCGGCGTCGCAACGCAGGCAATGTCGATGTCAGCGACAGGTTCGCCCATCAGATGATTGCGCACCGCACCACCGACAATCCGCGCGTGGCCGAGCGCTGCAAGCACCGTTTGCGTGTCCGCATCGGTCAGCCAATCGGCATATTGAATTTTCGTCGGGTCGCTCATTCCATCGTTTCCTGTGACGTCACTTCAATATCAGCTATCGCAAAAATCCGGTCATACATGTTCTTCAACATGCCCGCCGTCGCGCCCCAGATATAATGCCCGTTATAGGGCATCGCATAATATTCGCGTTCGCGGCCCTGCCATGTGGCTTTGTGCCGCTCGTGATTTCTGCCGTCCATCAGGAATGACAGCGGCACCTCGAAGACTTCCGCCACCTCGCCGTCATGCACATCGAGCGTAAAGCCCGGACGCACAAAACTCACCACCGGCAGAATGCGAAAGCCCGAGCCGGTTTCATACGCATCAAGATAGCCCGCCACCTCGATGAAATCAGCCTTCAACCCCACTTCCTCGTCCGCCTCGCGGATCGCGGCCTCTGCCGGTGTCTCCCCCGCCTCGATCTTGCCGCCGGGAAACGCCACCTGCCCCGCATGGCTGCCCAGATGATCGGCGCGCCGTGTCAGCAACACGCGCGGGCCTTCCACATATTCAACAATAGGCACAAGCACGGCCGCCGCGCGCAGGACCGGCTTCTGCTCGCGTGTCGCCCAACTTTCGGGCTGCAAGTCCCCGTCACCGCCCGGCACATAAGCCCCGAGCAATTCTGTCAATGACGGTGGCGCGGCGAAAACACGGGATACAATGAGCTTACGATAATCTTCCATCATCAAAACCGCATCTCTTCTGCCCGCATGAACGGAAAGAACACGCCACCGGACCAGACGCCGAACCATGTCGCGCCTTCGTGTTGCTCCTCAACGCCCAACTCAACGAGATCGTAAAACACCGCCCGGTTGATCAGTGCTTCAAGACGCGCCCGCACATGAACATAGGGTGCAGGCTCGCCGCTCGCCGCGTCGATCACAAACCGTATCGGATGGTCAGGCCCCGCCACCGTGTCGTCACCGACGCTTGTCGTGAAGGTCAGCACCTGATCGCGTCGCTTGCCTTGCGCTTTCATGGCGACGGCAAGGAAAGGCGCGTCATCGACTGTGATGCCGACCTTCTCCACCGGCGTCACGAGATAGTACTTCCCGTCCTCGTCATGGCGCAGAATGGTCGAGAAAAGCCGCACCAACCGCTCGCGACCGATAGGTGTGCCCATATAGAACCAGGTGCCGTCGCGGGCGATTCGCATGTCGAGATCGCCGCAGAAATCGGGGTTCCACAGATGGACCGGCGGCAGCCCGCACGCCTTCTTGCCCTCGCGTTCAGCGGCGCTGAGAAGTCCCGCCTGTGTCACTTCTGGCACTTTGGCAGGTGATTTTGGAGCCGGATCCGTCATCTCACTCAAACTTCCTGCTGCTTGCTGATGCTTTTAGGCTAGAGCGGACATAATATCGCCACCGGAACTCAAGCCAATAGTGTCACTATAGGCCACATCTTGTAACGCGCGCCCGTCGCCTTTGCGATGGCACATCCTATCCTTAGGTCAATGCAGACAATCAGTGAAGCGGACGGCTGCGCCGTTCAGGAAATCGAAGCCTCCGGAGCGAAGATCGCCGAGGCACGAAAAGCCATTTCAGAAATGATTTATGGTCAGGAACAGGTGATCGACCAGACGCTTGTGACGGTACTCGCGGGCGGCCATGCGCTGCTTGTCGGCGTGCCGGGGCTGGCAAAGACGCTGCTTGTGCACACGATGGGCGTTGTCCTCGGCCTTGACGATAAACGCATCCAGTTCACGCCCGACCTGATGCCAGCCGACATTCTGGGGTCCGAGGTGCTGGAAGAAAGCGAACGCGGCACACGCAGCTTCCGCTTCCTCAAGGGCCCCGTCTTCTGCCAGCTTCTCATGGCCGACGAAATCAACCGCGCCAGCCCGCGCACACAGTCGGCCCTCCTGCAGGCCATGCAGGAAAAACAAGTGACGGTCGCTGGCGTGCGCTATGAGCTTCCCGCCCCCTTCCATGTGCTCGCCACGCAAAACCCGCTGGAGCAGGAAGGCACCTATCCGCTGCCCGAAGCCCAGCTTGACCGTTTCCTCACGCAGATCGATGTGAACTATCCCGACCGCGAAGCCGAACGCCGCATGTTGCTCTCCACCACCGGCAGCACCGACGTGAAGGTCCGCCCCGCCATGACGGCAGAAGACCTGCTCACCGCGCAAAAGCTCGTACGCCGCGTCCCCGTCGGCGAAAAAGTCGTGAACGCCATTCTGGAACTCGTCCGCTCCGCCCGCCCCGAAGAAGGAGCCTCCGCCGAAGTCGAACGCCACGTCGCCTGGGGTCCGGGTCCGCGCGCGAGCCAGGCCCTCATGCTCGCTGTGCGTGCCCGCGCCTTGATCGACGGCCGCTACTCGCCCTCCGTGGACGACGTCAAAGCGCTTGCCGCGCCCGTGCTGCGTCACCGTATGGCGCTCAATTTCTCCGCGCGTGCTGAAGGCGTCACCGTCAGCGGCGTCATCGACCGTCTCTGCCGCAACATCTGAGCCGTTATCGCCATGCGGCTCCCCTTCCCGACCAGCACCAAAACCGCAGACACAAATCTGCGTGTGCAGGCTGACACGCTCGCCGAGGCGATGCCGCCGCTTGTCACTGAGGCCGAGCGCATAGCGAACACCGTCGCGCAGGGTATGCATGGCCGCAGGCGGACTGGCATGGGCGAAAGCTTCTGGCAATATCGCCGCTTCCGCGAAGGCGACACGACCTCCTCCGTTGACTGGCGACACTCCGCCCGCTCAAGCCATTTATTCGTGCGCGAAACCGAAGTCGAAGCGGCTGAAAGCGTCTGGCTCTGGCGCGACGGTTCGCCCTCCATGGACTATATGTCCGACGGCGCAACGCAAACCAAGAAAGACCGCGCCACAGTGCTGACGCTGGCGCTCGCCTCCCTACTCGTGCAGGGCGGCGAAAGCGTGGCCGTTCTCGGTAGCGGATTTCCAGTAAGTAGCGGACGCACCGCCTATCGCCGCATCGCCCATCACCTGATTGACAATCCGGAAGAAGGCCGACGGGCGCTTGCCCTCGACAGCCTGCCGCCGCCAGCGCAAATGCCGCGCTACGCCCAGATCGTTCTCATCTCGGATTTTCTTTCACCACCCGAAGACATCATCGCCCGCATCAAAGGCTATGCGGCAGATGGCGTCCGCGGCCATCTCATTCAGGTGCTCGATCCGGCGGAAGAAGACCTGCCGTTCACAGGCCGTACAGAATTTGAAGGCATCGAAGAAAACCTACGCCTGATGATCGGGCGCGCCGAACGCCTGCGCAAGCGCTATCACGAGCGATTGGCGAGCCACCGCGATCAGATCATGTCAGCCGCGCAGCGCCTCAACTTCACCTTCGCCACCCACCGTACCGACCGTGCGCCGCACACCGCGCTGCTCGCGCTTTACGGCGCGCTGTCCGGCGCGATCGACGCGCGCCGCCCGCCGCGCAGTGGTGGGTGAACCATGCTGTCTCTGGGAGCCTTTGCTTTTGCAAGCCCGCTGATGCTGCTGGGCCTTCTGGTGCTGCCTGCGATCTGGTGGTTCCTGCGCATCAGCCCGCCGCTACCCAAACGCGTGCGCTTTCCCGCGATCCGCCTCCTCGTCGGTCTTGACCGCGAAGAAGAAACACCGGCCCATACGCCGCTCTGGCTTCTGATCCTGCGCCTCGTGCTCGCGGCGCTTATCGTCCTTGCCCTCGCCAATCCCGTCTGGAACCCGGCCCCCAAAATCGTGGGCACCGGCCCCCTTCTCATCATCGCCGACAATGGCTGGGCATCTGCCACCCATTGGCGCGAACGCGCAAATACCATGGCCGATCTCATTGCCGGTGCCCGCCGCGACAACCGGCCCGTCCTCGTCACGGGCACAGCACCCGCAGCGAGCGCGCCCGCACTCAACTTCACGTCCGCCGACGACGCCATTGCCACAGCCCGCACGCTGGAGCCGCAACCGCTCGCGCCCGATCGTATGGCCCTTGTCAACCGCCTCAAAGCAAGTGATGTGACCAAACACGCACCGCAAGTGATCTGGCTCAGTGACGGCATCGACTACGGCTCGACAACAGATTTCGCCACCGGCCTTTCGGCCATCGCCTCGTCAAACAGTCTCGAACTTGTCGAACCTAAACCGGCAGAGCGCGGGCTGGCGCTTCTTCCGCCCGTGATCGAAGGCGAAGGTTTTATCGTGCCGCTGATCCGCGCCAGCGACAGCCATGCGATGAGCGGAAATGTGCTCGCGCTTAACGCGCAAGGCGCTGTCCTTGGCCGCGCGTCCTTCACCTTCGCGGGCGACGAGAGCGAAACCGAAGCCCGTCTCGAATTGCCGCTCGACCTGCGCAACAATGTCTCCCGCCTCGAAATAGCAGGCGAAACATCCGCCGCCGCCGTGAGCCTGCTCGATGAGCGCTGGCACCGCCGCACCGTCGGCATCGTCGCTGACACATCACAGGAAGAAAGCCAGCGACTCCTCTCCGAGAGCTACTATCTGACCCGCGCCATCGGCCCCTATGCCGAGATCAGAACGCCCGCCACCGAGCACGGCAGCAAAAGCGAAATCGCCGAACTTCTTTCAACGCCCCTCTCCGTTCTCATCCTCGCTGACATCGGCAATATCGGACCCGATGACCGCGCGCGACTGACGCAATGGATCGACAAAGGCGGCGTGCTCATCCGCTTTGCCGGCCCGAAGCTCGCCGCGCAAAGCGAGGTCCTGATGTCTGATCATCTGATGCCGGTGGCGCTGCGCAGCGGCGGTCGCGCATTGGGCGGCGAACTGTCATGGACCACGCCGCAGCATCTCGCTCCATTCGATGACGCCAGCCCCTTCAACGGTCTCACCGTCCCCAAAGACGTCACCGTTTCACGACAGGTGCTGGCAGAACCTGCCGCCGACCTTGCCCCCCACACATGGGCGCGACTTGAAGACGGTACACCTCTGGTGACGGCAACAACGCGCAGCAAGGGCCTCGTCGTTCTCGTGCATGTGACAGCGAATACCGATTGGTCAAACCTGCCGCTCTCCGGTCTCTTCGTTGACATGCTCCGCCGCACCATCGCTCTCTCGCAAGGCAGCGCGCAGGCGACCACAGGCGCGAGCACTCAGGCCGCATCGCTCGCCCCCGTACGCACACTCAACGGCTTCGGGCATCTCGGCTCCCCGCCCGCCCTCGCAACGCCTGTTCCCGCCGCCACGTTCGAAGCAACAGACGCCAGCCCGCGCCACCCGCCGGGCTATTACGGCCCAGCCGACAGCCCGCGCGCGTTGAACCTCATCCGCCCGGACACGAAACTCGCCGCCCTCGGCACATTGTCCGGCGTCTCCTCGCGTCACGTCTATGCCGAAACTTCCGAGACGGCACTCCGCCCTCTCTTTCTTCTGGCCGCCCTTCTGCTCATCATCGCCGACGGCATCGCCGCGCTCTATGTGACGGGCCTGTTCGACACGACACCCATCCGCCATCCGCGCCGCAGCTTCAAATTCATGCCCGTGATCGCACTTGCACTTCTCGTCGCATCACTCCTTCCCGCGCATGATGCAAACGCCGCCGACAAATCCGCGCTCGACTTCGCCCTTGATGCGGCCAACAACACACGATTAGCTTATGTCATCACCGGCGATACGACGACCGACGAGACAAGCCGCGCCGGGCTCGAAGGTCTCTCAAAAGTCTTACGCGCCCGCACCGCCTTCCAACCCGCCGCGCCGATGGGCGTCGATGTCAAACGCGACGAGCTTGCCTTCTTCCCGCTGCTCTATTGGCCGATGACAAGCGGTCAGGAAAATCTCACACCCGACGCCCTCGCCCGCGTCAACGCCTATATGGAACATGGCGGCACGATCCTTTTTGACACGCGCGATCAGGACCAGAACATCACCGGCCTTGTCGGCCCCGGCACTCAGACATTGCGCCGCCTCATCGGCAAACTCGATCTACCCCCCCTCACGCCCGTTTCCAAAACCCATGTGCTGACGAAATCTTTTTATCTCCTGCAAGACTTCCCCGGCCGCTTTGACGGCGGCATGCTCTGGGTCGTCCGCGACGGCGGCAATACCGGACAGGATGCATTGTCGAAGGACGGTGTCTCGCCGATCATCGTCGGCTCCAATGATTACGCCGCCGCATGGGCGCGCGACGCAACGGGCCGGCCGGTCTATCCGACCGAACCCGGCGGCGAAGGCCAGCGCGAAATGGCCTATCGCTTCGGCGTCAATCTCGTCATGTACACGCTTACCGGCAATTACAAAGCCGATCAGGTCCATATCCCCGCGCTTCTCGAACGACTGGGGCAGTAGAATGGAACCTACGACAGCCGTCACATCATCAAACGCCATGACCACATCGAGTGGATGGGACATCATCTTCGATCCCTCGCTTCCCGTCTCCCTCATCATTCTTCTCGGCGGCATCGGTGCGCTCGTCGTCACCTATGCCGCATGGCGCGGTGCGCGCAGCGCAGGCTGGCGGCTCGGGGCACTCATCATCACGCTTCTCGTCATTCTCAATCCGACCATCCGTCAGGAAGACCGCGACCCCGTCAATGACATTGCGGTCGTCCTCGTCGATCAAAGCCAGAGCATGTCGATCGGTGCGCGCACGGCAGACGCCGTCGCGACACTGAAAGCCACCGAAGACAAGCTGAAAACACTCACGGGTCTCAAAACCCGTATCCTGACCGTCGGCAACACTGCAAACTCGTCGGACGCAGGCGAAGGCACCAACGCCTTTGCGGCGCTGGAGCAAGCCTTGGCTGACATACCAGCCGAACGCCTCGCCGGTGTCATCCTCATCACCGACGGCGAAATCCATGACGTACCGCAGAAGCTGTCATCTCTGGGTTTCAAAGCTCCCGTGCACGGCCTCATCGTCGGCAACCGGAACGAGCGCGACCGCCGCCTCACCGTGCTGGAAGCTCCACGTTTCGGCATCGTCAACAAGCCGGTGACGCTCACCCTTCGCGTCGATGAGGCCAGCGACGCGGCCACAACCGGCGGCATGGCCTCCGTCACCGTCAACATCGACGGCAAACGCGTGCAGCAAACCGAAGTGCATCTCGGCGAGCCTGCCAAACTCACACTGGTCCTCGACCATGCCGGTCCCAATGTCATCGAGATCGACGTTGCCGCCGGACCCGACGAGTTGACACCCGCCAACAATCGCGCCGTGATTGTCGCCAACGGCATCCATGACCGCCTGCGCGTACTGCTCATTTCCGGCGAGCCCAATCCCGGCGAGCGCACATGGCGCAACTTCCTCCGCGCCGACCCCTCGGTCGATCTCGTGCATTTCACAATTTTAAGGCCGCCGGAAATCGACGACGGCATACCCATCGAAGAACTTTCGCTCATCGCCTTTCCGACCAGCGAACTCTTCGTCGAGAAACTGCATGAATTCGATCTCATCATCTTTGACCGCTACAAGCGTCAGAGCGTACTGCCGCTCGAATATCTTTCGAACGTTGCCGACTTTGTCGAGAACGGCGGCGCGGTGCTCGACGCCGCCGGTCCGAGCTTTGCCTCGCCCTATTCGCTCTTCCGCACACCGCTCGCACGCATCCTGCCTGCCGAACCCACCGGCGATGTCTCGACCGGAGATTTCCGTCCCCACGTGACGGACCTGGGCAAACGCCATCCCGTCACCGCCGGTCTGGCGGGCGATGCAACGCCTGAAGCCACATGGGGCCCATGGTTCCGCGTCATCGACACCAATGTCAGCCGTGGCAGCATCATCATGGACGCGCCCAACGACCGCCCGCTCCTCGTGCTCGACCGCGTCGGCAAAGGCCGCGTCGCGCAGCTTCTCTCAGATCAATTCTGGCTCTGGTCGCGCGGCTATGAAGGCGGCGGCCCGCAGTCAGAGCTTTTACGCCGCGTCGCCCATTGGCTGATGAAAGAACCCGACCTCGAAGAAGAAAACCTCGCCGCGGCGATCAACGGCACAACACTCACCGTCAAACGCCGCTCCATGTCGGATGCCGTGCCCGAAATCGACGTCACCTCACCTTCAGGCAAGATCACCAGACTGAAACCCGAAACCGTCGCACCGGGCCGCTTCGACGCACAAACGCCTGCAACCGAACTCGGCCTCTATCGCATCACACAGGGCGATCTGACAGCAGTTGCCGCCGCAGGACCGCTCAACCCGCGCGAGTTCGCCGACGTCCGCGCCACCGACAAACTTCTGAAACCCGTCACCGACGCCTCCGGGGGCAGCACCTACTGGGTCGGCCCCAACGGCGAGGACACACCCGATATCCGCACCACGCGCCCCGGCAAAGACGCCGCCGGATCGGACTGGCTCGGTCTCCAGCGCAACAACCAGTATTTCGTCCGCGCGGTGCGACAGGCCCCCCTCATCATCGGCCCGCTGGCCCTGCTGCTCATCCTCGGCACACTGGCGCTGGCATGGCGACGGGAGGGGCGGTGACCTTTTCTTTCCCATCCCTTTAAGGGGGAGGAAGATAGAAAAAGTTGCATCCCCCCAAATCCTCCCCTATGGTCCAAAAATGTTATATTATTACATTACAGCGTGACCTATGGTCGAGCCTGCCGCCCCCCAGCCCCCAACCCGCACTTTCATGGGTGCCAGCGTCTCCCTCCGGCTCGGCCTTGCCGCGCTCTGCCTTGCCGTCCTCTGGTCCGGCGTCTGGTGGGCTATCGCATGAGCAAACCCGCCATCACCATTACCGACCTCACCGTCGCCTATGACCGCCACCCTGCCGTCCACCATCTGAGCGGCACGATCGCGGCGGGCAGTCTCACCGCCATTGTCGGCCCCAATGGCGCCGGCAAATCCACGCTGCTCAAATCCATCGTCGGCCTCATGCGCCCTAGCGAAGGCACCATCCGCTTCACCGGCCTCAAATCCCGCGACATTGCCTATCTGCCCCAGCAGGCCGAGATCGACCGCAGCTTTCCGATCACGGTCGCCGACACAGTGGCGCTCGGCCACTGGCACAAGATCGGCATCTGGCGTGCCATCACCGGCACGCATTGGGTCACCGTAGAGGACGCGCTTGAAAAAGTAGGCCTCAAAGGCTTCGGCCCGCGCCCCGTCGCGCAGCTCTCCACCGGCCAGTTCCAGCGCGTGCTCTTCGCCCGCCTGCTGGTGCAGGACACGCGCCTCATCCTGCTCGACGAACCCTTCTCCGCCATTGACGAGCGCACCACCGCCGATCTCATGGCAATCATCAACTTCTGGCACGGCGCCGGTCGCACCGTCGTCGCCGTGCTGCACGACATCGACGAAGTGAAATCCCATTTTCCCGACACGCTACTCATGGCGCGTGAACTTGTCGCCTGGGGCCCGACACCGGAAGTCCTTACCGACAAAAACCTCCACCGCGCCCGCGCATTGTCGGACACATGGGCTTTGCGACAAAAACTGCAAACGCATGATCATGGCCACCACGCACAACGCGAAGAGGGTACCGCCTGATGCATCTCTATGCCCAATTCATCGCACCCTTTGCCGACTACGGCTTCATGCGCCGCGCCCTTATCGCCTGCCTCGCCCTCGCGCTCGGCTCCGGCCCCATCGGCACTTTCCTCGTGCTACGCCGCATGAGTCTGATGGGTGACGCGATGAGCCACGCGATCCTGCCCGGCGCAGCCATCGGTTTTCTCGTCGCCGGTCTGTCGCTCTGGGCCATGTCGCTCGGCGGTCTCGCGGTCGGCCTTGCTGTCGCGCTGCTTGCAGGCCTCATCAGCCGCGTCACGGATCTGCGCGAAGATGCAAGCCTCGCAGGCTTTTATCTCATCAGTCTCGCCGCCGGTGTCCTCATCGTCTCGCTGCGCGGCTCCAATGTCGATCTGCTCCACGTCCTCTTCGGCTCGATCCTCTCCGTCGACAACGAAGCGCTCCTCCTCGTCGCAGGCATCGCCTCATTGACGCTCGTAACGCTCGCACTCATCTACCGCCCGCTTGTCGCCGAATGTTTCGACCCCGGCTTCCTCCGCGCCGTTGCCGGTCGCGGCTCGCTTTATCACGTCATCTTTCTCGTCTTCGTCGTGCTCAATCTCGTCGCCGGCTTTCAGGCGCTCGGCACATTGATGGCCGTCGGCCTGATGATGCTGCCCGCCGCCGCCGCACGCTTCTGGGCCATCGAAGTCTGGTCTCTTGCAGCACTGTCCGTCGTCATGGCCTTCATCTCCGGCTGGGCGGGACTCCTCATTTCCTATCACTACGACCTGCCGTCCGGCCCCGCGATCATCCTCACAGCGGGTCTCTTCTATCTCGGCTCGATCTTGCTGGGCCGATACGGTTCCATCCGAGCCCGCTTCTGGCCCGGTGCCCATTTCCACGAGCATTAGCCTGCTCACACACAGAGGCATAGCGATGAAAACTCCTTTTGCATTTGCACTTTCTCTTCTCCTCATCGCATCACCCGCATGGGCAAAGCCCCTGAACGTCGTTGCGAGCTTCAGCATCGTCGGCGACATCGCACATGAAGTCGGCGGCGACAAAATCACGCTCACAACGCTTGTCGGCCCCGACGGCGACGCCCATACATTCGAACCCGCGCCGAAAGACGCCAAGGCGCTGCACGACGCCGACCTCATCATCATCAACGGCATCCATCTCGAAAAATGGATGGAAAAACTTGCCAAAGCTGCCGCCGCCAAAGCGCCCTATGTCGTCGCAAGCTACGGCATCACTCCGCGCCAGATGAACGAAAACGGCGAGACCGTCCTCGATCCGCACGCCTGGCAGAATCTGAAAAACGGCATCCTCTATGTCCGCAACATCGAGGCAGGTCTCGCCAAAGCCGATCCGGAAGATGCCGCCACCTACAAAACCAATGCCGACAAGCTCGTGGCAAGGCTCGAAAAGCTAGACGCATGGACACGTGCTGAAATCGCCTCCGTGCCGGAAGCAAAACGCAAAGTCATTACCACGCATGACGCGTTTGGTTATTTCAGTGCCGCTTACGGCGTCGCATTTCTCGCGCCTGCCGGTCTCAGCACGGATGCCGAGCCCAATGCCGGCAGCCTGAGCCGCCTCGTCGACCAGATCAAATCCGAAAAGATCAAAGCTCTCTTCATCGAAAACATGACCGACCCGCGCCTGATGAAAACACTGACCAAGGAAACCGGCGCCACCATCGGCGGCGAACTTTATTCAGACGCCTTGTCACCTGCCGACGGTCCCGCCCCGACCTATCCCGCCATGTTTGAAAACAACGTGCCGAAGCTCGTCGCGGCCATGAAGCTCAACTGACAAGCAATCGAACCAAACCCGCGACCTCATGGCATTTGACCTGAATACCCCGTTCGTTTAGACCGCGCCTCGGTTTTTGAGGATCGGTGCCATGGCGGACACACAGACATATTGGCGACTGATGGCATCGGCGGATATTCCCACCGTCGATTCCATCGGTGAAATCGTGCATCCCGATTTCCCCGAAGACATAGCCGTGATGGAAAACCGCTTCGCCCTCTTCGCCGATGGATGCTTCGTCGCCGAAAACAAACACGGCCTTATCGGCTATGCGATCTCGCACCCCTCCGTCATCGGACGACCGGCACCACTCAACACAGTTCTACCGGCGCTCGACGCACGGGCCGACTGCCTCTTCCTGCATGACATCGCGCTGACGCAAGCCTCACGCGGCCTCGGCCTTGGCCGCTCACTCACAGAAAAGTTGAAAGCTGTCGCCCGCGCACACGGCTACAAAAGGCTCGGCCTCGTCTCGGTCAACAATTCAAGACACTTCTGGACCGCACAGGGTTTTGAAATTTTCACCGGCGACGGAGCGCTCAAGGCAAAGCTCGCCACCTACGAGGACGATGCGCGCTTCATGGTGCTGGACGTCGGTTAGCGACAAGCCTCACCGCCATTGAAACTGAACGCTATACCGGCTTCGTCACAGCTCCATGCGCATGAGCCAGCGCACCGATGTCCAGCTCGCGGAACAAAAACCGCGAAGCGTCAACCGGTCCCGGCATGGTGAGACGTCCGGGCGGCACAGGGCCGAAACCGACTTTCACATAATAAGGCTGATCGCCGACAAGGATCACCAACCGGTAACCGAGCCGTTTGGCATCATCCAGTCCGCGCCGCATCATATTGACGCCGATGCCCTGTCCACGGATCGCCGGTACAACAGCAAGCGGTCCGAGCATCAGCCCCGGCACCCCGCCGATATTCACCGGCCAGAAAGTGAGCGAGCCGACGAGACGACGCGCCGCACCCTCGCCCTGAAAGGCGACATAGCAAAGCTCGGGCACCGCCGTATTGCCCTCGCGCAGACGCTGCGCGGTCTTGGCATAGCGGCCCGGACCGAAGGACAAATCAAGCAGCGCTTCAATCTCGGGGCCATGTTCGGGCCGCTGACGCTCGATGTCATAGAGATGGGCGTTTAACTGCGCGGTGTCGTTTATTGCACTGGGATCGATTACGGTATTTGGCATGGGAACGGGTCCGGACGGGTTCGTGTGAGCCTATAAAAAAAGAGGCACCCGCCGCAGGGTCAGCGCGGCCTCATTCAAGACCAGCCGAAACCCCTGACGCCAGCGCATGACCCCGCGGAAGCTCTGAAGCCTCCGAAGCCCATTCGTCGTCGCTGAAGAAAAACCTGCGTCATCTCATGTCCTCAAGACCGCCGGAAACCGGCAATCCGCCACCCATATGAGCGCGATAGCATGATGAAACTCCAACGTAAAGCTCGCTTGCGCCACAAAGCCCCAAAAAAATCTGGAACCGCCCCGCCTCCTTCGGTTAGCTTGCACCCCAACATACAAAGAACCGAACAAGGGAGACGGTCACATGGGAGTTCTTGAAGGCAAAGTGGTGCTGGTCACGGGCGCTGCAGGCGGCATCGGCAAGGAATGCGCGCTCATCGCGGCGAAACAGGGCGCAAAGGTCGTCGTGAACGATCTCGGCGGCTCGGTCAAAGGCGGCGACGAAGGCAATGCCTCGGCGGCCCAGAAGACCGTCGATGAGATCAAAGCCGCAGGCGGCGAAGCGGTTGCGAACTCCGACAGCGTGTCGCTGAAATCGGGCGCGGAAAACATGATCACACAGGCGCTCGACACATTCGGCGGCCTCCACTCGGTTATCAGCCCCGCCGGCATCCTGCGCGACGGCATGTTCCACAAGATGCCCGAGGAAGACTGGGACGCCGTTCTCAACGTGCATCTGAAGGGCAGCTACAACATCGCGCGCGCCGCGATCAATCATTTCCGCGAGCAGCAGGAAGGCAACTTCGTTCTGTTCACATCGACATCGGGCCTTATCGGCAATATCGGTCAGGCCAATTACGCCGCCGCCAAGCTGGGCATTGCCGGCCTCTCCCGCACCATCGCGATGGAAGGTGCATCGAAGAAAGTGCGCTCCAACATCATCGCGCCCTTCGCCTGGACCCGCATGATTGCCACGATCCCTGTGAAGGACGAGGCATCCGCCAAACGCGTCGACCGCATTAAAAACACGATGCGCGCCGATCAGGTCGGCACCTTCTCGGTGGCACTCGCCGCGCCGAGCTGCACCGCCAGCGGCCAGATTTTCGCCGTACGCGGCAACGAGATCGTCCTCTTCTCGCAGCCCCGCCCCGTCAAAAGCGTCGCCAGCATCGAAGGCTGGACGCCTGAGGCAATCCTCAGCTACGGCTTCCCCGCGATGGAAGGTGGCTACACGGATCTCGGCGCAACAAGCTCCGTCTTCACATGGGAACCTGTGTAAGGGTTACCGGATAGAAAATAGAAAAGGCGCGGCGCCACAAGCACCGCGCCTTTTTCTTCGCCCTCTTTCCACAGGTGAGAACATGATGAACATCTGTAGATAAAGACCTGATGTGTCACGAAAGAAAGCTATGCCCGTAGCGGGTCATGCTCTCACTTGGCTTTTTTCTTTCCCACACCCGCATCCAGCAACCACCTTGCTTTGCCCGGTCCGAATTCCTCCACCGCGAAATCGACAAACGCGCGGACCTTCGCCGACAAATGCTGCGTATGCGGATAAATCACATGCAACGTCATCGGCGCCGGCTCCCACTCATCCAGCGCCGACACAAGCGTACCGTCGCGCAATGCATCCGCACAGAGAAACATCGGCGCAATGCACATCGCTTGTCCCGCGTGCAGAATACCTTGCATTGCATCGGCATTGTTACAATAGAAACTGCCCTTCACCTCGACCTCAACCGGCTTGCCGCCCGGATCGCGGAACTCCATCATCTCCGGTCGCGCGCGCAACGAATAAAGCACAAAACTGTGTTCCTTTAGATCATGCGGATGGCGCGGCACACCATGCTCTTTGAAGTAGCCGGGCGAGGCCACCAGCACACGGCGCACCGGCGCAAGTTGTCGCGCGATCAGACTTGAATCGACCAGCGTCGAAATTCGCACCGACACATCGAAACCCTCTTCCATCAGATCGACCTGACGGTCATTGAGTGCGAGATCGACGACAAGTTCGGGATAGCGCGCCAAGAATTTCGGCATCACCGGTCCGAGTTCCGCAATGCCGAAACTCATCGGCGCGTTGATGCGGAGCTTTCCGCGCACCGCACCCTCGATGCAATTCGCGTCGCGCTCGGCCTCGTTGGCCTCCGACACGATCCGCGCTGCACGCTCATAGACCACCGCGCCAGCCTCCGTCACGGAGAGCTTCCGAGTCGTGCGGTTGAGGAGCCGTACTTTCATTGCGTCCTCAAGATCCGAAATCTGACGGCTCACCATCGATTTCGACAGCTTCAGTGCGTCCGCCGCCGCCGTGAAACTCTCCAGTTCCACCACCTTGGCAAAAACCGCCAAAGCATTGAGATCAAGCGCCATGAGAAGCCCTTATGAAACCCATTAGATGCCCTTATGAAACAATGTGTTCCTCAAATGATGGATTGTTTCGCCCGCCCCAGCAAATAGATTTGACCCTCGAAACGGAAACGCCCGGAAACGGGCCAGTGCTGGAGAGTTCAAATGTCCAATAAAGCCAAAGTCCTCGTCCTCTATCATTCCTCGTGGGGCCATATCGAAAAGATGGCCGAGGCCGTCGCCGCCGGTGCGCGCGAGGCCGGCGCCGATGTCGAGATCAAACGCGTGCCCGAAACAATGGACAAGGACGCCATGGCCGCCGCCCATATGAAGGTTGACCAGAAAGCACCCGTCGCCGCGCCGCATGAACTGGCCGAATATGACGCCGTGATCTTCGGCATACCGACCCGCTTCGGCAATATGTCGAGCCAGATGCGGTCGTTCCTCGACCAGACCGGCGCACTTTGGGCAAATGGCAAACTCATCGGCAAAGTCGGCAGCGTCTTCACATCGACCGGCACGGGTATCGGCAATGAGAGCACGATCCTGACCACGCATGTGACGCTCCTCCATCACGGCATGGTCATCGTCGGCGTTCCCTTCGGCGCACCGGGCATCGGGGATATTTCTCAAGTGCATGGCGGCTCGTTCTATGGCGCAGGCACGATCGCAGGCTCCGACGGATCGCGCCAGCCGAGCGAACTCGAGCTCGGCATGGCCAAGTTCCAGGGCAATCACGTTGCCAAGATGGCTGCCAAACTAAAGGCCTGAAACTCCAGACGTGAGGCGCTCCGAACTCTCATCCTCACCACATATCCGGCGCGGGCAGACCTTGTTGAAATTCGACAAGGCGCGCCCGTGTCGATGGTGAAAGGCCCTCGGGCAATGCATCGAGCGCAAAGAACCCGTATTCGGCAATCTCGAAACTCGTGCGCGGAACACGGGTGTAGTGCTGCGGCTCGACGAGATAGAGAGCGACGTGATCCGATTTGAACTCACGGAAATTGGCATAGAAACCAATCAGCACGGGCGACACACCCTCTTTGAGAATAATGCCCGCTTCCTCGTCAATCTCGCGTCTCAGCGCATGACGCGATGGCTCGCCATGCGCCACGCCGCCGCCCGGCATATACCAACCGGCAACGTAAGAATGCCGCACCAGCAGCACGCGCCCCTCACCGTCGCGGACAAGAGCGCGCACCCCCAGCGTCAGGGGCCGTGTGACGCGCCAATAGAAGCGCACCAAAGGCCGCGCACAAAACCATACAATTCGCCAAAAATTGCGGGACCCTTGTGGCATGTTTGAGAAAACCTAACGGAAAACTTCACAAAATCGCGCAGACCACGGAGGCCCGCGTTTAAGACCTGTCAACACTTGACCCCTAATCTAAACCCTAACGTTTCGTTTATGGCAGATTCGGGCAACTGCATTTCATGCGTCTTTCCTCCCTACTCAAACAACGCCGCAAGATCAAACGGCCGACACCGCCGGAAGAAGAACCACGCGCGGGGCGTGGCGCGATCAAACGTGCGCTGCGCCATTCCGCAGCCGCCGCAAATTACCGCTCCGCCGCCATTCTGGGCGAGCGCATCGCCACGGCCCTGTCCACCATCGAAACAGCCGTCCTAGCCATTGACGTTGTGAACGACCGGTTGCGCGAAGCCTTGAACCTCGTTTCCGAAGCAGGCAAGACGCAAAATCTCGCGCGGCGCGAATTGCTCGCCGGTCGCTATGACGACGTGCGCTCCGAAATCGACGCCACCGTCGGTGCCGCCTCGCATAACCGTATCAACCTCATCAACGGGCTTCTGATCGGTGGCCGGAGCCCTGCCTTTTCCATCGCACTGGACGGCGAAGGCCGCGCCGCCATTGCAATCAGCGTTGTGAACCTCACGACAGGCGCCCGCGGTCTCGCGCTGTCACCGCCGCGCACGGGATTTTCCGAAGACGCCGAGATCGGCATGATCCTGAACGAAATTGACGAGGCTCAAACGCGTCTCGTTGACATCTCGATGCACTTTGCCGATCACGCTGCGCTCATCTCCGACCGCCTGCTGCGCCTTCAGGAGCTTGCGGGCAGTTCCCGTATTGAATCATGGCTTCCGACGGGCGCCGACGTGCCGGAACCCTCTGACGTAGACGAGCGGCAACCCCTGGACCTTCGAAACGAAATGGAGTTGCTCGCCGAAGAGGTCACGGAAGATATGCCGCCTCGGTCCGATGACACGGAACTTGGCAAAGTCTAAGCAATCGCCCATCCTCTCCGCCTTAAAACGGGAGAGCAGAATGAGCGACGCCAATGCCGAACAATCCGAAGCATGGAACGGCCCGACGGGCATGAAATGGGTCCGCTATCAGGACCGTCTCGACGCCATGCTCGCGCCTTTCGCCGTTGCGCTGTTCAGCGCCACCAATCTCACCCATGGCGAGAGCGTACTCGACATTGGTTGCGGCTGCGGCATCACCACACTCGAAGCGGCAAAACTCGTCGGCGCCAAGGGCCGCGCTCACGGCATTGATCTATCCGGTCCGATGACAGGCCGCGGGCGCGAACGCGCCACCGCTCTGGGCTCCACCGCCACTTTCGATGTGGCCGATGCCTCCGCCCATGATTACAGCGCCGACAGCTTTGATCATCTCATCTCACGCTTTGGTGTCATGTTCTTTGACGATCCGTCTGGCGCATTCAAAAATCTGCACCATGCGCTGAAGCCAACAGGCCGGATGACTTTTGTGTGCTGGCGCACGATGCCGGAAAATTCATGGCTTGCCACGCCGGCACGCGCCGCACTTCCGCTTCTGCCACCGTCCGAACCGGCAGCCCCCTTCGCGCCAGGCCCTTTCGCCTTTGCCGACAAAGTCCGCGTCAATGGCATCCTCAGCGAGGCCGGTTTCCGCAACATTTCATTCACCCCATACGACACACCCGTCATCCTCGGTCGCAGCGTCGAGGAAGCATTGGATCAGGCGATGCAGATCGGGCCGCTCTCGCGCCTTGTCGCAGAGCAAAGCGACGCCACAAAAAAACGCGTCACCGATGTCGTGTCCGCAGAGCTTACAAAATTCTTAACCCCGCAAGGCGTCATGCTTCAAGGCGCGACATGGATCGTGCAAGCGAACGCCTGAAACGAACATCGCAGTATATTCATCCGCTTACGGCGATCTCCACGCCCTGTTAAGACCTCATCCCTTATCGTCGCCTAATGAGAGCCATTCAATCGCGTGGGGTGGTCGAGGTTCTCAGCGACATCGGGGGGTTCCGTGGCTCGCAACATATTTGAAACACTGACCGTGCTTGTTGTCGATGACAGCAGCCATATGCGTCATCTCATGCTCGGTCTGCTGCGCGCGCTAGGCGTCGGAGAAGTCGTTCTCGCCAATGACGGCGAGGACGCATGGGCCAAATTTATCACTCACAAACCCGACGTCGTCATCACCGACGCAGCCATGGCCCCGACCGACGGATTTGCGCTCGCTAAACGCCTGCGCGAGAACGATGCACCGGCTTGCAACCGCGTACCGATCATTATGATCTCGGCCCACACCGAAATATCGGCGATTAAAAAAGCCCGCGACGCCGGCATCACCGAATTTGTCTGCAAGCCGCTCGTACCGCGCACATTGTACGAACGCCTCATCGCCGTCATCAACCGCAAGCAGGAAGCCGCACTCGTTGCCGATGTTCCGGCTGCACCCGTCGCCTATCTCTGAGGGGAAACGATGACCACCGAACAGCAAAACTTAGCCACTGCCCGCTTTGTTCGCCTGCCTTCTATCGCCGAGCGCAAGATGGGTCCGGGCTATATCGCGCCTGTCCGCCTCGATCCGCGCGTGCTCGAACAAATGCAACAGACAATCAGCGTCCTTGGCCGCCAGTATTGCGACACGCTTTCCCGCCAAATCCACGAACTTCTGCCGCAGATCGTCGACGTCTGTAGTGGCGTCGCGGGTGCGCGTCACCGTTTTTATGAAACCGTGCATGATATGCGCGGCCTCGCCGGTACATTCGGCCACCCGATTGTCGGACGCTTTGCCAAATCGCTCTGCGGTTACATGGAAAAATTTGACGTGATCGACGCGACCATCGTCCGCTTTTACGTCGAAGCCATGCGCGATGCGCTGGAACAGGACAAGCCCGACGAACGCCTTGCCGACGAAACATTGCGCTCGCTCGAACAGTTGATCATCCGCACAGGCATGGCTGACCCGACGGCGTTTAAACAACACGCCGGATGAACACGAGCCAGGACAGCGTCAACATCACCCCGTTGGCCAACATCAAAATTCTCGTCGTCGAGGACAGCGAAACCATGCGCACGCTGCTCACGGCATTGCTGAGCGCAATGGGCATCGGTGAAATCATCTGCGCCACCAATGGTGATGAAGGCGTCGCGGCCTTTGCCGCCCATGCACCCGACCTCATCATCACCGATGGAATGATGCAGCCGATGACCGGCTACGCAATGACCCGCGCGATCCGCGCCATGCATGAGCATAACGGTTCCGATGTTCCCGTTGTCATGCTTTCAGGCCACGGCGACCCCGACATTGTCGAATGGGCCCGCGACGAAGGCGTCAACGACTACATCGTGAAGCCGGTGACACCGCAACTGCTTTACGAACGTGTGCTCGCCGCCATCGAAAAGCCTTTGCACATTGTCGAGTCCGGCATCTATCGCGGTCCATCACCGCGCCGCCGCCTCACAGCACATCATGCCGCGACCGACACAAACAAAGCCGGCTAGCCCGTCACATCATCAAGAAACCGTTCGAGCATCGGATTGATCCGCGCCGGATCTTCCCAAAAAGGCATATGTGCGAGACCGTCAAGAATGTGTACCTTGCCGTCCCACAGGTTCGCATAGGTGACAACCTTCAGATAGGCATTGTTCACAAAAGGCTCACGCTCGCCCGACACAACGGCGAGCGGCTTTTTCACCTCACCCGCAATCGCACGCGCGTCCATGTCGCGACCTTCTGCCACCGATTGCAGCATCAGCGGACGGAAGCGACCATCGGCACGAAGGGCCGCCGCCGTCATCCATGGCAACAGTTCAACAGCTTCGCCCACCGTCTCCTGCGCATAAACGCGCGCTTCATCTTCCGTGAACCGCTCCTTGAACGTGAGCCCCATATGCTCCGACGGTAAAAACGCCTCGCCCATATCCGCCGCGCCCGCAGGCGGCGTGCCGGTGATCCAGACCGCCACTGTGCCCGGCCAGCGGCCGAGCAATTCCAGCGCCGCGTGTCCACCGAGCGACCAGCCGATAATCACGGATTCACTGATTTTCAAATCGTCGAGCAGCGCAATCGCGGCATCGGCAAAACCGTGGATCGAATAAGTCAGTTCCGGTTCCGGCGCATTGGAACTCGCTCCATGTCCCGGCAGATCAAAGGCGATCATCCGGTAAGACGATCCCAACTCGCTCACGACCTGCCGCCCGAAAATCTCTTTGCAGGACGAGTTGCCGTGAATGAGCAAAACCACAGGCCCCTTGCCGCCCGAATCCACCCAGGCCAATCGTCCGTGTGCCGTATCGCTAAAGCCTGTCTTGATCATGCCCTTCTCCCCGATTTGACCCGAAGCCTAGCATTTACTGACCGTGATGCATCCCGCCATCAAGCTGCAATGCACACAACAAAAAAAACATGGGTACTTATCTTCCAATGCTTTGTCCGCACGGGATTTAAGGAATTTGTAGCTGCTCACTATCGGTCATCTCCCGCTTGCCTCCCCGCCGCCTCCTGATATTCTGTCAGCAACAAAACTGTACATTCAGAAAAACAGGAAACGTCACATGGAACAGCTTGAAAAGTTCCGCCAGGACACGCGCGAATGGCTGGAGGCAAATTGCCCACCATCCATGCGAACACCGATGGCGAGCGAAGACGACACGGTCTGGGGCGGTCGCAAAGCCACCTATAGCAACCCCGAGGCCAAGCTCTGGCTCGACCGCATGGCCTCGCGCGGCTGGACGGTTCCGACTTGGCCCAAAGCCTATGGCGGCGGCGGCCTCGCAAAGGAAGAAAACCAGATTCTCCAGCAGGAACTGCGCCGCATCAAAGCGCGACCGCCGCTGTCGAGCTTCGGCATCTGGATGCTCGGGCCCGCCCTTCTGGAATATGCCTCCGAAGAACAAAAGAAAAGATTCCTGCCACCCATCGTGCGCGGCGAAATCCGCTGGTGTCAGGGTTACTCCGAACCGGGCGCAGGCTCCGACCTCGCCGGTCTTCAGACCAAAGCCGAAGACAAGGGCGACCACTATCTCGTCAACGGCCAGAAAATCTGGACCTCTTACGCCGACAAGGCCGACTGGATTTTCTGCCTCGTCCGCACCGATGCGACGAAGAAACATGACGGCATCAGCTTTCTCCTCTTCGACATGGAAAGCCCCGGCGTCGAAGCGCGCCCCATCTCCATGATCTCCGGCGCCTCGCCCTTCTGCGAAACATTTTTCACCGACGTCAAAGTGCCGAAAGAAAATCTCGTCGGCGAATTGAACAAGGGCTGGACGATTGCCAAGCGCCTGCTCCAGCATGAACGCGATATGATTTCCGGCATGGGTCTGGGCTCCGGTGTGGGCTCGGCCGCCAGCCTCGAAAGCCTTGCCAAAGATTATTTCGGCGAGAGCAACGGCAAGGTGGCGAGCGCGGCTCTGCGCGAGCACATCGCCCAGCAAAAGATGGATGGCAAAGCCTTCGCGCTGACACTGCAACGCACCTCGGAAGAAGCCAAAGCCGGACAAGGCATGGGCGCCGCCTCTTCCATCTTCAAATATTACGGCACGGAACTGAACAAGCGCCGCTATGAACTCATGCTCGAAATCATGGGCACGCAAGGATTGGGCTGGACCGGCGAAGGCTTCACTCCGCAGGAAATCGGCGTCACGCGGTCATGGCTGCGCTCCAAAGGCAATTCCATTGAAGGCGGCACATCGGAAGTGCAGCTCAATGTCGTTGCCAAGCGCGTCCTGAACCTTCCCGACTGATCGCCACCACAAAAACAAAAAGAGCAAACTCACATGGCACTTGTACTCACCGAGGAGCAACAGCTCCTGCGCGACACGGCCACGCAGTTCTTCCAGAACCGTGCGCCCATCGCCAACCTGCGTAAACTCCGCGACACCAAAAATGCCGATGGCTTCGACCGCGCTGTCTGGAAGGAAATGGCCGACCTCGGCTTTGCGGGCATCCTCACGTCCGAAAAATACGGCGGCACGGATTTCGGCCCCGTCGGCCTCGGCCTCGTACTGGAACAATCAGGCCGCACGCTGACCGCAAGCCCGCTCATCTCGACCGTCCTCGTCTGCGGCTCCGCCGTGCAACTTGCAGGCAGCGCCGCACAGCGTCAGGACCTTCTGTCGGCCATTGCCGCCGGTGAGACCATCATGTCGCTGGCGCTCGAAGAAGGCCCGCATCACAACCCGACACATATCGCCACCAAGGCGACGTCCGAAGGCAATACTTTCCGCATTTCGGGTTCTAAAACCTTCGTGCTCGACGGCCATGTCGCCGACAAGCTCATCGTCGCGGCCCGCACATCGGGCGATGTGAATGCAAAATCCGGCATCACGCTCTTCATCGTCGATGCCAAAGCCAAAGGCGTCACGATCACGCGCACGCTGATGGTGGATAACCGCAACGCGGCCAACGTCACCTTCGACAATGTATCGGTCTCTGCCGACGCCGTGCTCGGCTCGGTCGACGGCGGCAATGATGTCATCGAACAGGTGCTCGACATCGCCCGCATCGGTCTGGCAGCCGAAATGCTCGGCTCCATTCAGGAGGTTTTCGACACGACGGTCGAATATCTGAAAGAGCGCAAACAATTCGGCGTGCCGATCGGCTCGTTCCAGGCACTGAAGCACCGCATCGCCGATCTCTTCGCCGAGATCGAGCTTTGCCGCTCCGTCGTCCTCGACGGGCTCTCGGCCCTCGAAGCCCGCCGCAATGACGTGCCGCTCGTCGCCTCGCTCGCCAAAGCGCGCCTCAGCGACACTGCGCGCCGCATGACCAATGAAGGTCTGCAAATGCGCGGCGGCATGGGCATGACCGACCAGTTCGACATCGGCCTCTTTATGAAACGCGCCCGCGTCGCCGCTGCCACTTTCGGCGATGCCAATTTCCACCGCGACCGCTACGCCACGCTGGAAGGTTTCTGACGGATAGAACTCAGCAGTTCCAAATGTTGCGTCATGCGCGGACTTGATCCGCGCATGACGGCAATATGAATGTTCCCCGCCCCAATCCCGCCCCGATTTAATGTTCCCTTCCTTGACAGCCCCACCTCACGGGTATCTCCTGTTACCAAAGATGACCCGTTAAAGAGGATCACATTATGCGCAATCTCCTTCTCGCTGTTTCGGTCGCATCCGTCGGCTTATTGATCGCCGTGGCCCCTGCCGCCGCGCTCTCGACCTATGAGATTCAAACGGACGGCGGTGCCAATTTCGACGGCAGCCCGAACGAAACTATGCCGGGCGGTGTCACGATCACGTCAAAAACCTACAACAGCCAAGACCAGCAATACGGTTTCGATGCCGGTGCGGCCAATCAGTTCAACAGCACGCCGATACAGCAGCCTGAACTGTCGAAAGACATGAGCTGGGAGGGCACAGGCTATTATCTCCGCCCCGACCGTTGATCTTCAACCTTGATCTTCTCGCATTGCGTCCGGTGAGATCGCTCAAGGCTGAGATATGAGATTTCCGATAGTTGTCAAAGCGCACGTTTTCCGACGTGCGCTTTTTTTCTTTGGCCTTTCTGCTTATGGCAGACAACGTCATTGGCGTGAGCCTGTGTCCCTGCACGGCGCGATCCTCGTTCCTCCTGCCCCACCCGATCCCCTACTCGACATTCTCAGACCCCCGCCCCATACTGCGCGCCAACCACACGTTGCTTCTCTGAAGGACTAAACCGGCATGTCTGACGACACGAAATCCAACGATCCGGAGCGCATCACCGTGCTCGCCAAAGACTTCACGCCTGCGGCTATGGAGTTTCACCGTCGCAACATGTCCGAGAAGGGCTACCGGATGGAGGGACAGATCGTTCAGCGCAAATTCCAGATGATCGAAGGTCTGGGTGCGCCGAAAGACCTGTTCGACGGCGAGTTCTTCTATGCCGTGACCTTCGTGCGCAAAGGCGTCGACAAGTAGCCTGCACACCCGCAGCTACAACCGCCCAACCGGTTCATCCATTAAAATCCCAAGCAAAGACAAGCACTTGCCTTGCTGGCAGGCCTGTTTTTGCCTGCGACAATACGTCCAAAAGTGATTGACTCACTTCGGCTAATCCTGTCAGATTTTCGTGCAATCGACGTTTTGGCCTGCCTTGTTCCCCTGCCCTACAGACGTTCCTGCGGGCCTTTCAAGACACTTCCCAAAATCAGGTTGTCATATCTGCCGCGCGATGGTGCGCGGTTATACCCGTACGGAAATACGGCATTTCCATACGCGAGTACGTTAAGGAGACGAATATGGCTAGTGGTACTGTGAAGTGGTTCAACGCGCAAAAAGGCTACGGATTCATCCAACCCGGCGATGGCGGTCGGGATGTATTCGTGCATATCAGCGCCGTTGAACGGGCCGGCCTGAGCTCGCTCAATGAAGGCCAGAAGATCAACTACGAACTTGTCACCGAAAAAGGCAAAACCTCTGCAGCCAACCTGACAGTCGGCTGAACGTCATTCTCCCCCACACTGTCATTCTCTGGCCGGACGCCCCCAACGTCCGGCCATTTGCCTTTCCATAGCCCTCTCCTCTTCCTCTCCTTTTTCCTCGTCCGTGCTATAAGGCAATCTCATAAAAAGGGGCAGGCTTGACATCACGAACCCCGACCGGTTGCATCAGCGCCAACGATTTTATCCCGAGGGGTTCCGTCCATGAGCATCCAGCTTTTCCTGCTCGATCCGATTTTGCGTTTCCGCATCAAACGCCGCTTCAAAAAATCGCCCGACGTCTTTTTGCTGCGCCCCTTGATGAACGAAACAGTGGAACTCCAGAAAGCTCCGCCCGCTGAAATCACCATCTCGCAAATGGATCTGGGCGACGTCCCCACCGAACGCCTTGCGGCCCCCGATGTGAACGCCAAAGCCGCCTTCTTCTATATTCATGGCGGCGGCTGGGTCGCAGGCTCACCAAGAACACACCGCCCGCTGACATGGCGCCTGAGCAAGCAACTCGGTATCCCCGTCTTCGCGATCGACTACCGCCTCGCGCCGGAAAATGTCTTCCCCGCCGGTCTCGACGATTGCGTCGCTGCCTATCAGGGCTTGCTCGCCTCCGGTGTTCCCGCCTCGTCGATCATCGTCGGCGGTGACAGCGCAGGCGGCAACCTGACGCTCGCTTTGGCGCTCCGCCTCAAAGACGAAGGCATCGCGCTGCCCGCCGCACTGGTCTGCCTCTCGCCTGCCACCGACATGACCTCTTCCGGCGAGTCCGTAAAAACAAACGCCAAAGCCGACACGTTTTTTACCCCCGAAATGATGGCGACCCTTGAGGCGCGCTATTTCCCCGGACAGGACCCCAAGAACCCCTATCTCTCACCGCTTTTCGGTGACATGACAGGACTGCCACCCACTCTGTTCCAGGTAGGCCAAACCGAAATGCTCCGCGACGACAGCACGCGTGTCGCCGACAAAATGAAGAAGTCAGGCGTCGCGGTCGAATTGCAGGTCTGGCCCAAAGTCTGGCATGTCTGGCAACTTATGGCCGATCAACTGCCCGAAGGCGAAGCCGCGATCCGTGACATTGTTACCTTCGTCAAAAAATATCTGCCCCGCTAAAAAACAAAAACAACAACGGGAGGCCGCTATGCTGAAAGTCCACCACCTCAACAATTCACGCTCGCAACGCATCCTCTGGCTGCTCGAAGAAATGGGCACGCCCTACGAGATCATCAAATACCAGCGCGATGCGGTGACAAATCTTGCCCCGCCGGACCTCAAGAAAATCCATCCGCTCGGAAAGTCGCCTGTGATCGACCTCGACGGCGAGGTCATCGCCGAGTCCGGTGCCATCGTCGAGATCCTCACGCGCAAATTCGGCAACGGCAAGCTCTCGCCAGCGCCGGACTCAAAAGACTACAACCGCTATATCGAATGGCTCCACTTCGCCGAAGGCTCGGCCATGTTGCCGCTCATGCTCGCCCTTTATACGGGCCGCCTCGGTGAGGCCGCCGCCCCGCTTCAGCCGCGCATCAATTCCGAACTCGACAATTATTTCGGCTATATGAACTCGCGTGTTGCCAAAGGCGGCTACCTCATGGGCAAGGATTTTTCCTCTGCCGACATCGAAAATTCTTTCGTGCTTGAGGCGGGCAAGGTCCGCGGCTTCCTCGCCAATTACCCCAACCTCCTCGACCTCATCACCCGCCTTCAGGCCCGACCGGCCTATAAGCGCGCATTGGAAAAAGGCGGCACCTACGCTTTTGCGTAAAGTCCCGTAAAAAATCCCGTGTTTTTCACCAGAACGCCCCGAACAAGCTTCGGGGCGTTCTGTCGTTTCAACCGGTTTTTTCACAAAACTGTCACGTAACTGTCGTACCAGAGAGCGCGAATAGAGGCTCCCCCGGTGATTCCCCAGCCCGAAACCAAGCGCGGTATTATGCTAAGAAAACTCAAATCACTGAGCTTTGCGACCGCTCTCGCCTTTGCGCCTTTTACCGTCCATGCCGCCGATATTTCCGGCGCGGGCGCGACCTTTCCCTATCCTGTCTACGCCAAATGGGCTGAAGCCTATTTCAAGGAAACCGGCCTCACGATGAACTATCAATCCATCGGATCGGGCGGCGGCATCAAACAGATCAAAGCCAAGACCGTTGACTTCGGCGCGACCGACGCGCCCATGAAACCGGCGGACCTCAAAACCTTCAACCTCATCCAGTTCCCGACCGTGATGGGCGCCATCGTCCCCGTCGTCAATCTTGACGGCGTAAAACCCAGCGAGATGGTTCTCAACGGCCACGTGCTTGCCGAAATCTATCTCGGCCACATCACCAAATGGAACGATCCCGCCATCGCCGCGCTCAATAAAGGCATGGTGCTCCCCGCCATCGACATTGCCGTCGTCCACCGTTCCGACGGCTCCGGCACCACATTCAATTTCACGACATATCTCAGCGCCACAAACGCCGCATGGGACGAGGTCGGCGTCGGCAAAGCGGTCGAATGGCCCGCCGGTCTCGGCGGCAAAGGCAATGAGGGTGTCGCCGCCCTTGTCGGCCACATGACCGGTGCTATCGGCTATGTCGAACATTCCTACGCGCATCAAAACCACATGATCTACACGCGCATGATCAACAAAGACGGCCACGCCGTCGAGCCGAGCCTTGAGACCATTCAGGCCGCCGCCGCCAATGCCGACTGGGCCCATGCGGAGGGCAACTACCTCGTCCTCGCCAATCAGCCGGGAGCAGATAGCTGGCCGATGACAGCCGCCACATTCATCCTTATGCAGAAGGTTCAGGACAAGCCCAAAACGGGTCGGGAGACAGAAGACTTTTTCATATGGGCGATGGATAAAGGCGATGACCTCGCCAAAGACCTCGTCTACGTCCCCATGCCGGACAATGTCGTGTCGATGACCAAGGCGCTGATGCAAACCCTCACCGACAAGAACAACAAACCGCTCCCGCTGGCGGGTCATGCTTTATGAGCGACATCACCGCATCACGCTTCAAATCCCGCATGAATATCGGTGACCCGCTCTTCAAAGGCCTCACCTTCTTCTTCGCCACGCTTGTTCTCGCGGTGCTGGCCGCCATCGTGTCGGTACTTGTGATGGACAGCCTGCCCGCGCTGCAAAAGTTCGGTCCCGCCTTTGTCTGGTCGCAGCACTGGAACCCCGTCAAAGACAATTACGGGGCCCTCGTGCCTCTCGTCGGCACCATCGTCACAGCCTTGATCGCGCTCATCATCGGCGTGCCCTTCAGCTTCGGCATGGCCTTCTTCCTCACGGAACTCTGCCCCCACTGGGCCCGCCAGCCCATAGCCATTGCCATCGAGCTTCTCGCCGCCGTGCCGAGCATCATCTATGGCATCTGGGGTCTCTTCGTTCTGGTGCCCATTTTCCAGCACTATATCGAGCCCGCCCTCATCGCCACCATCGGTCAGATCCCGATTATCGGTCTTCTGTTCCAAGGCCCCGCCATCGGCATGGGCGTGCTGCTTGCCGGATTTATCCTTGCACTGATGATCCTCCCTTTCGTCACGTCAGTAATGCGCGAAGTCTTCAGCGCGGTCCCCGCCGTCCTGCGCGAAAGCGCCTATGGCCTCGGCGCCACCCGCTGGGAAGTCGTCTGGCGCGTCGTCCTGCCCTATAGCCGCGTCGGCGTCGTTGGCGCCATCATGCTCGGCCTCGGCCGTGCACTGGGCGAGACCATGGCTGTCACTTTCGTCATTGGCAATGCCCACCGTCTCAGCCTCTCGCTCATGGCACCGGGCACCACCATTTCATCGACGCTGGCCAATGAATTCACCGAAGCCGACGGCGCGATTTACACCTCGTCCCTCATCGCTCTCGGCCTCGTCCTCTTCGTGCTCACCTTCACAGTTCTGGCCATCGGCAAAAAACTTCTCCTGCGCAATGTCGGCAAGGGAGGCACAGCATGAACCACACTCCGGACGCCAGAACCGTCACCCGCCGTGCGCTCATCAAGCGCCGTCACCGCTTCAACACCGCGATGACCATCCTCTCGCTGTTGATGACCGCCGTCGTTCTCCTCACGCTCGGCACCATATTGCTGACGTTGCTTTACAACGGGTTGCAGGCGATCCGCCCCTCGCTCTTCCTCGAAAGCACGCCGCCACCAGGCTCCGCAGGCGGCCTCGCCAATGCGATCTATGGCAGCCTCGTGATGACGGGCATTGCAGTCGCCATCGCTGCCCCTGTCGGCATCATGGCAGGCACGTTCCTGGCCGAATATGCGCGCAACTCGCGCCTCGCCGAATTCGTCCGTTTCATCAATGACGTACTTTTGTCCGCGCCGTCGATCATCATCGGCCTCTTCGTCTATGGAGTCGTCGTCGTGTCAATGGGGCACTTTTCTGCCTGGGCCGGCATCATCGCGCTCGCCATTATAGCAACGCCCATCATTGTGCGTACGACAGAGGACATGCTCTCCCTCGTCCCCGACAATTTGCGCGAAGCCGGTGCCGCGCTCGGCACCCCGCGCTGGAAAGTCATCACCTCGATCAGCTACCGCGCCGCCTTTCAGGGCATCCTCACCGGCGTCCTGCTCGCCATCGCCCGCGTCAGCGGCGAGACAGCGCCGCTTCTGTTCACAGCCTTGAGCAATCAGTTCTGGAGCACCGACCTCAACGCGCCGATGGCAAACCTTCCCGTCGTCATTTTCCAGTTCGCAATGAGCCCCTATGAAGACTGGCGCAACCTCGCCTGGGGCGGCGCACTTCTCATCACCACAGCCGTTCTTGCGCTCAACATCGTCGCCCGCCTGTCTGCCAAAGGAAGAAAATCATGAATACGTTCACCTCCTCCGGCACGACAAGCTCGCTCGGTACGCTTTCAATGCCCGAAAAAATCGGCGTGAAAAATCTCGACTTTTATTACGGCCAGTTTCACGCGCTGAAGAATATCAACATTTCAATCCCCGACCGCCGCGTCACCGCTTTCATCGGTCCGTCGGGTTGCGGCAAGTCCACATTGCTGCGCTCGTTGAACCGCATCTATGAAATGTACCCGGGCCAGCGCGCCACCGGCGAAGTCAATATCGACGGCGAGAATATACTGAAGCAAGGCGCAGACCTCACGGAACTGCGCACCAAAGTCGGCATGGTCTTTCAAAAGCCCACACCTTTCCCGATGTCTATTTTCGAAAATGTCGCCTTCGGCATCAGACTTTACGAAAAATTGTCCCGCACCGATCTCGAAGAGCGTGTCCACTGGGCCCTCTCGCGCGCGGCGCTGTGGAACGAAGTCAAAGACAAGCTCAACGTCATCGGCACCGGCCTCTCGGGCGGTCAGCAGCAACGTCTGTGCATCGCACGCGCCATTGCCGTCAAACCGCAAATTCTCCTGATGGACGAACCGGCCTCCGCACTCGATCCGATCTCGACTGCCAAACTGGAAGAACTGATCGAGGAACTCCGGGAAGAATTCTGCATCGTCATTGTCACCCACAACATGCAACAGGCTGCCCGCGCCTCGGACTACACGGCCTTCATGTATCTGGGCGAACTCGTCGAATTCGACACATCGGAAAAGATTTTCACCAATCCCGGAAACACCCGCACACGAGACTATGTGACCGGACGCTTTGGCTGAGACTTACGGACCCCATTGCACAGACATAGCTGCGGCGTTCAGACCTCGCACACCCCCCCTGCTGCGTCACTATTGCCCCCAACTCCGACTTGTCTTTGAGAACTATTTGCAGTTAGTCTCACAGATACAAACAGAAACCTCGGAGCCTCCCCCATGTCCGGCACATTCGTCATTGTTTTCCGCGAAATGCTCGAGGCAGGCCTCATCATCGGCATCGTGCTGGCGGCAACGCAGGGCGTTGCGGGTCGTGGTCTCTGGATTTCCTATGGCATTGCGGGCGGTGTCGCCGGTGCCTGCCTCGTCGCTCTTTTCGCCAATAGCATTGCCGGTCTCTTTGCCGGTTCCGGTCAGGAGCTTTTCAACGCCGCCGTCCTTGCCCTCGCGGTCGCCATGCTCACCTGGCACAATGTCTGGATGGCAAGCCACGGCCGTGAAATGGCGCACAACATGAAAGCGGTTGGTGTGGCCGTTTCAAGCGGCGAACGCACCTTGTCAGCTCTTGCCATTGTCGTCGGCGTTGCGGTCCTGCGTGAAGGGGCCGAAGTCGTACTTTTCCTCTATGGCATTGCGGCCGCAGGTGACAGCACCGCCGCGCAAATGTTGATCGGCGGTATCGCTGGCATCGCCGCAGGAGGCGTCGCCAGCGCGGCTTTGTATTTCGGCCTGCTTGCCATTCCGACGAGCCAGCTTTTCGCCGTGACATCCGGCCTCATCACTCTGCTGGCCGCGGGCCTTGCCGCACAATCCATTCTATATATCCAGCAAGCAGGCTACCTGCGTTTCCTCACCAAGCGCCTCTGGGATACCGCCTGGCTCATAGATGACCGCAGCTTCGTCGGACAACTGCTGCACATTCTGGTCGGCTACAGCGCAAGACCGACAGGGTCGCAACTCATCGTCTATCTTGCCACGATCACCGTCATTGTCGGGCTGATGTGGTACACGAAAAAAAGCAACGCGACAGGTGCTGCAAAAACGGTTGCTGCCGAATAATCCGTTAACGGATTGTTTTAATCTTCTTCTTTGAATATGACCGGAATAGTGAATAACTTTTCCGCCACCGTCATATCATCCGAAAAAGGCGGCAGCGGATCGGCACGACGCAATGTACTGAGCGCCGCCTCGTCATATTTCTCGCTGCCCGAACTTGTCTTGAGGCTGAGCGACAAGAGCTTGCCGTCGCGCCGGATCAGCGCCTGCACCACCACCCGTTCATTCATCGCCCCGAAGTGACGCGGCGCTTTCTTGTAACGCTGCAGATGTCCGTAAAGCACACTGAGATAATTACGCTCGACAGCAGGCTTTGCCTCGACCGGCGCTTGTGAAAGCACCGGCGCGGCAGGCTTCCTTTCGACCGGCTCCACATCGTGTTTCTTCTGTGGCGCAGGCTTTGGCTTTGGTTTTTCTGTTTCCGGTTTTTTCTTCAGAACCACCTGCGCTTTTTCAACAACAGGCAGTTCCTTTGGCTTCACCGGCTCGACCTTGGGCTGAACGGTCGGCGCAGGCGGCGTCGGCGTCATGTCGATAAGGACAGCAGGCGGCGGTGCAAGCGGAGACGAGAGTTCCGTCTGCCAGGTGATGGCAGCCAGCCCGACACATCCATGCAAAGCAAGGACAATGAAAAAACTTTGTCCCCAGCGTTTGCGGGTCGCCGCATCGCCGCTCAACGCATAGTCACTCACGTCAAAACCGGGCGCCATGACCGTCATTTTACCGGAGCTTCAAGACCGATCAGCGCAACCTTGAGGTATCCCGCATCACGAAACTTATTCATCACTTCCATGAGGTCGCCGTAAGCCACCGATTTATCAGCACGGAGAAATACCCTTGTGTCCTTCTTGCCGCCCGCAGCGCGATCAATTTCGCCGCTCAAACTCGACATGGAAACGCTCGAACTCCCGATCGAAATCGTCCGGTTCTGCTCGATGGTCACGATGACCGGCTTGTCAGGCCGCGGTGACTGGCGCGCAGCCGCCGCAGGCAGATCAACAGGAATATCAACCGTCGCGAGCGGTGCCGCGACCATGAAGATGATGAGCAGCACGAGCATCACGTCAATGAACGGCGTGACATTGATCTCGTGCGTTTCCTGAAGTTCGTCGCCGATCCCGTGGTTGAGGCGCACACCCATAAGCGTTACTCCGCTGCCTTGCGCCCGCCCGCCACGCCGTGACGGTCGAGATCGCGCGAGACGAGACGCAAGACTTCCGCCGCCGCATCCGCCACCATGGCGCGCTGCACACCGATCATACGGGCAAACATGTTATAGATCACGACCGCCGGAATGGCCGCGACAAGGCCGATAGCAGTTGCAAGCAGCGCTTCGGCGATACCGGGCGCGACAACCGCAAGGTTGGTCGTCTGGGCTTCGGAAATACCGATAAAGCTGTTCATAATGCCCCAGACAGTGCCGAACAATCCGACAAAGGGTGCCGTTGCACCGATAGTGGCGAGAAGGCCGGTACCAAGGCCGAGGCGACGGCCGACAGCCGCTTCGATGCGCTCAAGCCGCGAGCCGACACGTTCCTTGACGCCGTCCTTGTCCGTGGTCGCGCCGTCTGCTGACATCCGTACTTCCAGATCAGCAGCCGATACAAGAGCCTGCACAGGATTCGCACCCTTGCCCACCGCATTCAGCGCTTCACCGAGCGAGGTGGCGGAGGACAGAGCCTTCGACGCCGCGATCACTTTCCGTCGCACAGCAGCAAGTTCGAGGCTCTTGGAAAGCCAGATCGTCCAGGTCAGCACCGAGGCAAAAGCAAGGCCCAGCAACACGGCTTTGACCACAATATCAGCCCCCATAAACATGCCCCAGGGCGACAGGTCGCGCGGCAGAAGGGCCGACAGCGTATTGCCGTTTTCATCTAACGGAGCGCTCGCGGACCCGTCTGAAGCAGGTTCGGTTGCTTCGGTTTCCGCCGGTGCTGCTGCGGTGGCAGGTGCTACATCCTCGGCATGGGCGAGGGATGCGCCAACCGTCAGAGTGAGCGCCAGAGCCAAAACCGTCTGTCGCAAAAAAGAAGTGCCAAACCTCGACAAACCCGTTCTCCTTACAATCGCGGACCAGACCATTATTGCAGAAAACGGCCCTTCTGACGTGGAGGCATAAACTTATTAAGAATGATACGCAACAACGCAGTTGTCAGAAAACCACCCGGAGTAGCGAAAAATCGTCCGGCAATGGCCCATCGCCATTGATCGAACGGATCCAGTCGAGCACCGCTTGCGGCTTGTCCCCATTCGGTCTGGCCAAAAACTCCACGAAATCCGCAAAAGGCAGCATCTCGCCTTCGGACATTTCAACCTCGAACGTCCCGTCACTCAGCAGCAAAAGCCGGTCGCCCGCGACGATCTCCTGAGAAACTGCTCGGTACTGAATATCGGGAAATGTGCCGAGCGCAACGCCCTTGGCGGTCAGTTCATGCACCGTCCCGTCATTGCGCAGCAAAATCGAAGGCGGGTGTCCGGCACTCGAAAATGTGAGGATTCCAGCCGATTTCTGATACACGCCATACCAGATTGTGAAGTACATATTGTTCTGCTTTTCCATCGGAAAAGCCTCGTTGAGCGCGCCCAGCACCGCTGCCGGATCGCGAAAATCGGTCTTCGGCAAGGCGGACGAGCGCAGAACATTGATCGCTGTCACCGACAGAAGCGCCGCCCCGACCCCATGCCCGCACACATCGAGCAGATAGAAGGCCATATGGTCGTCGTCGATCTCGTGATAACCGAAACTGTCTCCGCCAAGCTCTGTGGACGGTATAAGAAGCCACTCGGTCTTGGGCGATGCTTCACGCGGGTCGGGCAGGATCGACATCACATAGCGCGTCGCATCCGCCAGTTCCTCGTCCAGCCGCTTCTGAGTCTTCTGCAAAAGCATATTCTTGTCGGCAAGCTCGTCCTCGACCGCCTCGCCATGCTCAATCGTGCCCTCATAGAGCATTGTCAGGTCGTCAAACTCCGCCTGCAGACGAGCAATTTCCGCCTTCGCCTCAGCAAGTTCGCGTTCTAAATCGAAAATCTTTTCCATCGTGCCGCAAGTGATAAGGAACAGGGCGGCGATAGGCAAGCATGCTGCAACACCGACAAGGTAGACAAGCGGCAAAAAGCCGATACCTTCGCTGGCGACCGAGACTTATCAGACTGAATTTGCAGGATAAACCCTATGAATGTAACAGACAGCGCGGACCCCTCCTTCGCGCCGCTCCTTGAAATTGCACTCGGCACCGATACCTTCGCCGCCAACTGGGATCATTGTGATCGTATCGCCACCTATGTCGCGCGTATGGTGAGCCACAACCGCACGGATTCCCTGCTCTATTCAAATCTGTTCTCGTCGGCCCTGAACGAACTTCTCGAAACCGCCTTCCGCGCGCATCATAAGGGCGGTGACATCAGTTGCACCGTCTCGCGCTCCGGTCCCGTCGACCGCATCGAACTGACGATCCCCTGCGACGAGAAGCTCCGCACCTTCTACCAGAACGCCGTCAACGATCTCACAGCCGCCGACGTTGCCGACCGTTACGTCGCAGCGCTTCTCGCCGATGGCGCACTTGATCCGCGCATCGGCCTTCTCGAACTGGCCGTTGACTACAAGGCCAAACTCGCACTCACGCCACTCAGCGGAGACAAGCTGCGCCTCGTTGCCGACCTCACCCTTGAGGAAACACACTGATGTCCTTCACCGTTCGATATGACGACAACAATCAGGAACTCGTGATGGCGGGCGCGATGAGCCCGCGCGAGGCAGGCGAACTTGCCGAATTCCGCACGATTTTCGAAAAGGCAACCGCGCAGGTGAGCGGCACACTCTACCTGAACGTCAAGCGTCTGGTGCGCCTCAACAACATCGCCTTCCACGAGCTTGCCCGCTTCGTCACAAAAGCCTGCACCGACAAGCCCGATCTCAAAATCTCGGTCGTCACATCAAGCGTGGTCGGCTGGTCCGCCCGCAAATTCGCCAAGCTCGCCCATATCAGTCCCAACATTTCCGTCGAGCAATATGACAAAGACTTCTATCCCGGTCAGGGCGTGCTCGAAGACGGCGGCTTCATCCCGATTTTGCGCACACAGACGAAGCTCACATGGCGGCACGAGCGCGACATCCTTCCACGCCACGGGCTGAAGCCCGGCCTTGCGGTTGCCGACATTTGCTGTGGCATCGGCGACTTCGCGGCGCTCCTGTTCAAAGAATTCAATCCCTCCCGCCTCGTCGCGGTTGATCACGCGAAACCGAGCCTGGCTTACGCGCGCAAAGTCGCCGCCGATTTCGGCATAAAGGGCATCGAATATGTTTATGGCGACGCATCATCACTCCTGATCGACGACAACCAGTTTGACTTCGTCACCTGCCGCCATTCGCTACAGGTCTTCGACCGGCCGGAACTGATCCTCAAGGAATTGTTCCGCATCTGCAAACCCGGCGGCCGCGTCTATATCACCAACGAGAAAAATTCCCACTGCCTCGGCGAACCGCGCGGCGACAGCATCCAATGGACCTATAACGAGGTCGCCAAAGTTTGGGCCCATTTCAAAATGGACATCGAGCTTGGCCCCAAGAGCCGCCGCTATATGGTCGATACCGGCTTTGAAGACATCCGCATGGAGAGCTTCATGGTGACCAATCTCGACGGCGATCCGCAGGATTTTGCCGACGTCATTCAGGCATGGGAAAATGTTTACGCCGGTCAGATGGCGGTTGAGCGCGGCGACACACCGGAATTCATCGCCCGCTTCCGTCAGGGTTTTCAGGATCACATTTTTGCAGCCCTTCACCCCAAAGGCTATGCCGGCTGGCCGATCTGGGTCGCATCAGGACGCAAACCAGAATGAGCGACAAATCCATCATCTCAAAATCGCAAGCTCTGTTTCAAAAAATCATGCCCAAAACTTTCCGGGCAAAATTTGTGCTGGTCGTCGGCGCCGCTGTTCTCTTCGATTTGATCCTCAGCGGCAGCATCGCGCTCTGGAACGTGAACCGTCTGTCGCATGACGCCACCAACGAGATCGAACAGGGCCTCACGAAAGCCAGTCAGGAATATCTCCAGAATTATATCGAGACGACCGCTCTCCGCGCCGACCTGCTCATCGACCGCGTGCATAGTCAGGTCGGCTCTCTCGCTGCGTCGATGCAAACCTTTATCGACCATCCCGAAGCGCGTAATGCCATAGGCAAAGCCGTCGCCGACGATCCCTTCTATGTGCAGCCCTCGGACTTCGACACCAAGGGCGGCTGGGCTCAAAACAAACCCGGCGCCACATCGGTCCTGAGCGTCTGGGGCTATCTGCTCGGCCCCGACCACAAGCCGCTCCCTGCTGTACAGAACGAAATCAACAACACCGCCATCTTCGACACCTTCGGCGCAAGCCTCATGGCCAACGGCGCGAAGAAATTGCAGATGTATTATGTCGGCCCGAAATCCATGCCGATCATGCGCACCACGCCATATTCCGATCAGGCGCAGACTTTTGACAAACTCTATCCCGGCCACAATGTCGCGAACTTCTGGGACTTCTTCTTCCCTGGCGTCTATGAAGGCTGGCAAAGCTGGATCAAAGACCCGAACGCGCGCGCCGTTGCGAGCAACATCACCATCACTGCACCTTACATCGACGCGATCACCGGCAAGCTCATTGTCAGCTACTTCCATCCGCTCTGGACGAAGGACCGCAAAGACGTCGCGGGCATGGTCGCTGCCGACATCACACTCGAACAGCTTGCCGACATCGTGCAGAGCGTGAAGCTCGCCGACACAGGTTTCGGATTTCTCACCATGTCGAATGGCAATGTTCTGGCAATCAATCCCGCTGCCGAACAAACGCTGGGCCTCACTACAGCTTCCGGCACTGGCGGCTCAGGTGTCACCGGCACAGAACGCACGCTCCTGAAAAGCAAGCAGGCCGCTATCGCCGCGCTCAAACTACCGACCGATGACACAACGGTGATCGAACACATCATACTCAGTGAGAACGGCAGTCAGGTCCCCTACATTGTCGCACTCCACCGCATGAAGCCCACAAACCTCTGGGACGGCACACCCAAAATCATTCCTGAAACACTGACGCTGGGCTTCGTCGTGCCGGAACATGAAATCTATGCGTCCCTCCTCGCCGCACAGGACAAGATTGCAACGGCCACAACGCGCATTATGAAATGGCAGGCGATCACACTGGCCCTCAGCCTGCTCGTCGTGCTCGCCGCCGTCTTCGGCATCTCCAAGCGCATCACGCAAGGTCTGAGCGATCTTGCCGGTGCCGCACGTCGTCTCCGCGACAAGGACTACTCCGTGCGCGTCAAAGTCAGCGCGCGGGACGAAGTCGGCGACGTGGGGCTTGCCTTCAACAGCATGGCCCGCGAGATCAGCGGTCACACCGAGAACCTTGAGCAACTGGTTGCCAACCGGACACGCGAACTGGGCGAGGCCAACGCACAAATCCTCTCGCTCAACGACCAGCTCAAAGGTGAAAACCTGCGCCTTGGTGCTGAACTCGATATTGCCCGTCAGGTGCAAATGATGGTGTTGCCGAAACTCGCAGAACTTTCGGCGATCCCGCTTCTTGATATTTCAAGCTATATGGAACCGGCCGATGAAGTCGGCGGCGACTATTACGACGTGCTGCAATCTGACCAACGCGTCAAAATCGGTATCGGTGACGTGACGGGCCACGGGCTTGAAAGCGGCGTGCTGATGCTGATGGTGCAGTCAGTCGCGCGAGGCCTTCTGGAACAGGGTGAAGTCGACCCCAGACAATTCCTCAACGTGCTCAATCAGGCGATCTACAAAAATATCGAGCGCACGGAAACCGGCAAGCATCTGTCACTCTCTTTCATCGACTATGCTGATGACAAACTGACGCTGACCGGTCAGCACGAGGAAGTGCTGATCATCCGCAAGACAGGCGACGTTGAACGGATCGATACGATTGATCTGGGCTTCCCCGTCGGGCTTGAATTCGACATCTCGCCTTTTGTTGCGTCCAAGGAAATCCGGTTTGATCGCGATGACATCATGGTGCTGCATACCGACGGAATCACGGAAGCCGAAGGGCCGGACGGCGAACTCTTTGGCATCGACCGCTTGCGTGACAGCGCCGTACGTCATCGCAGCGGCAATGCCAATGAAATCAAAAGCGGTATCATCGGCGACCTGATGGCCCATATTGGCACGCAAAAAATCCATGACGACATCACGCTCGTGGTCGTGAGACATACGTGACAAACAAACGGCATGACGAAAGTATTGGCATGAGAAAGCACTTCGGAACAGTCTCGGAAGAGAGCACCAACGGCACGACCCTCCGCCTCAAACTCTTTGACGGTCCGCTCGAACTGAACTGGGCCCATTGCGGCGCGACGGCAGAGTTTCTGGGCAGCTTCAATGGCGCACTCGCGGCGACGCACAATCTCGACGCCAATGATGCCCGCCATTCCATCGGCTATCTGGCGAATGAGCTTGTTGAAAACGCTGTGAAGTTCCGCTCGGACGGCAACGTGACGATCTCAACCGCCCTCGAAGATGACGAATTTACATTCCGTCTGACGAATAACACAAGCACCGCAACCGCGACGGGCTTTGAAGTCCTACTCGGCGAACTGACTTCACGCGATCCGGGCGATCTGCTCATCGAACGGATCGAGGCCAACGCGCTTGATCCTGACAACAGCGGATCGGGTCTTGGTATTCTGACCCTGATGAACGATTATGGCGCGCGCATCGGGTGGGAGTTTTCGCAAGATAGCGATCACGCAAATGTGCGTATTCAAACCGTGGCGTCTCTGACGCTGTCCTGATCCGAATTGATTTTGACTAAGGTGACGACGATGGAAATAAAAACAAGCGAATACCGGGTCTGGAGCGAAGGCGCGACAATCTTCTATGAAGGCACAATGCGCCTCTCGGGCACCGAAGCCTATGCGCCGATCCAGTCACTCATGGATGATGTGCTGACTGCAAAGCCCGAGCGCATCACGCTTGATCTCACAGGGCTGGAATTTCTGAACAGCTCCGGCATCAATCTGCTGGCAAAGTTCACCATCGAAGTGCGCAAGCAGCCGACTATCGGCCTCGACATCAAAGGCTCGACGAGAATCCCGTGGCAGTCGAAATCACTGCCGAACCTGAAAAAACTTCATCCGGCAGTCGAACTGACAATCGCCTGATCAGAAAGCCGCGCGGGCTTCTTCTTCATTCTCGAAGAAGCGGAAGAGGCCCGTGATGCCGCTGATCTCCAGCGCTTCCATCACATCATGTGATTGCGAAGCGACGAGGCCGAACCTGATCCCGCGCTGCTGGAAGGTTTTGCCCGCCGTCACGAGCAGGCGGATACCAAGCGATGACAGAAACGTCACTTCGCTGAGATCAATGATGGCAATGGCGGACGGGTCTTTGATAAAACCGACTTCGGCATAAAAGCCCGTTTCGATTTCGCCGACGCGCGACGTATCAAGCCGCCCTGCAAGTTTGATGGACTTAAGTTGAGCCACGTCAGTCATGAAATCGTCCGAATTGCGTTGAAAGAAAGCTGTTTCGGCAAACTATGCCGCGAGTATAACGGATTGATGACACCCCGCGATCCTAAACCGTTTCTGGTGCAAATACCATTTCCACGGCAAGCTCTCCGTAGCGCCGCGTGAGCCACAAAATGCGTTCGAACAGGGTCGTCGTCGTATAGAGCGCGCTGTGGTCGCCGGGGCTCATATCGTTCACGGACATGGCGCGACGACGGATACTGTCCATCTGCGCGGAACGGTCGGCCGTGAAGTCAAGCAGGATGGCCAGATCGTCACGATCCCGCGTTTGGAACGCATCTTTGCCAAGGTCCAGAATGGTATGGAGGCTCTCGCCAAGGGCAAAGATGAGCCGGACAAATTTATCATCCTCATCGCGCGGACCGATGCGGGAGACGGTCTGGACATAATCATCAAGCGCTGTGAAAAGACCCGACAAAATCTCGTTGCGCTTCTGGAGATTGAACGCCTCCGGCAGCATGTCCTTTGCTTCATTCTGGTCGACAATCTCGGCTAGAAACGCATCGCATTGATCAATGAGAGATTGGCCGGCAACATGAAGCGCCTGCGCCGACATGACCATCGTGGCATCGGCACGCACTCCGTCCAGCAGGTTCGGCAGGTAGCCGAAAGCCCGCGCCTGTTCGCGCTCGACAAGCTCCAACGCGCTTGGCACATCAGTCAACGCTTCGTCATAAAGATAATGCGGTTGCGACAGCAGCTCTTCATCGGTCGGAGGCGAGTGCCGCGCGATGAGCGCCGTGACAGGCTTGCGCAACAGCATCGTGATAACGGCTGAAGCGATTTGCAGGAAAAGATAGACCAGCGCCACCTGTGTCGCGATATGAGGTGTGCATGAAGTGACAAGCGCCTTGATGCCCGGCAGGCCGGTGGAAACTTCGAGCACAAAAAGGGGCAGGAAAATCGCGACCCCGACGATCTTCACGCCAATCTGCATCCAGGCGATCTGGCGGCCGATGCCCTTCAGATTCGCGGTGAGCACACCGATGCTGAGACCGGAGCCGAGGCTCGCGCCGATGACAATGGCGATGGTCTGATCGAGCGTGAGCAATCCCGCATTGGTCATCGCGACCGCTATAATCGTCACGGTCGCCGAACTTTGCGCCACCATCGTCAGAACAGCGCCGATGAGAAAAGCGAGGAAATAGGACGAGGCCGCAAAGGTCAGAAAATCAGCGACACCTGCAACGGACCGCAACGGCACCGAGCCGTGCTTGATGAGTTCAAGCCCCATAAAGAGGAGCGACAGCCCCAGCACCGCGCCCAGCCCGTGACGAAATCGCGGCTTGTTGTCGAGATCGAAATAATAGGCAACGCCCGTAGCGCCGAGCAGAAACAGAACAACGAGATTGATGTCCACCGCCGCGACAAGCACCAACAGCGACGTGCCCACATTCGCCCAGATCACCATCGGAATAACGCCTGCCACCTCGACAAGGCCCGCTGTAACCATGCTGATCGAGATGAAGGTGATGGCGTTGCTGCTTTGGGTCAGCGCGCCCGACAGAAGCCCGAGCAGAGACGCGCGCAGGCCGCTCTCGGTCGCCGCCGCCATGAGGCCGCGAAACCATTTGCCGGTGAGCTGCTTGAGGTTCGCGCCAATGAGTTTGACGCCGACAAAGAAAAGTCCGAGCCCTGCGAAAATATCGAGGAAAATTTCCATCTCTGATTACGCAACCAATCCGCGCTTCACGACTTGCTCAACGAACGCAACGCGAAGGCCGCGCCGACACCGACAACAGCAAGGCCCAGCACCACGGCGATCCAGAGACGCAGACGCATAGCGCCAGCCATATCAGAAATCTGACCGCGCAACTGACTGCGGCGTTCATCGGCAAAGGCCTTGACGTCTGCAACCAGAGCATCAAATGCTTCGTTCACCGGCCTGTCACGCCCGCGCACCGCGGCATCAACGATACGGATAGAGAGAGGATCATCCGGCACAAATTTCTGAAGCGCCGCATCATAAGCCGCATCAAGCTCGCTATGACTCTTCCTCAAAGCCTCTATGCCCATCGTCGGAAAGCCCACATCGCGGGCCTGAGCAGAGAGCTTGTCAAGATCGGTTTCAACCTCGTCACGACGCGCAAGAAACGCTGTGTGATAGGTATCGTAATCATTTTTCACATAGCCGCGCAGCAGCGTGTTCTTCCACTCCTGCACCTGCGTCTTGAAACGGACCTGCGACACACGCGCCGAATCCGCCATCTCGTTCAGCGTCTCGATCGTGGACGTATAGTCGGCCACCGTCCGGTCGAGACGGAACACGCTGTAACTGGCGATGGTCGCAATGATGATGAACACGGCAGCGCCGCTGGCCGAGAGGGTCAATATCTGACGGCGCCTGTTTGCCAGCGACTGTGAACTGTTTTCAGCCGTCATATCACCCCCTGCTCACCAGTCTGCGATATGCCTTGCCGCTTTATTTTGCCAGCGAGGCAAGCGCCGCATCAACCGTGTCATGCATCCCGAAAATCGCGGCAAAGCCGCTGACGTCGAACACTTCGCGCACATTGTCACGTACGCCGCTGAGTGTCAGTGCGCCGCCCGCTGTCTTGGCACGCTTGGCCGTTGTGAGGACCACACGAAGGCCCGCCGAGCTGATGTAATCAAGCTCGGAAAAATCAATGATGATGTTGCCCGGATGGGCATCGACCAGAGAATTGGCCTGTTCTTCAAACGACTTCGCCGTGGCGCTGTCGATCCGTTTTTTCGGACGCAGGATCAGGGCTCCGTTGCGTTGCTCATGCGACATTTCGATCATTTCAAATCACTTCCCACAGTCAGCCCCGTATCGGTAGCCGTCACGTTCATCTGTATATGCAATCGGTTCAACGCGCCATCGCGTTGATAGTCCAGCCGGTCGAGATAGGTGCGGATGAGGCGCAAACCGAGACCGCCGATGCGCCGATCTTCTAACGTCTCGCCCAGTTCTGGCAAGGCCACTTCTGCCGGATTGAAAGGCCGCCCGTTGTCGGTGAGTTCCGCAGAGAGATTGTTTTCCTCGAAAGCGACCCTAAGCTCGATCCGGCCATCCGCCCCGTCATCAAATCCGTAGGAAATGATGTTGGTGATGAGTTCATCCAGAACCAGATTGAAACGCAGGAGCGCCTTCATCGGCACGTCGCGGGCCTCGCCGAAGGCTTCCATCTCGTCAAGAACGCGCGCGACTTCCGCAACGTCACAAACGAGCGTCATTTGCAGGTCTTCGGCCACGCTTTCCCCCAACAGGACAGACAGGCCATGCTCATATCATTTCCAGGCCTCGCTTGAAAGGCAGCGCGCCGAATAGTCTTGCGCTTTCAAGGATCAGGCGGGCTCAAATCAGCTTTGAGTTCCTCATTGACAGGGCGGAGGCGGCTCGTAATATCGCGACTTCTTGTTATGCGACAGCGCGTTGGGGTGGCTATAGATGCTGACGATTCCGGAAGAATTTCTTCTGCTTACGGTCAAAGACGATGACGGCGGATTCGTAGACATTCCGCGCGAGGCCGTGAGTGCCGGATTTATCGGTGCCGCTATCATGGAACTGGCGTTGCAAAACCGGATCGACAGCGATCTTGACCGGATTTGGGTCATCGACAAGACACCGACCGGCGAGCGCTGCGTCGATCTCGTGCTCGAAAAAATCGCCTCGCCGGGCTTTGAACTGGAAGCCGCCAAACTCATCGGTCAGCTCATCGGCTTCGGCAATCAGGTCCGCGACCTCTCGCTCGACCGCCTCGTTCAGCGTAACATTCTGGCTCAGACCGAAGGCCGCATCCTGTGGATCCTCAAGGCGCGCCGCTATCCGGTGATGAACGACAAGGAAATCCGCGAAGTGAAGCTTCGCCTTCTCGAAGTTCTGCTCCGCGACGAACTGCCCGACCCGCGCGATGTCTGCCTCATGTCTTTGGCAGAAACCTGCGGCATAATCCGGCAAATCGTGCCCGCTTCCGAACTGAAGCGCGCCAGCGAGCGTCTGTCACAGCTTGCCAAGATGGACCTCATCGGCCAGAACGTGACCCGCTACATCACCATCTTCCAGGAAGCAGTTGCTTACGCGACCTATTGGCAGATGTAAGAAGACGTTAAGCCCCATTAAGTATGATGCAGACCTGTCGGTGTTGACGGGCCTGACATAGACGGATGGTCTGATGGACCGCCGTACAAAGGGCAGCGACCGTCTGATCTCCATTTCTTATACGTATTTATCAAGGCTAGTCGGCGCGCGCATATGCAACACAAGATCAAAGAATTCACGGCCCATTGCACCCGGTACCGCACACCGGACTCCGCCAGAGCCGTCATGCAGATTGTGACAACGGCGCTGCCCTTCGTCACGCTCTGTGTCGGCATGTATTTCTCGCTCGGCGTCAGCTACTGGCTGACGCTCCTCCTCGCCGTTCCCGCCGCCGGTTGCGCCCTGCGTTTCTTCATCATCCAGCATGATTGCGGCCACGGCTCGTTCTTCGCCTCCAAGCGCGCCAATGACATCACGGGCCGTCTCGTGAGCCTCTTCACGATCACGCCCTATGCCTATTGGCGTCGCCTTCACGCTCTGCATCACGCCTCGTCATCCAATCTCGACCGTCGCGGCTTCGGCGACATCGACACACTGACGGTGGACGAATACCGCGCCCTGCCGCGCCTGAAACGCATCGGCTATCGCATTTATCGCAATCCGCTGTTCCTGCTCGTCATCGGCGGCCCGCTGCACTTCCTGCTGCTGCAACGCTTCCCCACCACACTGAAGCGTCCGGCCTGGGAAATGTGGTCGAGCGTGATGACCCACAACGTCGCCATCATCTCTTTCTACGGCGCGCTCCTCGCCCTTCTCGGACTTGAACACTTCACCGTCATGGTACTACCCATGCTCGTGATCGCCGCCGGCATGGGCGTCTGGCTCTTCTACGTACAGCATCAGTTTGAAAATACACGTTGGGAAAAGAACGAGAACTGGGACCGCCAGACCGCCGCCCTTCTCGGTAGCTCCTACTATGTGCTGCCCCGTGTTCTGCAATGGTTCACCGGCAATATCGGCCTGCACCATATCCACCATCTGTGCAGCCACATCCCCAACTACCGCCTGCAGGAATGCCTCGACGCGCTGCCAGAGCTGAAATCCATCAACCGCATGACGATCTGGCAGAGCCTCAAAACCGCGCCACTCGCCCTCTGGGACACCGAGCAACGCAAGCTCGTGGGCTTTCACGCGATCTGAATCTGAGCCGCGCTTTGTGTCGGCGGGCGAGACCCGCTAGACTCACGCCATGCATAAACCTTGGTATCTCTACATTCTGGAATGCGCAGGCGGTCGCCTCTATACCGGCATCACCGTCGATGTGGAAGTGCGTTTCAAAGCGCATGTGAGCGGACAGGGCGCTAAATTCACGCGCGCCCACAAGCCGCGTCGCATCGCTTTCATCGAGCCCCATGCGGACCGCTCGTCGGCGTCAAAAGCCGAACATGCGGTGAAAAAACTGACGCCCGAGGCCAAACGCAAACTCATCACCGACGGGCCGGAGAAACAGGCATGACCGATATTGCAACGTTGACCGCCCGCATTGACGAGCTTGAAATCCATCTCGCGCATCAGGACCAGATCATCGACGATCTTAACATCGCAATTGCGCGGCAGTGGACCGAGATCGAAAACATGTCGCGCCTGCTTGCAAAACTCGGCGACCGCGTGCACCTCGTCGAAGAACAGTCAGGCGAAGCCGCACCCGCCGAACCGCCGCCGCCGCATTATTGACCCCCAAATGAAGAACACGCCCTTCGGCATATTCGAATACAAGCCACCGACAAGTCCGTGGCTGTCGGTGATCTATCGCGACGCACATATTCTCGTCCTCGACAAACCGAGCGGTCTTCTTTCCGTGTCCGGAAAACCTGAAGCGCATGATGACTGCCTGGAATTGCGTGCGCGAAAATTCTATCGCGGCGCGATGACCGTGCATCGTCTCGACAGAGACACATCAGGTGTCGTCGTCATGGGCATGACGCGCAAAGCACACGCCAATCTCAGTATGCAATTTGAAAAACGCGAAACAAAGAAAACCTATATCGCGCGCGTCTGGGGAAACGTGGAAGGGGCGAATGGCCACATTGATCTGCCGCTTGGTGTCGATTGGGAAAACAGACCGAAGCAGATCATCGACCACGAGAACGGAAAATCGGCGCAAACCGACTGGGAAGTGGTCGCGCGCGAAGAGACCATCACGCGTGTGCGGCTAATGCCGGCAACGGGGCGCTCACATCAGTTGCGCGTCCATATGCTGAGCCTCGGCCATCCGATTGTCGGCGATGTTTTCTATGCGGAAGGTGCCGCGCTCGACGCCGCACCCCGCCTTCATCTTCATGCGGAGAGTTTGACATTCACACACCCCGACAGCGGCAAGCAGCGCATGTTCATTGCACCCTGCCCGTTCTGAGGGCTGGTTCGAGCGGTGTGAAAAGCGGGGATAGGCAGATCAGGTCCGCGTCGGGAGGCACTCATCCCTCTCCATACGGTAGATGACCAACAGTCTTAGCTGCGCAACTCGACCGTGTTGGAGTTGGAATTGCTGTTGCTGTTCGAATTGGAGTTGGAATTCGAATTGCTGTTGGAATTCGAGTTGTAATTCGTGTTGCTGTTCGAATTGAAGTTCCAGTTTGAATTGGAGCTTCCACCACCGCCGCCATCCACCGAGCAGGCGTAAACAGGGGTCGCCGTCAGCATGGCGAGAAGCACACCGGCAGCTGCCGCGCTTCCTGCGCCGCCGAATGCGAAAAGGACTTTAGCCCGCCCTGAAATATCGAATTTGTACATCATCTGCTCCAGATCAACACATATCGTTCCGGATTGGCGCAAAACCTGAAGATTTTTACCCCAAACGCCGCGTATAAACTTGGTATCGCAAATCTGATGCCAGCGCGCATCCTCAAAGGCATTAAGGATGACCATTCATGGCCGGAGGCCCCGCCCGCCTTTTCCCGCTCCTGTTGGCGCTCGCAGCATTGGCAGGATGCAGCGACCTCAACACGCGCCATGAACGCGGACCCGAGACAGCGGAGAAGGCGCAATGGCAATGGCAGACTATCAAGGCCGGGGCCTTCACATTCGCCACGGCGGCGGCTCCGGAAAAAAAAGGACGTATACTGACAGTCTATATCGAAGGCGACGGCTTTGCCTATAAGACAGCGATGGAACCGGCGATGGACCCGACACCGATCACGCCCATGTCACTCGATCTGGCAACGCGCCATCCGGGCAGCGGCCCCGTGGCCTATCTGGCGCGGCCCTGCCAGTTCGTCGAACGCGACGCGAAAACCTGCCCCGACATATACTGGACCACGGACCGCTATGCACCCGTGGTCATTGTCAGCATGTCGGATGCCGTCGATCAGTTGAAAGCAAACGCACAGGCCAGCCACGTCATCCTCGTCGGCTATTCCGGCGGCGGCGCGGTTGCAACCCTTCTCGCCGAACGACGCAATGATGTGGTCGGCCTCGTCACGATTGCGGCCAATCTCGACGTCGCGGAATGGACAAGGGTCAAACACCTCCTGCCTCTTGCCGGGTCTCTCGATCCCGCCACCGATACAAGCAGCCTTGCCACCACAAAGCAGGTCCATTTCCACGGCACAGAAGACAAAACCGTGCCCGCCGCCGTGACAAATTCCTTCATGTCGAAACTGCCAAAGGGGACCCCGGCGACCAGCGTAGCCGTCACCGACCAAACGCACCAATGCTGCTGGGCCGACAACTGGCACGACCTCGCCACAAGACCCGGCGTCACGGCGATAGACGGCTGGATGCGCGGTGATTGACTGTGGGGGACTTTGTTAGGGAGGACGGATTCGAACCGCCGACACGCGGATTATGATTCCTGTCCGGCGTCAGGGCCTATGGCGCAGATTTGAGGTTGTAGCTTAAGGAGTATTTAGTTCTCGTCGCAGTGACGGAGGACTGGATATGAACAGCAAACACCCGAGCTCCAAGAGGCCTGCCGAGCAGGTGGTCAAAGACATCCGGCGGGCGACGCGCCGGCATTTCTCAGCCGAAGACAAAATCAGGATTGTGCTGGAAGGCTTACCCGGCGAGGACAGTTCATTGATCCTTGGCTCGCTCATTGTCTCAACCTTGGGCCTCGCGGCTTTTAGCCGAGCCGAAGCTTCCGCTGCTACACGACGCCCTTTCTTCATCCACATCGACGAATTTCAGAACTTTACGACGCTCATGAGAGCTGGCTCCGGTTGTCTGAACAGCTTCGCGCTGGAGATAAGTGGCTTCCTG
>JAZJXO010000016.1:0-40537 GCA_040390855.1 Pseudomonadota bacterium
AAGAAGAAGGCCGCCAAGAAGAAAGCCCCAGCAAAGAAGAAGGCCGCGAAAAAGGCGAAAGACGAATAATTGTCTGACCACAGATAATAAAAAGGCCCGGTATTTACCGGGCCTTTTTTGTTTCCTCATTTGAATTTGCTTCCTCGTTAACGGGGATTGTCACCCACATGGTCGGAATGACAATGTGGCGGAGGGAAGGCCCCGACGTCGATCCTCGGAAATGTGACAGGAATGAGGCCCGTAACATTAATGTTTTATTAGTAAAAAACTTTTGCCAGAGGCGAAAAAAACCTTGCGTCGATTCATATGAGACCTTAAGTCTCCCCTCACGACGCACACGCACGTGCCACTGGCCCTTAGTAGGTTTATGCAACGACGGAAGCGTCCTTTTTGATCACGCCGGTGAGAGCCGGGTCTTAAAGGGTGTTGACGATGTTCGCCTTCAATCCGGGCCGCCGTGCCCGCTCGCGCATTTCCGCAAAATCCGACATCTCGGTGCAAGCCGAGCAAGAGTCCGACAAGGCGCTTTCTGCGCCCAAGGTGGCTCGCAAGACTGTCGCCCGCCGCAAGCCGAAACTTGCCGTGGTGCCTGCCGCTGCTGAAATGCCGCTTGAGCGTGGTGGTCTGCCGCCGCGTATCGCGCGTTATCTTGCAACCGCCGATCTGCCGTCGCCCTGCCTCGTGGTGGACGTGGACATTGTTGCGCATAACTTCACCGAGCTTGCCACCTCGCTGCCCGACGCGCGTATCTTCTATGCCGTCAAGGCGAACCCGGCTGACGCGATTGTTTCGCGCCTCGCAGGTCTCGGCTCGTCCTTCGACACGGCCAGCATGGGCGAGATCGACCTCTGCCTTGCCCATGGCGTGACACCGGATCGTCTGTCCTTCGGCAACACGATCAAGAAAGAACGCGACATTGCCGACGCCTACTCGAAGGGCGTGCGTATGTTCGCCTTCGATAGCGACGCCGAGCTTGAGAAGATTGCCCGTGTCGCTCCGAAGTCCAAAGTCTATGTCCGTGTCCTGATGCATTGTGAAGGCGCCGAATGGCCGCTGTCGCGCAAGTTTGGTTGCGAGCCCGATATGGCCGCCGATCTGCTCGTGCGCGCGCAGGAGTTGGGCCTCGACCCCTATGGCGTGTCGTTCCATGTCGGCAGCCAGCAGACGGACCTCACGCAATACGACAAGGCCCTCACACAGACGGTTGCTCTGTTCGAGGAAGTTGCCCGTCGCGGCATCAAACTGCGCATGGTCAACATGGGCGGCGGCTTCCCGTCGCGCTATCGCACAGATGTACCCTCGATTGCCGCATACGGCGAAGCGATCCGCAATGCGCTCGCAGCTCGTTTCGGTGCTGATCAGCCGGAAGTCATCGTCGAGCCCGGTCGCGGCATCGTCGGCGACGCAGGCGTTATCCAGTCGGAAGTTGTGCTCGTCTCGCAGAAGGGCGGCAGCGACACGCGACGATGGGTCTATCTCGACGTGGGCAAGTTCCACGGCCTTGCCGAGACCATGGACGAAGCCATCAAATATCGTTTGACAACAACGCGTGACGGCGAAGAAACCTCGCCCGTCGTGCTCGCAGGCCCGACCTGTGACAGCGCCGACATTCTCTACGAGAAGGCCGACTATCAGTTGCCTGTCGCGCTCAAAGCGGGTGACAAGGTTTGCATTCTTGCCACCGGCGCTTACACAACGACCTATTCGGCTGTGGCCTTCAACGGCTTTCCGCCGCTTGCCAGCGTCTGCATCTGAGCACTCGAACATCCCCTAATCACCTGTGGGTATTAAGGATTTTAGCGGGGGTAGTGAAAACTATCCTCGCAAATCCTATATGTTCGTTGATGATCTTGATGCACTGTCTCTTTACCGAATCAATTTATGCCAAATAGGGCAGGTAAAGCCGTGACTCGCCGTAAGGCATAGCTGACAGTAAGGTTGAAAGCCTGCAGAACACTTTTGCATCAGAGAATGCGCGCTGACGCTCAGGAGAGATGATGAACGACCCGCTAGCGACTTATATGAATCTCGTGCCGATGGTGGTCGAACAGACCAATCGCGGCGAACGCGCATACGACATTTTTTCGCGTCTCCTCAAGGAGCGCATCATTTTCATTACCGGCCAGTTTGAAGACGGCATGGCGACGGTTGTGACAGCGCAGCTTCTTTTCCTTGAAGCCGAGAATCCGAAAAAAGAAATCTACATGTACATCAACTCGCCGGGCGGCGTGGTGACGTCGGGTCTGGCGATTTACGACACGATGCAGCACATCCGTCCGCCGGTTGCGACAGTCTGTCTCGGTCAGGCGGCCTCGATGGGTTCGCTCATTCTTTGTGCAGGCGAAGCGGGTATGCGTTATGCGCTGCCAAGCTCGCGCATCATGGTCCATCAGCCGTCAGGCGGGTTCCAGGGTCAGGCGACCGACATCGAAATCCACGCCCGCGAAACTCTCCTGATTCGTGAGAAGCTGAACAACATTTACGTCAAGCACACCGGCCAACCCCTTAAAAAGGTTCAGGATGCGCTGGAACGTGACAACTTTATGAGTCCTGAACAGGCCAAAGAGTTCGGCATCGTCGACCATGTCGGCGTGGCGCGTGCGGAAGACGCCGCCAAATAATAACGACGCAACGGAAGTAAAACTGACGTTGCGTTATCCTCGACACTTTCACAGGACTGTCCGCCTCGGCGGATAAGCCGGTCACTCTGTAAGCGCTGTTTGCACCAAAGTTGAGCCATTAAGGCGTGTTTTTCGTGCAAAAAGGGCCAGAAAGTATGAAAGCGAGTTAATCGGGGATGTAATGAATTCTTGATCCCTCCGCGTCTAACATGCTCGTATGTCGTGAGGGTGACGGGCGATTTGTCAAAATGAGTCCTTCAACTGTTTGAAAGACTTTGGTTTTCGGTTCGGTATCTATAGGCAGGCTATTTCCGCCCGCCGTCAGATGCCCAAGGAGTTATCTCATGAGCAAAGTCAGCGGCGGTGACTCCAAAAATACGCTCTACTGTTCTTTTTGCGGAAAGAGCCAGCATGAAGTGCGTAAACTGATCGCAGGCCCCACGGTTTTCATCTGCGATGAATGCGTTGAACTCTGCATGGACATCATCCGCGAGGAAAACAAATCCTCGCTCGTGAAGTCGCGTGACGGCGTTCCTACGCCTCAGGAAATCAGCAAGGTGCTGGACGATTATGTGATCGGGCAGAAACACGCCAAACGCGTGCTCGCGGTCGCCGTCCACAATCACTACAAGCGCCTCAACCACGCAGCCAAGAACAACGACGTCGAACTGGCAAAATCGAACATCCTGCTCATCGGCCCCACGGGCTGCGGCAAGACGCTTCTAGCCCAGACGCTTGCGCGCATCCTCGATGTGCCGTTCACAATGGCTGACGCGACGACCCTCACCGAAGCAGGCTATGTCGGTGAAGACGTAGAGAACATCATTCTGAAACTGCTTCAGTCCGCCGACTACAATGTCGAACGCGCCCAGCGCGGCATTGTCTATATCGACGAAGTGGACAAGATCAGCCGCAAGTCCGACAACCCGTCGATCACACGCGACGTGTCGGGTGAAGGCGTGCAGCAGGCACTGCTCAAGATCATGGAAGGCACGGTTGCTTCCGTGCCGCCGCAGGGTGGCCGCAAGCATCCGCAGCAGGAATTTTTGCAGGTTGACACGACGAACATTCTGTTCATTTGCGGCGGTGCTTTCGCCGGTCTGGAAAAGATCATCGGCAGTCGCGGCAAAGGTTCCGGCATCGGCTTCGGCGCGACCGTGCGCTCGGCTGATGATCGCCGCACCGGCGAGTTGCTGAAAGAGCTTGAGCCTGAAGATTTGCTCAAGTTCGGCCTGATTCCCGAATTTGTCGGTCGTATGCCGGTTCTGGCAACGCTCGAAGACCTCGACGAAGAAGCGCTGATGCAGATCCTGACCGAGCCGAAGAACGCGCTCGTGAAGCAGTATGAACGCCTCTTCGAAATGGAAAACGTGAAGCTCTCCTTCGCGTCGGATGCCTTGATGGCGATCTCCAAACGCGCCATTGAACGCAAGACCGGAGCGCGTGGACTTCGCTCCATCATGGAAGCCATTTTGCTCGACACCATGTACGACCTCCCCGCGCTCGAAGGCGTCGAGGAAGTCGTCATCAGTGCCGAAGTTGTCGAAGGAAAAGCACGTCCGCTCTACATCTACGCAGAGCGCAAGGGTGACACGGGAACAACCAGCGCCTGATTTTCCAAATGGTGAAAATTATGGATGCAGGTGCATGTTGTGACCGAAGGGTCGCAGGGCCAAAGAAGGGCCGGTTCCTTTTCTGAATGAAGGTGGTCTTGAAAGCGTGGGCTTTCAGGGCCACGTTTCTCTCAACAGGATCAATCGAGATCCAGTCCCCACCGCCGAGACAGGCGATCCGGTTCTAAAAGGTAAATGATTTACCGAGCGGCGTTTGCGGGTATTTGAGCCGCGAATCTCGTAGTCTGGACATCACTGTTTCGCCCTCAACACTCCGCAAATCTGTGGATGTCAGAGTGGAGCGCCGTCGGGACAATAGCTAAGGCAGGGTTCGAATATGAGCGATGAAAACGAAACAACACCCAAGGCCACCACACCCAAGGGCGCGGACATAACAGGACCGCTGGTTCTGCCTGTGCTGCCGCTGCGCGACATTGTCGTGTTCCCCCACATGATCGTGCCGCTCTTTGTCGGCCGTGAAAAATCTGTGCGCGCTTTGGAAAATGTGATGCAGGACGACAAGCAGATTTTGCTTGTCGCCCAGAAGAACGCCGCCGACGACAATCCGTCGGTCGAAGACATTTATGAAATCGGCACTATCGGCACGGTTTTGCAGCTTCTGAAATTGCCCGACGGCACCGTCAAGGTGCTGGTCGAGGGTGTGCGTCGTGCGCGCGTGTCCGACTATCTCGACAATGACGAATTTTTCGAAGCCAATGTGGAGCCGCTGGACGAGCCGGAAAACGATGACGAGCAACTCGAAGCGCTGGCGCGTTCCGTCGTCACGCAGTTCGAAGGCTATGTGAAGCTCAACAAGAAAGTGCCGCCGGAGGTTCTGGGTTCGGTGACACAAATTGATGAGCCCGCGAAACTTGCTGACACAATCGCAAGCCACATCAACATCAAGATTGCCGAAAAGCAGGAATTGCTCGAACTCGCTACAGTGACGGAGCGTCTTGAGCGCGTCTATTCGCTGATGGAAGGCGAGATCAGTGTGCTTCAGGTCGAGAAGCGCATCCGCTCGCGCGTCAAGCGCCAGATGGAGAAGACGCAGCGCGAGTACTATCTGAACGAGCAGATGAAGGCCATCCAGAAGGAACTCGGCGACGGCGAAGACGGCAAGGACGATATGCGCGAACTTGAAGAGCGCATCGCCAAGACCAAGCTGTCGAAAGACGCGAACGAAAAGGCGCTGGCCGAGTTGAAGAAACTCAAACAGATGAGCCCTATGTCCGCCGAAGCGACCGTTGTGCGCAACTATCTTGACTGGCTGCTGACTGTTCCGTGGAACAAGAAGAGCCGTGTACGGAAAGATTTGAACGCCGCGCAGGAAGTCCTTGACGCCGATCACTTTGGTCTCGACAAGGTCAAAGAGCGTATCGTTGAATATCTCGCCGTGCAGTCGCGCGCCAACAAGCTCAAAGGCCCGATCCTGTGCCTGGTCGGTCCGCCCGGCGTCGGCAAGACCTCGCTTGGCAAGTCGATTGCGAAGGCGACCGGTCGTGACTTCGTCCGTATGTCGCTCGGCGGTGTGCGCGATGAAGCTGAAATCCGTGGTCACCGCCGCACCTATATCGGCTCGATGCCCGGCAAGGTCATTCAGTCGATGAAAAAGGTGAAGCACACCAACCCGCTTTTCCTGCTCGACGAAATCGACAAGATGGGCGCGGACTTCCGTGGCGATCCGTCATCGGCGCTGCTTGAGGTGCTCGATCCGGAACAGAACAGCACGTTTGCTGATCACTATCTGGAAGTGGACTACGACCTCTCCGACGTGATGTTCGTGACGACGGCGAACACGCTCAACATTCCCGGCCCCTTGATGGACCGCATGGAGATCATTCGCCTTGCCGGTTACACCGAAGACGAAAAGGTCGAGATTGCTCGTCGCCATCTGATTTCCAAGGCCATTGAAGGCCATGGTCTGAAGAGCAATGAATGGTCGATCGACGAAGCGGCGCTGCGTCAGGTTATCCGCGTCTATACACGCGAAGCCGGTGTGCGCAGCCTTGAACGCGAACTGAACAACCTCGCGCGTAAAGCGGTGAAGGAAATCCTGACCTCCGACAAGAAGTCGATCACGGTCACGATGGAGAACATCGAAAAATACGCAGGTGTGCCGAAATACCGCTTCGGTGAAGCCGAAGGCGAAGATCAGGTCGGTGTCGTCACCGGCCTGGCCTGGACCGAAGTCGGCGGCGAGTTGCTGACGATTGAAGGCGTGATGATGCCGGGAAAGGGTCGCATGACCGTGACCGGCAATCTGAAAGACGTGATGAAGGAATCAATCTCGGCTGCGAACTCCTATGTTCGCTCGCGCGCGACGCATTTCGGCATCGAGCCACCACTGTTCGAGCGCAAAGACGTCCACGTCCATGTGCCGGAAGGTGCCACACCCAAGGACGGTCCGTCCGCCGGTGTCGGCATGGCAACGGCCATCGTCTCGCTGATGACGGGCATTCCGGTGCGCAAGGATGTCGCCATGACAGGCGAGATCACGCTGCGTGGCCGCGTACTCCCCATCGGCGGCCTGAAGGAAAAGCTCCTTGCCGCGCTGCGTGGCGGCATCAAGCGTGTGATGATCCCGCAGGACAATGCAAAAGACCTGGCCGATATTCCGGACAACGTCAAAAACCTGATGGAGATCATTCCGGTCTCGACCGTTGATGAAGTTTTGCGCAACGCGCTCGTGCGTATGCCGGAGCCGATTGAATGGGATGAAGCGGCCTATGTTGCCCAGCAGGCAGCAGAACGCCGTGGTCCTGCCGCTGAAACGCCGCTCGCTCACTAAGAGAGCCGGAAGCAATAAGCGATTGGAAATAGATGGAAACGGGGGCCATGTGCCCCCGTTTTGCCATCAAATTGCACCTATTACCTTGCGATTAATGCCAGATATTCGCGGATTTCCGCGAGTTTTACTTTGACCCTGTTCCGCTACGGCAGGTAAAGTCCTGCTTAACACCGAGGCGCAGTTCCGCGCCGATTCCTGAGGGGCCTGACGTGAATAAAAACGATCTCATTGCAGAACTGGCAGACCGCACCGGTCTTTCGAAAACCGACGCGACCAAGGCCGTCGATTGCGTTTTCGAGACGATCACGGAGTCGCTGAAAAAAGGCGACGAAGTGCGCTTGGTCGGCTTCGGCACTTTTACCGTGTCCGCCCGCGCCGCCACCGAGGGCCGCAACCCGCGTACCGGCGAAACCATCCAGATCCCGGCTTCCAAGCAGCCGAAATTCAAGGCCGGCAAGGGCTTGAAAGACAGTGTCAACGCTTAATCGACGACAGACGACAGACATAAGCCGACAGCCCTGATACGGGGGCCGTCGGCTTTGTTGTTTTCGGGATGCTGAAAAATCAGTTTCAAGGGCTGGGGCTCACAGTGTCGGGCTATTTCTGCACTGCCCGCGGATCAATCTCGCTCGCGGGGTCCATCGCAGGTTCGGCCACTGCGGCAAAATCCGTCTTCTTATAGAGCGACACATCCGGATGGGTCGCGATGCGGTAAAGCGTGAACAGACCGTAGACCACATGCACGCAGGCACCGAAGATGAAAATGAATGACATGCCGTAATAGCCCGCGCCGAAGGACGCCGCCGACGGCCCGACAATCGCGCCCAGTGCATAGACGAGCAGCAAACCGCCCGACACGCTGACAAAGCTCTCGCGCGAGGCGTGATCATTCGTATGCGCCACGCAGACCGAATAAAGCGTCAGCGCCATCACGCCGAAAAGGAAGCCCGCTGCGAGCATCAGATTATGAGCCTCCGCGCCGCGTGCCGCGACCATGGCGAGTTCGGCGCAAATGGAACCGAAGCAAAGTCCGAGGATCACACGACGGCGATCCGTCCGGTCCGAGATGCGCCCGATGGGCCATTGGGCCACTGCACCACCGACAATCGCCGCCGTCATAAAGACCGACACACCGAACAGATCGAGCCCGCTGTCTTTGGCAAAGATCGGTCCCAGCGTCCAGAACGGTGCGTTGGCAATGCCGACAACAAAACTCCCCATCATGCCGACCGGCGAAATCTTGTAGAGCCGCCGGATGAAAATTTCCGTGGAGGCCAGCGGCGCAGGCTGCACCGTGGTCGACAGCGAAATAGGCACCAACGCCAGCGAGGTCAGCATCGACACAATCGCAAAGAGCGTGAAATGCGCAGGGTCGGCGATGTTCAGCAAAAACTGCCCGAGCGTGATCGAACTGAAATTGATGATGAGATAGATCGAAAAAAGCCGCCCGCGCGTTTCATTTGTCGCGCGTTCATTGATCCAGCTTTCAATGACCATATAGAGACCGGCAAAGGCAAAACCGTGCAACACGCGCAGCACAGCCCAGACCCAGGGATTGATGACCAGTTCATGCATCAGCGGCAACACGGAGGCGATCCCCGCGAGCGCGGCAAAACTGCGGATATGCCCCGCGCGGCGCACGATATGCGGCCCCGTCACGCAGCCCGCGAGAAAGCCGATAAAATAGGAGCTGCCGAGCAACCCGATCGTGCCGGTGCTGAAGCCCTCAATGCCTGCGCGCAGCGGAATAAGCGTGCCGAACAGACCGTTGCCGGTGAGCAAAATACCGGTCGCCACCAGTAAAGAGAAAAACGGCGCAAAAGTCCGGTTCACGGGAAAGCTCCGGGGCAAATCAGCAGCGGGCAGGGCACCCGCAAGCCGTGGCAAGATCGTGCCTTTAGCGCGATATTGCAATGCCTTCAGGCATCGGCTAGGAAAAGCCCGTTGCCGCAGGTTTTCAAGCCTCCGCGCGGGTGGTTAGCTCAGTTGGTAGAGCGCCTCGTTTACACCGAGGATGTCGGCGGTTCGAGTCCGTCACCGCCTACCATTTTTCATTTAGCCATTGCCCGAGTTGGTCCAGTCATCCAAAGCAAATGTCGGCGGAAATAAGAGTGAACTCTTCTGGACGAGGTAGGAAGTAGGATCGGGCAGCACCGGCTAGCTTCCCCCCAACAAAACCCGTGAAACTTCAACGCATCCGGCCAAAACGCCTTGACACACTCCCTCCCGCGCCGTATCAACCGCCCACTCAGCGGGCGCATACGTGTCCTCGTCGGGGGTGTAGCTCAGTTGGTTAGAGCGTCGGCCTGTCACGCCGAAGGTCGCGGGTTCGAGTCCCGTCACTCTCGCCATTATCCCTCATATTATTTTCTGATAATCGTCATCTGGGCCTGCTCAGGTATGCGTGTTTGCGTACACTTTGCGCCCTCTTGTGTGCAACCGCGAACGAATTGCGAATGACTTGCAACTCTAGGCGCTACAACGTTTTTTTGCGTGAGAACGTGGTTCATAACTTGGCGTGCGGCATTTGATTCTGTATGACCCACGGCTATACTGCCCGCGGATTCGGGAGCCTGCCGAGGCGGCGCATTTCGCTGATCGAATGACCCAATAGGGGCTTATTGGGAAAAGGGGACAAAATGGAAGACCTGCTGAGTGAGTACCTGCCCATTCTGGTGTTTTTGGGCCTCTCGCTTGTGATCGGTCTGGCCTTGCTGATTGCCCCTTTCCTGACCGCCCCCTCCATGCCCGACACAGAAAAGCTCTCGGCCTATGAATGCGGCTTTGAGGCATTTGACGACGCCCGCATGAAGTTCGACGTTAAGTATTATCTGGTTGCCATTCTCTTCATCATTTTCGACCTCGAAGTGGCCTTCCTCTTTCCCTGGGCGATCTCGCTCGGCGATGTGGGCATGTTCGGTTTCTGGTCGATGATGGTGTTCCTCGGCGTGCTGACCATCGGCTTTACCTATGAGTGGAAGAGAGGGGCTCTCGAATGGGAGTGAGTGACACATCAGCCGTTGCGGTCCAAGGTCACGGACAAGTGGGCAACGCGGTTCCCTCGGAAGCCGATTTCAAACTGATTTCCGACGAGTTGGCCGACAAGGGCTTTCTGCTAACAAGCGTTGATGACCTCATCAACTGGTCGCGCACAGGTTCGCTGATGTTTATGACCTTTGGTCTGGCCTGCTGCGCGGTGGAGATGATCCATTCGTCCATGCCGCGCTACGATACCGAGCGCTTCGGCTTCGCGCCGCGCGCGTCCCCGCGCCAGTCCGACGTGATGATTGTCGCCGGCACGCTCACCAACAAAATGGCGCCTGCGCTCCGCAAGGTCTATGACCAGATGCCGGAGCCGCGTTACGTGATCTCGATGGGATCATGCGCCAATGGCGGCGGCTATTATCATTATTCCTATTCCGTGGTGCGCGGTTGCGATCGCATCGTTCCGGTCGACATTTACGTCCCCGGTTGCCCGCCCACAGCCGAGGCTCTGATCTACGGTATCCTCGCGCTGCAAAAGAAAATTCGCCGGACCGGCTCAATCGACCGGTGATTTCAATCCGCACTGGAGGCCTCTCACTCGAGCAGGCGCACCCAGCATATGAGCTTCGAGACTGCTTCGATGGACGATAGCCTGAAAAACCTTGGCGACCATCTCCGCGCAATGCTGGGAGATGCGATTGTCTCTCACGAGATTGCATATGGTGAGCTGAATGTCGTGGCGCAAGTCGGTGCCATCAGTTCCGTGCTTGCCTTCCTGCGCGAGGATGCCGGGTGCCGCTTCACCGAACTCATGGACGTGACGGCGGTGGACTACCCGACGCGCGCCGAACGCTTCGATGTGGTCTACCACCTGCTCTCGATGACGAAAAACATCCGTATCCGCGTCAAAGTCTCGACCGATGAAGACGGTCAGGTGCCGAGCGTGGTGGATGTGTTCCCGACGGCCAACTGGTTCGAGCGCGAAACCTACGACATGTACGGTGTGCTCTTTTCCGGTCATCCCGATTTGCGCCGCATCCTCACCGATTACGGCTTTGCCGGTCATCCGCTGCGCAAGGACTTCCCGATGACGGGCTATGTCGAAGTGCGCTACGACGCCGACCAGAAGCGCGTGATTTACGAACCCGTCAAACTCACACAGGAATTCCGCACGTTCGATTTCCTGTCTCCCTGGGAGGGTGCCGAGTACATCCTGCCCGGCGACGAGAAAGCGGAGCCGAAACCATGAACCAGCTCACAGCCGAACAAAAACTCCGCACCTTCTCGCTGAATTTCGGTCCGCAGCATCCGGCAGCGCATGGCGTGTTGCGCCTCGTGCTGGAGCTTGAAGGCGAAATCGTCGAGCGCGTCGATCCGCATATCGGTCTCCTCCATCGCGGCACTGAAAAGCTGATCGAAGCCAAAACCTTCCTGCAAGCACTGCCTTATTTCGACCGGCTCGATTATTGCGCACCGATGAATCAGGAACACGCCTATTGCCTCGCGGTTGAGAAATTGCTCGGCATCACGGTGCCGCGCCGTGCGCAATTCATCCGCGTGATCTTCTCCGAGATCGGCCGCCTGATGTCGCACATCCTCAACACGACAACGCAGGCGATGGACGTCGGCGCATTGACGCCGCCGCTCTGGGGCTTCGTCGAACGTGAAAACCTGATGGTGTTCTATGAACGCGCCTCGGGCTCGCGTATGCACGCGGCCTATTTCCGTCCCGGTGGCGTCCATCAGGATGTGACGCCGGAACTGCTGCGCGACATTTATAATTTCTGCGGCCCTTACGAGAAGATGCTCGACGATCTCGAAACGCTGCTCACGGGCAACCGCATTTTCATGCAGCGCAATGCCGACATCGGCATCGTGACGCCGGAAGATGCGCAGGCCTGGGGCTTTTCCGGCGTCATGGTGCGCGGCTCCGGCATGGCGTGGGATTTGCGCCGCTCGCAGCCTTACGAAGTTTATTCGGAACTCGACTTCGACATTCCCGTCGGCAAGAACGGCGATTGCTATGATCGCTATCTCGTCCGCATGGATGAAATGCGCCAGTCGCTCCGCATCATCAAGCAATGCATTGAGATGATGCCCGAAGGTCCGGTCAACACGACGGACGGCAAAATCGCGCCGCCCAAACGCGCGGACATGAAGACCTCGATGGAAGCGCTTATCCATCACTTCAAGCTCTATACCGAGGGCTATCACGTGCCTGCCGGTGAAGTGTACGCCGCTGTCGAAGCGCCCAAGGGCGAGTTCGGCGTCTATCTCGTCTCGGACGGGAGCAACAAGCCTTACAAGTGCAAAATCCGCGCACCGGGTTTTGCGCATTTGCAGGCCATGGATTTTCTCTGTCGTGGACACATGCTGGCGGACGTTGCCGCCATCCTTGGCTCCATCGACATCGTGTTCGGTGAGGTTGACCGATGAGTGTGCGTCGTCTGAGTGCCAAACAGCCTGCGGGCTTTACGTTCTCGCCGGAAAATGCGGAATGGGCCAAAGGTCAAATCGCGAAATATCCCGAAGGCCGTCAGGCCTCGGCGATCATCCCGCTCTTCTGGCAGGCGCAAAAGCAAGAAGGCTGGCTCAGCGAGCCCGCCATCCGCTATGTCGCCGACATGCTGAAGATGGATTACATCCGCGCCCTCGAAGTCGCGACCTTCTACACGATGTTCAATCTGTCGCCCGTGGGCGAACATTTCGTGCAGCTTTGCGGCACGACGCCGTGCTGGCTGCGCGGCTCGGACGACATCAAAGCCGCGTGCGCGAAACATATCGGCCCCGAAGGTCAGGTGAGCGCCGACGGCAAGCTCTCATGGATCGAAGTCGAATGCTTGGGCGCTTGCGCCAACGCGCCGATGGTCCAGATCAATGATGACTATTATGAAGACCTCGACGGAGCGTCCATGGGTCAGCTTCTCGAAGACCTGCGCAATGGCAAGCCGGTGAAGATCGGCTCGCAGACGGGCCGCAACGGCTCGGAACCCATTGGCGGGCTCACAAGCCTGACGACACCCATCGCAGGCGGGGGCAAGTGATGCTGAAAGACGAAGATCGCATTTTCACCAATCTCTACGGCCTCGGAACGCCGGGGCTCACGGGCGCCAAGATGCGTGGCGACTGGGACGGTACGGCAGCGCTGATCGAGAAGGGCCGCGACTGGATCATCGACGAGATGAAAAAGTCAGGCCTTCGTGGTCGCGGTGGTGCCGGTTTCCCGACGGGCCTCAAATGGTCCTTCATGCCGAAAGATTCAGGTGGCCGTCCGCATTACCTCGTCGTCAATGCCGACGAGTCCGAGCCCGGCACCTGCAAAGACCGCGAGATCATGCGCTACGATCCGCAGAAGCTGATCGAAGGCTGCCTGATCGCGTCCTTCGCGATGCAGGCCCATGTTTGCTACATCTATGTGCGCGGCGAATTCATCGCTGAACGCGTCGCGCTCCAGAAAGCCGTTGATGAAGCCTATGCCGACGGCCTTCTGGGCAAGAACGCCGCAGGCTCCGGCTGGGACTTCGATCTCTATGTCCATCACGGCGCAGGCGCTTATATCTGCGGCGAAGAAACGGCGCTTCTCGAAAGCCTCGAAGGCAAGAAGGGGATGCCGCGCCTGAAGCCGCCGTTCCCCGCCAATATGGGCCTCTATGGTGCGCCGACGACAGTGAACAACGTCGAGTCCATCGCGGTCGCCCCGACCATCCTGCGTCGTGGCGCGACATGGTTTGCCGGCCTCGGTCGTCCGAACAACACGGGCACGAAAATCTTTTCGATCTCGGGCCACGTCAACAAGCCCTGCAATGTCGAAGAAGAGATGGGCATTTCGCTCCGTGAACTGATCGACAAGCATTGCGGCGGCGTGCGTGGCGGCTGGGACAACCTTCTCGCGGTCATCCCCGGCGGCTCCTCCGTTCCGCTGCTGCCCAAATCCATTTGCGACGATGTGCTGATGGATTTCGACAGCCTCAAGGCGGTGCAGTCAGGCCTCGGCACGGCGGCGGTCATCGTCATGGATAAATCGACCGACCTCATCAAAGCCATTGCGCGGCTCTCGGCGTTCTATAAGCACGAAAGCTGCGGCCAGTGCACGCCCTGCCGCGAAGGCACGGGCTGGATGTGGCGCGTCATGGAGCGTCTCGTCTCCGGCGAAGCGGCGGTCGAGGAAATCGACATGCTGCTCGACGTGACGAAGCGTGTTGAAGGCCACACGATCTGTGCGCTGGGCGATGCCGCCGCGTGGCCGATCCAAGGCCTCATCCGTCATTTCCGTCCTGTGATTGAGGATCGCATCGCTGCGCATCGTCGTCACCTCGCGGCAGCGGAGTAGGCCCATGCAGCTCAATCACATCAATGATCGCATCGAAGCGAGTGACGCCAATCTCGCCAATTCCGTTTTTGACGACGTGAATCTGGCAGGCGCGAGCTTCAGGAATGTGAACCTCGCCAATTGCAGCGTAAGCAATGTCAACCTTCAGGGCATGACGATTGCTGATGTGAAGCTGAGCAATCTGTCCATTTCAGATTGCCGTCTTGATGGTCTCACCCTCGACGATGTGAATCTTGCCGGTTGCAGCGTGACCAATGCCAATCTTCAGGGCGTGACGATTGCTGATGCGAATTTAAGCAACCTATCAATTTCAGATTGCCGCCTTGATGGTCTCACCATCGACGGTGTTCTGGTGTCGGACCTATTTGCGGCGTATCGCGCGGCGCAACAACCTTCCGGGAATGCGTAATGCCCAAAGTTACAGTTGACGGCATCGAAGTCGAAGTACCGGCAGGCGCAACGCTGCTGCAGGCTTGCGAAGCCGCAGGCGTCGAAATTCCGCGCTTCTGCTATCACGAGCGTCTGTCCATCGCAGGCAACTGCCGCATGTGTCTGGTCGAGGTCGAGAAGTCGCCGAAGCCGGTTGCGTCCTGTGCGATGCCCGCGTCGGAAGGCGCGATTGTCCGCACCACGACCGAACAGGTGAAACGCGCCCGCGAAGGCGTGATGGAATTCCTGCTTATCAATCATCCGCTTGATTGCCCGATCTGCGATCAGGGCGGCGAATGCGATCTGCAGGATCAGTCGATGGCTTACGGCGTCGACGGGTCGCGCTTCATCGAAAACAAGCGTGCGGTCGAAGAAAAATATATGGGTCCGCTCGTCAAGACCGTGATGACCCGCTGCATCCAGTGCACACGCTGTGTACGCTTTGCCACCGAAGTCGCAGGCACACCGGAAATTGGTGCCATCGGTCGTGGCGAAGATATGGAAATCACGACCTATCTTGAAAGCACATTGTCGTCGGAACTGTCTGCCAACGTGGTCGATCTTTGCCCCGTCGGCGCGCTGACCTTCCGCCCGACCGCTTTCACCGCGCGTCCGTGGGAATTGCGCAAAACTGAATCTGTGGACGTGATGGATGCCGTTGGTTCCAACATCCGCGTTGATGCCCGTGGCTCTGAAGTCATCCGCATCCTGCCGCGTCTCAACGAGGACGTGAACGAGGAATGGATTTCTGACAAGACACGCTTTGTGGCGGATGGTCTGAAGACACAGCGTCTTGATCGTCCCTATGTGCGCGTCAACGGCAAGCTCGCTGAAGCCTCATGGGCCGAAGCCTTCGCCGCCATTGCCGCCAAGCTCAAGGGCGCGAAGGGCGAGCGCATTGCCGCCATCGCCGGTGACCTTGCTGCCGCCGAAGAACTGAAAGCGTTGAAAGACCTCTTCACGTCGCTCGGCTCTGCGAACATTGATTGCCGTCAGGACGGCGCGAAAATCGGTGGTGCCCGCTCGTCGTATATTTTCAATGCGACTATTGCAGGCATCGAAGCGGCTGACGCCATTCTCATCATCGGCTCCGACCCGCGCAAAGAAGCACCGATCATCAATGCCCGCATCCGTAAGCGCTCGCGCGTCGGCGGCCTCAAAGTCGGCGTCATCGGTCCGCGCGTTGATCTGACCTATGACTATGATCACCTCGGCGCTGGTCCAGACACGCTGAAGTCGCTCGCCTCGGGCGGTGGCTTCGCTGACGTTCTGAAAAATGCCAAAGCCCCGATGATCATCGTGGGGCAGGGCGCTCTGACACGCAAAGACGGTGCGGCTGTCCTCGCCGCCGCTGTCGCGCTCGCCAAAGCAACGAACGCCTCGTTCAATATGCTGCACACGGCAGCCGCCCGCGTTGCCGGTCTCGATCTTGGCCTTGTGCCCGCTGAAGGCGGACGCGATGTGGGAGCGATCCTTGATGGCACAAGCAAAGGCGAGATCGACGTTGTTTACCTCCTCGGTGCCGACGAAATCGACTTCACCAAATTGGGCTCTGCTTTCGTGATCTATCAGGGCACACACGGCGACAATGGTGCGCATCGCGCCGACGTCATTCTGCCGGGTGCCGCCTACACGGAAAAAGACGGGCTCTATGCCAATACCGAAGGTCGCGTCCAGCGCGGCAATCGTGCGGCGTTCCCGCCCGGCGAAGCGCGTGAAGACTGGACCATCCTTCGTGCGCTCTCTGCCGAACTCGGCAAGACATTGCCTTACGACACGCTCGCTGCGCTCCGTGACGCCATTGTCGCTGCCGCGCCGCATTTTGCTTCCATCGACGAAGTGGTGCCCGCAGGCGCGCTCCCCGATCTCGCCTCCGGTGAATTGGACAGCGCCGCTTTCGACACGCCCGTCAAAGATTTCCACCTGACAAACCCGATTGCGCGCGCGAGCAAGACGATGGCTGATTGTTCAGCCGAACTTGCCCGTAGCCGTCGCGGCGCACAGGCGGCGGAGTAAGCCATGCAGGATTTCTTCTTCACCTACGGCTTGCCTCTTCTGATCATGATCGGACAGTCGCTTCTGCTGCTCGTCGGTCTGCTGATCTTCACGGCTTACATTCTGCTCGCTGACCGCAAGATCTGGGCGGCGGTGCAGCTTCGTCGCGGCCCCAACGTGGTGGGTGCTTTCGGTCTGTTGCAATCGTTTGCCGACTTGCTCAAATTCGTGTTCAAGGAAAACATCATTCCCTCGGGCGCGAACAAAGGCGTGTTCCTGCTCGCCCCTCTCGTCACTGTGACGCTCTCGCTTGCCGCCTGGGCCGTGGTGCCGGTGGGCGACGGGCTCGTCATCTCCAATATGAATATCGGCATCCTCTACATTCTGGCTTTCTCCTCGCTCAGCGTGTACGGCGTCATCATGGCGGGTTGGGCGTCGAACTCGAAATATCCCTTCCTCTCGGCGCTGCGCTCTGCCGCGCAGATGGTGTCGTATGAAGTCTCCATCGGCTTCGTGCTCATCACTGTGCTGATGACCGCGGGATCGCTGAACCTCTCCGACATCGTGCGCGCGCAGGACGGCAATTACGGGTTCTTCAACTGGTACTGGCTCTGGCATCTGCCGATGCTCGTCATCTTCTTCATCTCGGCGCTGGCAGAAACCAACCGTCCGCCGTTCGATCTGGTGGAAGCTGAATCCGAACTCGTCGCGGGCTTCATGGTCGAATATTCGTCCACGCCCTACATGATGTTCATGCTCGGCGAATATGTGGCGATCATTCTCATGTCCGCCATGATGTCGATCCTGTTCTTCGGTGGCTGGCTGCCGCCCTTCGACATTGCGCCGTTCAACTGGATCCCGGGCATCGTGTGGATGGTCATCAAGACTTTCATGGTGTTCTTCATGATCTCGATGGTGAAGGCCTTTGTGCCGCGCTATCGCTACGACCAACTGATGCGTCTCGGCTGGAAGGTCTTTCTTCCGTTCTCGCTGTTCTGGGTTGTGTTGACGGCAGGTGTGCTCGTCGGCTTCGGCCTTGTCCCGCATCATTGAGTGAAGGAGTAAAAAAGACATGGCATCCTTCAATCAGGTCACCCGCTCACTCTTCCTCACAGAGTTTGTCGGCGCGTTCATTCTGGCGATGAAGTATTTCTTCAAGCCGAAGACGACGATCAACTATCCGTTCGAAAAAGGCCCGCTGTCGCCGCGCTTCCGTGGCGAGCATGCGCTGCGCCGCTATCCGAACGGCGAAGAACGCTGCATCGCCTGCAAGCTCTGCGAAGCGATCTGCCCCGCGCAGGCCATCACCATTGAGGCGGGCCCCCGCCGCAACGACGGCACGCGCCGCACGACGCGTTACGACATCGACATGACGAAATGCATCTATTGCGGCTTCTGCCAGGAAGCTTGCCCTGTGGACGCCATCGTCGAAGGTCCGAATTTCGAGTTCGCCACGGAAACCCGTGAAGAGCTCCTCTATGACAAAGACCGCCTCCTTTCCAACGGCGACCGTTGGGAACGCGAGATTGCCAAGAATATCGAACTCGACGCGCCCTACCGCTAACAGCTCGAACCCTGAACAAAGAATAGAATAGGGACAGAGGTCCACATGATCGTCACCGCCATAGCCTTCTATGTCTTTGCAGCGATAGCCATCGCCGCAGGGTTCATGGTCATCGCGGCCCGCAATCCCGTTCACTCGGTTTTGTTTCTCATCCTCGCTTTCTTCAATGCCGCCGCTCTTTTCATCCTGATGGGGGCGGAGTTCATCGCGCTCATCCTTGTCATTGTCTATGTCGGCGCGGTCGCGGTGCTCTTCCTTTTCGTCGTGATGATGCTAGACATCGACTTCGTGCAACTGCGTCAGGGATTCCTGCAATATCTGCCCGTCGGCGCGCTGCTGGGTCTCGTCCTGCTGCTCGAACTCACGCTCGTCGGCACATCATGGATCATCACCCCTGACGCCGTTGCCGCGGCTGCGTCGCCTGTGCCGCCGGTGGCCGACGTTACCAACACGCGCGCGCTAGGTCAGGTGATCTACACTCAATACATGTATCTCTTTCAGGCATCGGGCCTCATTCTCCTCGTCGCCATGATCGGCGCGATTGTTCTGACATTGCGCCACCGCCCCGACATCAAACGTCAGGTCATCGCACATCAGGTCGGTCGAAAGCGCTCGGAAGGCGTGGAGTACAAAGACGTGAAGCCGGGACAAGGACTCTGAAAATGACAATCGGTCTTGGACATTATCTCACAGTCGCCGCGATCCTCTTCACGATCGGTGTCTTCGGCATCTTCTTGAACCGCAAGAACGTCATCATCATTCTGATGTCGGTCGAGTTGATGCTGCTCGCGGTGAATATCAATCTCGTGGCCTTCTCCACCTTCCTGCACGATCTGACCGGTCAGGTCTTCGCGCTGTTCGTGCTGACGGTCGCCGCCGCCGAAGCGGCCATCGGCCTTGCCATTCTTGTGACCTATTTCCGCAACCGCGGCTCCATCGCGGTTGACGATGTAAATCTGATGAAGGGGTAGGAGAGAATATGTACTCCGCAATCGTCTTTCTGCCGCTTCTGGGTTTCCTGATTGCAGGCATTTTCGGCCGCGTCATCGGCGTGCGTGCCTCGCAGCTGGTCACGTCCGGTTTCCTCGTCATCTCGGCGGCGCTCTCCATCATCGCCTTCCCGCAGGTCACCTTCGGCGGCGTTACCGATCACATCCATGTGCTGACATGGATCGACAGCGGTGCCTTCGAAGCGGACTGGCGCCTGCGCATCGACGCGCTCACCGCTGTCATGCTGGTTGTGGTCACGTCCGTCTCCGCGCTCGTGCACATCTATTCGATCGGCTATATGAGCCACGATGACCACCAGCCGCGCTTCTTCGCTTATCTCTCGCTCTTCACCTTCGCGATGCTTATGCTGGTCACCGCTGACAATTTCATCCAGCTTTTCTTCGGCTGGGAGGGCGTCGGTCTTGCGTCTTACCTTCTCATCGGCTTCTGGTATCAGAAGCCTTCGGCCAATGCCGCCGCCATCAAAGCCTTCGTAGTGAACCGCGTCGGCGACTTCGGCCTCATCCTCGGCATCGCGACGATCTTTATGACCATCGGCTCGGTCGAGTTCGACACGGTATTCAAAGCGATCCCGCATCTCGAAACGCGCAGCTTCATGTTCCTCGGCCATCAGATGCCGCTGGTGACGACGATCTGCCTGCTCTTGTTCATGGGCGCGATGGGCAAGTCGGCGCAATTCATGCTCCACACATGGCTGCCGGACGCGATGGAAGGTCCGACGCCCGTGTCGGCGCTCATCCATGCCGCTACGATGGTGACCGCCGGCGTCTTCCTTGTCGCCCGCTGCTCGCCCATCTTCGAGTATTCCGCCACCGCGCTCACTTTCGTCACCTTCATCGGCGCAACCACCGCGATCTTTGCGGCGACTGTTGGCCTTGTACAGAACGACATCAAGCGCGTTATCGCTTATTCCACCTGCTCGCAGCTCGGCTATATGTTTGCCGCCCTCGGCGTTGGTGCCTATGAAGCGGCGATGTTCCACCTCTTCACCCATGCCTTCTTCAAGGCGCTGCTGTTCCTTGGCTCCGGCTCGGTCATTCACGCGATGGGTGGCGAGCAGGACATGCGCAAGATGGGCGGTATCCGCAAGCTCATTCCGGCTACCTATGTAATGATGGTCATCGGCACATTGGCGCTTACAGGATTCTGGGGCTTTGCCGGTTTCTATTCCAAGGACGCCATTATCGAAGCGACATTCGCGGGCCACAACCCGATGCATATGTATGCTTTCATAATGTTGGTCGTCGCCGCCTTCCTCACCTCGTTCTATTCATGGCGTCTTATCCACCTGACGTTCCACGGTGCACCGCGCGCCGACCACCACACAATGGAACATGTGCATGAGAGCCCGCTCGTCATGCTCATTCCGCTGGTTATCCTCGCGGTCGGCGCGGTCGGCGCGGGCTATGTCTTCGCACCTTATTTTGTCGGAGAAATGCACGAGGCCTTCTGGCTCGATGCCATTTTCCGCGGTGCCGACAATCACGTGATGCACGCCATGCATGAAGTTCCCGCCTGGGTGCCGCAGATCCCGTCGCTGATGATGCTTCTCGGCTTCGCGCTCTCGTGGCTCTTCTATATTTCTTGGCCGCACCTCCCGCGCGAACTCGCCCGCACGCAGGCCCCGCTGTATAATTTCCTGCTCAACAAGTGGTATGTCGACGAGCTTTACGATTTCCTTTTCGTGCGCCCCGCCTTCTGGATCGGTCGCCTTCTGTGGAAGCAGGGTGACGGTCGTATCATCGACGGATGGGGACCGGACGGCGTCTCGGCCCGCATCCTCGACATCACGCGTGGCGTCGTGCGTCTGCAAACCGGCTATGTCTATCACTACGCCTTTGCCATGCTTCTGGGCGTCGCGGGCCTCGCCACTTACTTCATGCTTGGGGGCGTCCACTGATGGCCGACGGGTACATTCTTTCGCTGATCACGTTCCTGCCCGCAGTCGGTGCGGCGTTGATCCTCGTCCTGCAAGGCAACGAAGCCGCCGTGGCGCGCAACGCCCGCTGGATCGCGCTCTGGACCACGGTGATCACCTTCGCCGTTTCGCTCTATCTGCTCGTGCATTTCGACGCTTCAACCTCGAATTTCCAGTTCGTGCAAAAGACCGACTGGCTCGGCGGCGCAATTAGCTATCATATGGGCGTTGACGGCATCTCTGTGATGTTCGTCATCCTCACGACCTTCCTGATGCCCGCCTGCATTCTCGCAAGCTGGGAGTCGATCACAACGCGCGTCCGCGAATATATGATCGCCTTCCTCATTCTCGAAACATTGATGATCGGCGTTTTCTGCTCGCTCGATCTCGTTCTCTTCTACTTCTTCTTCGAAGCAGGCCTCATTCCGATGTTCCTCATCATCGGCATCTGGGGCGGCGCGCGTCGTATCTATGCGAGCTTCAAACTGTTTCTCTACACGTTGCTCGGTTCGGTGCTGATGCTCGTCGCCATCATGGCCATGTATTCGGTTGCCCACACGACCGACATCCCCACGCTGATGGACTATCCGTTCCCCGAAGCGATGCAGACATGGCTCTGGCTCGCCTTCTTCGCCTCCTTTGCCGTGAAGATGCCGATGTGGCCGGTCCATACATGGTTGCCCGACGCCCACGTCGAAGCGCCGACCGCAGGCTCGGTCATCCTCGCCGGCATCTTGCTGAAGATGGGCGGCTACGGTTTCCTCCGTTTCTCGCTGCCCATGTTCCCCGTCGCGTCGGCAGATTTCGCGCCGCTGATTTTCACGCTCTCTGTCATTGCCGTCATCTACACCTCGCTCGTCGCGCTGGTGCAGGAAGACATGAAAAAGCTCATCGCCTATTCGTCCGTCGCACATATGGGCTTCGTGACCATGGGCATTTTCACCGGCAACACACAAGGCGTCGAAGGCGGCATCTTCCAGATGCTGTCGCATGGCTGGGTCTCCGGTGCGCTCTTTCTCTGCGTCGGTGTGATCTATGACCGCATCCACACGCGCGAGATCGCGGCCTATGGCGGCCTCGTCAACCGGATGCCCTTCTACGCGGTGGCGCTGCTGATCTTCACGATGGCCAATGTCGGTCTGCCCGGCACATCCGGTTTCGTCGGTGAATTCCTGACGCTGGTCGGCGCGTTCCAGTCGAACACCTGGGTTGCAGCACTTGCCGCCACGGGCGTCATTCTTTCGGCGGCTTATGCGCTTTTCCTCTACCGTCGCGTCGTCTTCGGCGTGCTCGACAAAGAGAAGCTCAAAAATATCCTCGACCTCAACCGCCGCGAAATGATCACGCTCGCGCCGCTGGTTGCGACAACAATTCTGTTCGGCATCTATCCCGCGCCGATCTTTCACATCATGGCGGTGTCGGTCGAACACCTGATTGCCAATTACGATGCCGCGCTCAAAGCCCACGAGGCAATGAACATCGGCAACTCTGCGCTCGATGCGCTGCGCCAGATAGCGACCCGATAGGAAGACGACAGGCAAATGGACAACGCACAACTTCTTCCGGCCTTCGGGCCTGCCATTCCCGAGATCGTGCTGGCTTGCGGCGCGATGCTCCTGCTCATGTACGGCGTTTTTCGCAAGGTGAGCCCCACGGCGCATGTCGCTTACGGTGTGGTCGTCCTTTTCCTCGTCACGGCCTTTCTCGTAGCGGGGCAGGGTACTCTCACGCAAACGACCTTCTCCGGCCTCTTCACGGTCGATCCCTATACCCGTTTCGTAAAACTTCTGATCCTCCTTGGTGCCGCGACAGCCGTCATCATGTCGCTGACATTCATCCGCCGCGAAGGCATGGACCGTTTCGAGTTTCCGGTCCTCATCGCATTGGCCGCGCTCGGCATGATGATGATGGTCTCCGCCGCGAGCTTCCTCTCGCTCTATATGGGTCTGGAGCTTCAGTCGCTGGCGATCTATGTCATCGCCGCTTTCCACCGCGACAACGCCAAGTCGTCTGAAGCGGGCTTGAAGTATTTCGTCCTCGGTGCGCTTTCTTCCGGCCTGCTGCTTTATGGCTGCTCGCTTGTCTATGGCTACACGGGCGCGTTGGACTTTATCAAAGTCGCCGCTGCCATCAGCGCCGATCATCAGGCAATCGGCCTCATCTTCGGCTTGGTGTTTATCCTCGCCGCATTGGCATTCAAGATTTCCGCTGTGCCGTTCCACATGTGGACGCCCGATGTCTATGAAGGCGCGCCCACGCCGGTTACAGCATTCCTGGCCGGTGCGCCGAAGGTCGCGGCCCTTGCGCTCACCATGCGTGTGCTCTTCACCGCGTTTCCCGCCATCGCGCCTGAGTGGAACCAGATCATCGTCTTCGTCTCTGTCGCTTCGATGTTGCTTGGGTCTTTCGCTGCCATTGGTCAGAACAATATCAAACGCCTTATGGCCTATAGCTCCATCGGCCATATGGGTTTCGCGCTGGTCGGCGTCGCTGCGGGCACAGTCGATGGTGTCAAAGGCGTGCTCATTTATCTCACGATCTACGTGATTATGAATGCTGGCGTCTTCTGCTGCATCCTTGCCATGCGTCGCGGTGGCCAGCAGGTCGAGACGATCAACGATCTCGCGGGTGTCTCGCGCAGCCAGCCGGTCTATGCCTTCTTCTTCTCGATGCTCATGTTCTCGCTCGCTGGCATCCCGCCGCTCGCCGGTTTCTTCGCGAAGTTCTATGTCTTCATAGCGGCTGTCGATGCGGGCCTCTTCACGCTCGCCGTCATCGGCGTGGTCACCTCGGTTGTCGGCGCCTTCTATTATCTCCGCGTCATCAAGATCATGTATTTTGATGAACCGGTGGCCGCGCTCGAAGGCTCGATGCCGCGTGAACTGACAGTTGTGCTCGGCCTGTCCGGCCTCTTCACCATGCTGTTCTGGGCGCTTCCCGCACCGCTTCTCGCCAGTGCCCAGATCGCCGCCGCCGCTCTTGTCCACTGATGTTGCCGCAGGGCGTCTCGCATAAAGCCTTCACCGAGATCGACAGCACCAACGAGGAGGCGCGTCGTCTCGGCGAGGCAGGCGAGGTCGGCCCGGTCTGGATCACAGCGCAGGTGCAGACCGCAGGCCGTGGACGCCGTGGTCGCACATGGGTGTCGCCGTCCGGCAATTTCATGGGCACGCTCTTTCTGCGACCTGAAGCCAGCCCCCGCAAAGCCGCCGAGATGAGCTTCGTCGCCGCGCTTGCCGTGCATGATGCGGTGGCCTCGCTGCTCCCGCCGGACCTGCGCCCCGACCTAAAACTCAAATGGCCGAACGACGTTCTTTATGGTGGCCGCAAGCTCTCCGGCATCCTCTTGGAAAGCTCGGGCATAGCGGGTGCCGAGCTTGCATGGCTGGCGATAGGCATGGGCATCAATCTGGCGCAGCACCCTGACAATGTGGAATTTCCCGCGACCTCTCTTAATGCGCTCGGCGTGACCGGCGTTACGCCGTCCGACGCGCTGACAGCACTCGCCGCTGCCTTCGACATCCGCATCCGCCAATGGCGCGACGTGCAGGGCTTTGCTGTCATCCGTGAGGCATGGCTCGCCCATGCGCAAGGTTTGGGCGGTCCCATTACGGTGCGCCTGTCAGACGAAACATTCACCGGAACATTCGAAGGGCTGGCGCTCGACGGTGCGCTCGAAGTCCGCGACGAGCGCGGCACGCTGCGTTCTGTCTCGGCGGGAGATGTGTTCTTTCCCGCCGCGACGCGTTAGTTTGGTGCGATGAACAAACGCGCCCAATCAACCACCGACGAACTCGTCTTTCTCCCCCTTGGCGGCTCCGGCGAGATCGGCATGAACCTCAATCTCTACGGGTTCGGCCCTGCGAAGTCGCGCCAATGGCTCATGGTCGATCTGGGCGTCACCTTCGGCCACGACGCGACGCCGGGCATCGACCTCATCATGCCCGACACCGGTTTCATCGAAGACCATATCGACAATCTCGTTGGCCTCGTGCTGACCCACGCGCATGAAGACCATATCGGTGCGGTCGCCCATCTCTGGCCGCGCCTGCGCTGCCCTGTCTATGCCACGCCCTTCACCGCGACGCTCGTCCGCGCTAAGCTCATCGACAAAGGCATTGAGAATGACGTGCCGCTCCACATTGTCGAGCTTGGCTCGCGCTTCACGCTCGGCCCTTTCGACATCGAGTTCGTGACGCTGACGCACTCGATCCCCGAACCCAACGCGCTGGCCATCCGCACGTCGCTTGGCACCATCATGCATACGGGCGACTGGAAGATTGATCCCGAGCCGCTTGTCGGTGCGAAGATGAATGTCGAACGCCTGATCGAAATTGGCGACGAGGGCGTCCGCGCCATCATCTGCGACAGCACCAATGTCTTTTCCAAAGGCACAGCAGGCTCGGAATCCGAAGTGGCCGCGAGCCTCATCGAAGTGATCCGCCCCTGCAAAGGCCGCGTCGCGGTCACAACCTTCGCGTCCAATGTCGCCCGTGTCGAAAGCATCGCCAAAGCGGCGCAAGCCTGCGACCGTCATGTTGTGCTGGTGGGCCGCTCCATGTTCCGCCTCGTCAGCGCCGCCCGTGAGGCGGGTTACCTCGCCGATCTGCCGCCGTTTCTTTCGGAAGATGAAATCGGTTACATCCCCAATGATAAAGTCCTGATGATCTGCACCGGCAGTCAGGGCGAGCCCCGCGCAGCGCTCGCCCGCATCGTGGACGACAGCCACCGCAACATCACATTGTCAAAAGGTGATACGGTCATCTTTTCCTCGCGCATTATTCCGGGCAACGAACAGACGATCTTCGAGCTACAGAACCAGCTCTCCGAGCGCGGCATCGCCGTCATCACCGAGCGCGATCATTTTGTCCATGTCTCCGGTCATCCGTGCAGGGACGATCTTGTCGCCATGTATCAGTGGATCAGGCCGGAACTCGCCATCCCCGTCCATGGCGAAGCCCGCCACTTGGCCGAGCACACCGCGCTTGCGCGTGAGTTGCAGGTGCCCGAAGCGATCACCACCCGCAACGGGTTGATGACCCGCATCGCGCCGGGCCCCGCCGAAGTCATTGCCGAAGTCGCCCATGGCCGCATCTATCTCGACGGCGATGTGCTGACCGCCTCCGATGACGGTGCTGTGCAGGAACGCCGCAAACTCGCTTTCGCGGGCGCGGTCTTTGTCTCGCTCGTGCTGGATGACAAGGGCGAAGTCCTCGGTGACCCGCAGGTCGCGCTTCATGGCTTGCCCCGCGAGGATAGTTTCGGCGAGAGTTTCGAAGACATCGCCCTCGATGCGGTCGATGCTGCCTTGGACAAGCTGCCCGCCAAAAAGCGGAAAGACGATGCCGACGTCGCCGAAGCCGTGCGCCGTTCTGTGCGCGGGTCCATCAATCGGGAGTGGGGCAAGAAGGCGCAAGTCTCGGTCGTCGTCACGCGCGTCTGAACGCGCTAGACTGTGCACCACACGAAAACAGGGAATAACAAAAATGAACCTGACCGCCGGCCTCGCCATCTATCTTGTCATCTGGTGGCTCGTCCTCTTCGCGACGCTCCCCTTCGGTGTCCACTCGCAGCATGAGGAAGGCGCGATCGAAGGCGAGGGCCGCGACCCCGGTGCGCCGGTCCGCCCGATGCTCTGGCGCAAGGCCGCGATCACCACCGTTCTGGCGGCAATAGTCTGGGCCGGCGTTGCTTACCTGATTATCGAAAAACCGGTGTCCTTCAAGGACATCCCCTTCATGCCGAAATTCAACGACAGCTATTGAGCCTTTTTCTGCCGACCTTTCCGCAAACAGGTCAAAAAAAAGCAAGGTCATTTCCATGACCTTGCTTCCGTAGTAATCCCTCTTGGTCGCGCCAACAGATCATGCGATCCGTGTCAGCGTTCCCTCCCTAAACTTGGGCCGCGCAGTTATATGTTTCGCGCGGTCCCTTTTGTGTGAGGGACTATAGGTAAGCTGCGACACCCTGTCACGCAATTTTATCCCCGTAGCGCCGTTTTATCGGCAATTTCCGGAATCTTTTTGCGCTCCCCTCATACGTATAATTCCAAATGGTCAGACAAAAGCGAGTTTCACCAGAAAAGCCGCCGCAATAATGGCGACAGCGCCGGAGGCCTCGCGCGGACGGCCTGCCAGGACCTTGATTGCAACATAGGCAAGGAACCCCAATCCGATACCGCTGGCGATCGAAAAGGTCAGCGGAATGGCCAGCGCCGTCACCACCGCAGGCACTGATTCCGTGAGGTCGTCCCAGTCCATTTCCGTCAGCCCCCGCGCCATAAGGCAGGCGATGAACACAAGGGCAGGGGCGGTCGCATAGACAGGCACCGCGTGGGCGAGCGGCGCGAGGAACAGGCTCCCCAGAAAAAGCACGGCAACCGTGACGGCGGTAAGCCCTGTCCGCCCTCCGGCGTCTACGCCTGCCGCGCTCTCGATATAGCTCGTGGTGGTCGATGTGCCGAGCGCCGCTCCGATCATGCAGGCGGCCGAATCCGCCACCATCGCCTTGCGCAAACGCGGCAGTTTCCCGTCGGCGTCGAGCATATTCGCCCGCGCCGCCACGCTCACCAGCGTCCCCGCGGTGTCGAGCAGATCGACCAGCAAAAACACCAGCACAATGGTGACAAACCCCGCATGAATGGCCGTCGTCAGGTTCATCTGGAGAAATGTCGGCGCGAGCGAAGGCGGCATCGCGGCCACGCCGGTGAACGGTTGCAACCCGAGCCCGATAGCAACAGCCGTAACGCTCAGAACCGAAATAATGATCGCGCCTTTGACCTTGCGTGCGGCAAGCCCCACCAGCACGACAAAACCACCCGCCGCCAGCAAAGCCGCCGCTTCAAAGCGCCCCAGCGTCACCAGCGTGTCCGCATCGGAAACGACAATGCCTGCGTTTTTCAAGCCGATCAGCGCGAGGAAAAACCCGATCCCCGCCGCAATCGCACTCTTCTGCGAGCGCGGAATGGAATTGATCAGCCATTCCCGCGAAGGCGAAATCGAGATGAGGAAAAACAAAATGCCGGATAGGAAAACGCAGCCCAATGCGGTGCGCCAGTCGCCGCCGAATTGCGGCACAACCACGAAAGCAAAGTAGGCATTGAGCCCCATGCCGGGTGCCAGCGCGACGGGATAATTGGCGTAAAGCCCCATGATCGCGCTGCTGATGGCAGCGGCGAGACAGGTCGCCACAAACACCGCGCCAAAATCCATGCCCGTGCCGGACAGGATCGCAGGGTTCACAAAAATGATATAGGCCATCGTCAGGTAGGTCGTGACGCCCGCCAGCAATTCGGTGCGCAATGTCGAGCCTACCGCGCTGAATCCGAAATACCGATCAAGAAATCTCGCCATCAAAGCCCCCCGACTCATCCCTGCATGAGCAGCAATTCTGGTCAATTTAGCAGCGACATGAAACAATAACCGTGTCTCGTCAGGGTGAGGTTTAGTCCGTGCAGCTTTCAGTGAACCACATGGCGTTTGCCCTCGTGCTCTTGGCCTCGCCCGCCCACGCGGACGACGAGCTCGCAGGCAAGGGCGAGCCGCTCAAAATCATTAAAATCGATCCGGCTACCTGCCGCGAGATCGCGCCTTATCTTTCTGATGATGCCGACTACAAACCCGGCGTCGCCGCCGATGGCAGCACCGTCGCGCCCGCCGATCTCGACGGTGCCGAACCATACAAGCCGCGCGACTACTATCAGTTCCCCGTCGAGATATTTCCCTTCGCCGGTGGGCCCGTCACGCCCTTCAGCCATGCGACAAAACTTGAGGTCGCCAATGTCACACTGGAGGTGAAAACCGGTCGTGTCACAATCGACGGGCAGGACGTTTCCGGCGGAAATCGGGCACTGACCGAAGCCTGCGCCAATGAGTCCGGTGCGCGCCTTCCTTGACTCTCCGCCCTTATCCACCGACGCTCAGCCGATCTTGTCCGGGGGCTTTCATGCGTTTTCTGCTCGTCTTTTTGTCGCTCGCAGCTTTTGCGTGGTTGTCCGTCGCGCCCGCGTCCGCCGCCTCATGGCGCATCACCAAAGATCATTGGGACGCGTCCGACGAAAAGGGCTTTGAAGAGTTCGTCACATCCTTGGGCAAATCCGATTGCTGGACGGTTGACGAATGCATGAAGGGCCCCGGCAATCCCTACCGTCACACCGATCCGAAGGTGAAATTCCTGATGGATTGCGCCGACGTTCCTTATTTTCTGCGTGCCTATTATGCCTGGAAAAACGGACTCCCCTTCGGCTGGCAAAACGCGATGCTGTCGTCCGATGGTCCGCGCGGCGACATCCGCTATTCGTCAGGCGGCAACCGCATCGTGGGCCGTGCGTCGGTCCCCGCCACAGCTTCCGGTGTCAATGCCATTCCGTTGCTGATTGAGATCACCAACACGGTCTCGACCGCCATGTACCGGCGCAACTCCATGGCGGAAAGCGCGACTTATTTCTCCGACACCTATTCGCCGCGCCTCGACCGTCAGGGCATCCGTCCGGGTACGATTGCCTATGACGTGAACGGCCATGTCTCGATTGTCTGGCGGGTCGAAAGCAACGGTCGCATTCTCATTTTTTCGTCGCATCCCGATCACACATTGAGCCGCTCTTTCGTCGGTCGCGAGTTCCTGCGCACGGGTCCCGAGCTTGGTTCCATCTTCCAGAACTGGCGGCCCGTCAGGCTCGTCGGCGCAACGCGCACGGCCAGCGGCACGCTTGTCGGCGGTCGCCTCACCGGCACGCCGAATGCTGATATTCCCGACTTCTCGCTCGAACAATATGTCGGCAATCCGCCGGTCAATCCTGTGCTCTGGGCCACTGCGACCTTCGTCAAAGACGGCGAGACGATGGATTACTACACGTATTTCCGCGCGCGCCTGTCCAATGGCGAACTTGCTTATCACCCCGTCGAAGAAGTCCGCGCGATGATGCAGACGCTTTGCAGCGACATCCGCACGCGCAATCAGGCGATCGAAATATCCCGCAACGAGGGCCGCACGCATCTGATGACCCCGCCGCCGAAGCTGCCGCGCAATATCTACGGCACCGATGGCGTCTGGGAGCTTTATTCGACGCCGTCCCGTGATGCGCGCCTCAAGACCGCCTACAAGGAAATGTATGACGCGGTCCGCCAGTTCGTGCTGCTCAAATCCATCGACAGTCCGCGCCTCGTCTACAAGGGCAATGACATCATCGGCGATATGCTCGCCGCTTACGACGATGAAAGCGCCGACTGCAAAACACCCTACAAAACCACCAACGGTCGCCACATCACCTTGACTGTGGATGATGTCGCCAAGCGCCTCTTCAAGCTCTCCTTCGATCCCTATCAATGCGTCGAGCGCCGCTGGGGTGCCACCGACCCCGCCGAGCTTGCCTCCTGTCCCGACGGCGCGGAAAAAACCCGCTGGTACAATGCCGAGCAGCCTTTGCGAAACCAGATCGACCGAACCTATGACGTCGAGATGAGCTACTCTGTTGATCAGTTGGAACGAGGTCCCTACGGCCTCCAGTCTGGACGCGGCGTCGAAACCCCGCCCGAAATCGACATCCGCTCATGGCTGTTGGCCCAAAAGACCCAGAAGGCCGCGCAAAACTAAGACTTTCTGCGCGTTCCCCACGTTGCCATTCCTCGCGGTTCACCCTAAAACTTGAGCCCCCGAAATCCTTTTGCCGCTCACCGGCAGGACTCCCGCTCAAGGTTTATGATGCGCCTCTCCAGATATTTCCTGCCCACGCTCAAAGAAAACCCCGCCGAGGCGCAGATCGTCTCGCACCGTCTCATGCTGCGCGCCGGCATGATCCGGCAGGAGGCCGCCGGCATCTATGCCTGGCTGCCGCTGGGCTTTGCCGTGCTGCAAAATATCGAGCAGATCGTGCGCGAGGAAATGGACAGGGCAGGGGCATTGGAAATGCTGATGCCGACGCTTCAGCTTGCCGATCTCTGGCGCGAAAGCGGTCGCTATGACGCCTACGGCCCCGAAATGCTCCGCATCAAGGATCGTCACGAGCGCGAGCTGCTTTACGGTCCGACCAACGAAGAGATGATCACCGAGATCTTCCGCTCTTACGTGCGCTCCTACCGCGCCTTGCCGCTCAATCTCTACCATACGCAATGGAAGTTTCGTGACGAGCAGCGCCCCCGTTTCGGCGTCATGCGTGGCCGCGAATTTCTGATGAAGGATGCTTACTCCTTCGATATCGACGAGGCGGCTGCGCGTCGTTCATACAACCGCATGTTTGTGGCCTATCTCCGCATGTTCGCACGCATGGGCCTCAAGGCCATTCCGATGCGCGCCGAAACCGGCCCCATCGGCGGCGATCTGAGCCATGAGTTCATTATCCTTGCCGAGACAGGCGAGAGTGGCGTCTTCATCAACAAGGACGTGCTCGATCTTCCCCCGCCGCCTGCCGATGTGGACTACGACAGCGACCTCGCGCCCCTCATCGCCAAATGGACCGACCTTTATGCCGCCACCGAAGACGTGCATGACAATGCCCGCTTCGAGAAGGAAGTCCCTGCCGACAAGCGCGTCAACACACGCGGCATCGAAGTCGGTCAGGTCTTCTACTTCGGCACGAAATACTCCGACGCGATGAAGGCCATCGTCACCGGCTCCGACGGCGCTGATCGCCCGATTCATGGCGGCTCCTACGGTGTCGGCGTCTCGCGCCTCGTCGGCGGCATCATCGAGGCAAGCCATGACGAAAACGGCATCATCTGGCCGGAATCCGTTGCGCCTTTCAAGGTCGGCATCATCAACATGAAGGCAGGCGATGCGGACACCGACAAGGCCTGCGAGGACATCTACGGCAAACTCGGAAACGCGGGGGTCAAAGTCCTCTATGACGACACGGACGAACGCGCCGGTGCCAAATTCGCCAACATGGATTTGATCGGCCTGCCGTGGCAGCTGGTCGTCGGTCCGCGCGGCCTTAAAACCGGCGTAGTTGAACTGAAAAATCGCGCCAGCGGCGAGCGGGTTGAGCTGTCGCTTGATGCCGCTTTGCAAAAGCTGACAGCCTGATCCCCCGATTTGAGGACCGCATATGAGTGAAGCCGCGAGCATGGACAAACGAGGACGCGGGAAGTCGCGCCCCTTCGGTTTCTTTGAATGGATGCTCGCCTTTCGCTATCTCCGCGCACGCCGCCGCGAAGGGTTCATCTCGGTGATCGCGGGCTTCTCCTTTCTCGGCATCCTGCTCGGTGTGGCCACGCTCATCATCGTCATGTCGGTGATGAACGGATTTCGCATCGAACTGCTCGACCGGATTCTGGGGCTCAACGGCCACATGATCGTGCGCAGCGCATCGAGCTTCATCACCGACTATGACAGCGTCGCCGCCGAGATCGAAAAATTGCCGGGTGTTGTCCGCGCGACACCGATTGTCGAAGGTCAGGTCATGGCCTCCAGCCCCTATAATGCCGGTGGCGCAATGGTGCGTGGCATCAGCGGCAAAAATTTGCAGAACCTCCAGATCGTCTCGACGAAAATCGAATCCGGGGCGCTCGACAAGTTTGACGAGGGCGACAAAGTCGTCATCGGCGCGCGCATGGCAAAAAATCTGGGCCTCGCAGTCGGGGAGAACATCACGCTGCTGAGCCCGCGCGGCGCGATCACGCCTTTCGGCACAGCGCCCCGCGTCAAGGCCTATAACATCGCCGCGATCTTCGAGATCGGCATGTCGGAATATGATAGCAGCGTCATTTTCATGCCGCTCGATGAAGCGCGGGGCTATTTTCGCACGCAGGAAGGCGTCACCGCGATTGAGGTAATGGTGCAGGATCCCGATAAGGTGAACATGCTTGTCGGGCCGGTTAGCGGCGTCGCTGGTTCCTGCTGCGATGTGCTGACATGGCAGCAGACCAACGAGACCTTTTTCAGCGCGCTTCAGGTCGAACGCAATGTGATGTTTCTGATCCTCACACTGATCCTGCTCGTGGCCTCCCTCAACATCGTGTCGGGCCTCATCATGCTGGTGAAGGACAAAGGCCGCGACATCGCGGTCTTGCGCACGATGGGCGCGACCAAAGGAACCGTCATGCGCGTCTTCTTCATCTCCGGTGCAGCCATCGGCGTGGTCGGCACGTTTGCAGGCTTTGCGCTCGGCACATTGTTTTGTCTGAACATAGAGGCGATCCGCAAAGCTCTGTCCGAGCTTCTGGGTGTCATCCTCTTCAATCCGGAAATCTACTTCCTCTCGCAAATGCCCGCTGTTGTGAATCCGGGCGAAGTCGCCTCGATCGTCGGTATGGCTTTGTTCCTTTCCTTCGCCGCCACGCTTTATCCTGCATGGCGCGCGGCTTCGCTCGATCCTGTCGAAGCGCTACGGTACGAGTGAGGAGGGCAACATGGAAAACGCCAACACAGTTCTCTCGCTCCGCGACATCACCCGCGTTTATCATCAGGGCGAAGTCGATCTGCGTATCTTTGAACGCGCCTCGCTCGATATAGCCGAAGGCGAAATGGTCGGCCTTGTCGGTCCGTCCGGCTCCGGCAAATCCTCGCTGCTTCATATTGCAGGCCTTCTCGAAACTCCCGATGACGGCGAAGTCGTCATCATGGGCCGCAACTGCGTGAGTCTGCGCGATGGTTTGAAAACCGGCGTTCGCCGCGCCGAGCTTGGCTTTGTCTACCAGTTCCACAATCTGTTGCCCGAGTTCTCCGCACTCGAAAATGTCGTCTTGCCCCAGCTCATTGCCGGTGTGCCGAAAAAATCCGCCGAGAGCTTCGCGCAATATCTGCTGGAGCGTATGGGTCTCGGTCCCCGGGCCACACATCGCCCCGCCGAACTGTCCGGCGGCGAGCAACAGCGTGTGGCCATTGCGCGAGCACTGGCCAATCGCCCGCGTTTGCTGCTCGCGGACGAACCCACCGGCAATCTCGATCCCAAAACATCAAGACATGTTTTCAACGAACTTCTCTCGATCTGCCGCAACGAAGGCGTGGCGGCGCTCGTCGCCACACATAATCTCGATCTCGCCGGTCAGATGGACCGCGTGGTTCTTTTGCATGAAGGTCGCCTGCTCGAAGGCGCGGAGTTGCAGGCGCATTATCAAAGCCTCTGATAAAAGGGGCATATGGGGGACGAACAGATGACCAGAGCAGTCTCTTACGTCATTGTGTTCGTGCTCAGCCTCTGGGCCGCCTCCCATCTTGCGCAACCGCCTGCAGCCCTTGGCGGCGACGTGCCGCGCATGACCTTCTCCGCCACCCGTGCCATGCTCGACGTCGAGACCATTGCCGCACGTCCCCATCCCATCGGCTCGACCGACATTATCCGTGTGCGCCAATACATAACCGCGCGACTTGTCGGGCTTGGCCTTGCCGTCGAATCGGACGCAACCCAGCAAGCGATCTACGTCCCGACGCGTGTCGCGCGGACGGCGGTCGCGGCCAATGTGCATAATGTCATTGCTATATTGAAAGGCACATCGCCCGATCTCCCCGCGCTGCTCCTTTCTGCGCATTACGACACAGTGCCCAATTCCGCCGGTGCGCCGGACGACACGGCAGGCGTTGCCGCCATGCTCGAAATTGCCGGAAACCTTAAAGCGGCGGGCGCGCTCAGGCGCGACGTGATCTTCCTCTTCACCGAAGGCGAGGAAGTGGGCCTTCTCGGCGCCCGTGCCTTCTTCACGCAAAACCCGCTCGTAAAGCGCGTGGGCCTCGTCCTCAATCTTGAGTCCCGTGGTGCCGGTGGCCGTGCTTTCATGTTCGAAACGAGCAGCAACGCGGGCGGGCTCATGGCCACCTATAGCAAAGCAGTCAGCGATCCTTCTGCCAATTCGCTCTCCGCTTTCCTCTACCGCGTGATGCCCAACTTCACAGATCTCACCACCGCCTTCGACGCGAAAATCCCCGGCCTCAACTTCGCCTTCATCGGCGATGAATTCGCCTATCACACATCAAGCGCCACGCCCGATATTCTCAATCGCGGCAGCCTGCAACATATGGGTGATCAGGTCCTCGCGCTTGCCGCCTCACTCGGCAATGCCGACGATCTCCGCGCCAGCGAACCCGACATCATCTATAGCGACATCTTCGGCTTGATATTCGTGAGTTATTCCTTCGCCGCCGGTTGGGGCCTCATCGTGCTGCTTGCGCTGCTCATCGGTTTTGCCGCATGGAAGGCGAGGGCGGACCGCCTCGTCGTTGAACGCAGCATCGCGATAGGCGCAGGCTTTTTCCTTCTCCTTCTCCTGCTCGAAGGCATCGTTTTCTTCCTCGCCGGTCGCGTGTTTGTCGGCTCGTTCAACATGCAGGCCAAATACACAATGATTGGCCGCTATGAGTTCTTCACCGGCGGTTGTGTGCTTCTGGCGCTTGGCCTCGCTTGGGGCCTGACGCTTGCTTTGCGCCGTTACCTCACCCTCTGGGGAACATGGTTCGGCGGACTTCTCCTCCTCTTCGTCATCTCGCTGGGTCTGCAAATCGCAGCCCCCGCCACGACACTCTTCTTCGTCTGGCCGCTGATCCCCGTCTCACTCGCGGCAGCGCTCCTTGTCGCCCTCACCAAAGGCAATATCGACGCACCTTTAGGGCTGGTCATTACTCTGCCGCTCGCCTTCCTTTCCATGGTGCAGATCGCAGGCTATGGCGCGGCTGTCTTCCTAGGCCTCGGCGGCTTCCTGCCGGTCATCATCATCCTTCCTGCCATTGTCGCTGCCATCGCGCTTTATCCCGCGCTCGACGCCTTCATCCGCCTGCCGCGTAGCAGCCTCGCCGCCGGTGGCGTCGTGCTCGTTGCTTTCGCCGCCCTCGGCTGGGCGAAGTTTGGTCCCGCCAGCGCCGTCCATCCGCGCCTCACGCAAGCCTTCTATCTTGCAGGTCCCGGCCCCGACCAATATGCCCGTGTCAGCATGTTGCGCTCGCTCGACGTCTGGTCCGAAGCCGTCTTCACGGTTGACGGCGGCAAGCCTGAATGGTCGACGCTGGCACCGGGCTACACGATGCCAGCATGGCGGGCTCCGGCCCGTGCCGCTGCCGTCGCCCGCCCCGTCCTCAGCGGCGATGCGCAGGGCGGGCTCGTTACGCTCAAAATCGTTCCTGCCAACCGCCCGCGCGAATTGCGCTTCATCCTGCGGGCAGATGTGCCCGTCGCGGACCTTGCCATCAACGGCATCCCGACGCCGGTCGAGACAACGCCGGGCGAGTGGTCGCAATTTCTCTATGCGGCACCCGCCGCCGAAGGCGTGACGGTGACCTTTACCTCCAGATCCAAAGGCAGCGCCGCGCTCCGCGTCTTCGAGGTCTCCGACGGCTGGCCGGATGCTGTCGCCGTCCCGCCCAAGCCCAAAGGCTATACGCCGTTTGCCGCGTCAGACACGACCTATGCCGCCTCGGCCCTCGACTATGCGTGGGCCGCGTCTCGATAAAGACCGGAAAGCGGCCTGAAGAATTTTACAAAATCACCCTTGACAGAATGAGAACATAGGAAGAACATCCCCAAAGAGAACATATAGTGAACTTTGATTGCAGGGGCTTCCAAATGACCAAACTCATTCGCGCTGCCAACGAGTCCGAAACAGGCGTCTGGCTGAAAGACATTGCCGCACTTCTCTCCATCGGCGCCTTCGTCTGGGTTGCCGCCTCATGGGTCGAAATCGCGCATGCGGCCATGCAGGCTTAAGTGTAACTCTTTTCCACAGCTATCGTCGGGCCGTGACCTTACAGGCCAGTGACTTTGAAGGGCAGGGGCCGGACAATGTCGCGTATGCCCGACTCATTTCCCCGCTTCATCCATCTGCGCCTCCATTCAGCCTATTCGCTGCTTGAAGGTGCCATCCGCCTCAAAGACCTGCCCAAGCTATGCAAAGCGGACAGGATGCCTGCGGTCGCGATCACGGACACAGGCAACCTTTTCGGTGCGCTTGAAGCCTCCGAGGTCCTTTCCGGCGCGGGCATTCAGCCCATCACCGGCGTAACGCTGCCCGTCATGCTGGACGAGACCGCCGAGCCAGGTCGCCCCCAGCGCCGCGAACTTTCGGGCACATTGGCCTTGCTCGCCAAAGACGAGCGGGGCTACGAAAATCTGATGAAGCTCACGAGCCGCGCCTTTCTCGGGCCGGAAGCGGGCGACTTTCCCCATGTGCCGCTTGAGCTTGTCGAGGCCCATTCCGAAGGTCTGATCTGCCTCACAGGCGGCCCCGCAGGTCTTGTCAACCGCCTCCTCGTCACCGGCCAGCGCGGTCCCGCCGAGGCGCTGATGCAGCGCCTTCACGCCTGTTTTGGTGACCGCCTCTATGTCGAGTTGCAGCGTCACGGCATGGACGCGGAGCGCCAGACCGAAGATCGCCTGATCGACATGGCCTATGCGATGGGTCTGCCGCTTGTTGCCACCAACGAACCTTATTTCGCGCAGGAGGCCGATTACGAAGCCCATGACGCAATGATCTGCATTGCCGAAGGCGCTTACGTCTCGCAGACCGACCGCCGCCGTCTGACGCCTGATCACCGTTTCAAGTCGCAGGACGAAATGGTCGCGCTGTTCGACGATCTTCCGGAAGCCGTCGAGAACACCATCGAGATCGCAAAACGCTGCGCCTATCGCCCTCGCACCCGCAAGCCCATCCTGCCGACCTTCAGCGCCGGAAAGGGTGAAGCGGACGAATTGCGCCAGCAAGCGGAGGAGGGGCTCACCGCCCGCCTCGTCGCTCTTGATATGGCGGCAACCGAAGACGAATACCGCGCGCGGTTGCGCTTCGAGCTTGATGTCATCATCAAGATGGATTTTCCGGGCTACTTCCTCATCGTGGCCGACTTCATCAAATGGGCAAAGGCGCATGGTATTCCCGTGGGGCCGGGCCGTGGCTCGGGCGCAGGCTCGGTCGTCGCCTGGGCGCTCACCATCACCGATCTTGATCCCTTGCGCTTCGGTCTGCTGTTCGAGCGTATGCTCAATCCCGAACGCGTCTCGATGCCCGACTTCGACATCGACTTCTGTCAGGACCGCCGCGACGAAGTGATCCGCTATGTGCAGGACCGCTACGGCAAGGCCCGCGTCGCGCAGATCATCACCTTCGGTAAATTGCAGGCCCGCGCCGTGCTGCGCGATGTCGGCCGTGTGCTGCAACTGCCTTATGGTCAGGTTGACCGCCTCTGCAAACTCGTGCCCAACAATCCCGCCGCCCCCGTCACGCTGGCCGAAGCCATTGCCGGCGAGCCGCGTTTGCAGGAAGCGCGTGACAGCGAGGAGGCCATTGCCAAATTGCTCGAAATCGGCCAGCGCCTTGAAGGTCTCTATCGTCACGCCTCGACACATGCCGCCGGTGTCGTCATCGGTGACCGCGATCTTGACGAGCTTGTGCCGCTCTATCGCGATCCGCGCTCCGAAATGCCGGTGACGCAGTTCAACATGAAATGGGTCGAGCCCGCAGGCCTCGTGAAGTTCGACTTCCTCGGTTTGAAAACGCTGACCGTGCTCAACGAAGCCGTGAAAATGTTGGCCGCGCGCGGCATCATCGTCGATCTGTTGCAGCTTCCCTTCGAGGACGAAAAAACCTTCGCCATGCTGGCGCGTGCCGAAACAGTGGGCGTGTTCCAGCTTGAAAGTTCCGGTATGCGCGACGTGTTGCGCAAACTGGAAGCCGACCGTTTCGAAGACATCATCGCTCTCGTGGCGCTTTACCGTCCGGGCCCTATGGACAACATCCCGTCCTACATCGAGCGCAAACACGGACGCGAAAAACCGGATTATCTCCATCCGATTCTGGAGCCGGTGCTGACAGAAACCTACGGCGTCATCATCTATCAGGAACAGGTGATGAAAATCGCCCAGCTCTTGGCGAACTACTCGCTCGGTGAAGCCGATCTTCTGCGCCGTGCCATGGGCAAAAAGATCAAAGCCGAAATGGAAGCGCAGAAAGAGCGTTTCGTGACGGGCGCGGTCGCCAAGCAAGTCGATAAAAATCAGGCGTCGCAGATTTTCGAACTGGTGGACAAGTTCGCCGGCTACGGCTTCAACAAATCCCACGCCGCCGCCTATGCGCTCGTCGCCTATCAGACGGCATGGCTCAAGGCCAATCATCCGGTCGAGTTTTTCGCCGCCTCCATGAGCCTCGATCTCGGCAACACCGACAAGCTCAACATCTTCAAACAAGATGCCAACCGCATGGGCATCAAGGTGCGCCCGCCCAGCGTCAACGAGTCCGAGGCCACCTTCTCCGTGCTCGACGGTGATGTCGTCTATGCGCTCGCGGCCATCAAGAATGTCGGTATGCAGGCGATGCAGCATCTCGTCGATGTACGCAAAGAGGGCGGGCCCTATCGCGACCTCTTCGATTTCGCCCGCCGCATCAACCCGCGTTTCATAAACAAGCGCGCCTTTGAAAATCTTGCCAAGGCAGGCGCGTTTGATTGCATTAACCCGCATCGCGCACAGGTGCTCGCCTCGGTCGATCTCGTGCTGGGCACAGCGAACGCCTCGGCGAACGAGCGCGAAAGCAAGCAGGTAAGCCTTTTCGGCGAAGCTTCAGGCGCGAGCGTCGCCAATCCGGCGCTGCCATATGCCGAACCATGGCTGCCGATGGAGCGCCTCAACGAGGAGTTCAACGCTGTCGGCTTCTATCTCTCCGGCCACCCGCTCGACGATTTCCAGACCGCGCTCCGCCGCGCCAAGGTCGTCACTTACGCCGAATTGCTCAAACGTGACAACCGCACCGAACTGATCGCGGGCACGATCACCGCCAAGCAGGAACGCAAATCCAAAAAAGGTAATCCCTTCGCTTTCGTCAGCCTCTCCGATCCGACCGGCCAGTTTGAAGTCGTTGTCTTTTCCGACGTCCTCAACGCCTCGCGCGACCTGCTGGAACCGGGCAAAGCCGTCGTCCTCGGCGTCGAAATCGAACATAACGGCGACGAGGCCAAACTCCTCGCCCAGACCGTGCGCTCGATCGACAATGTCGTGGACGGCACCGAAGCCGGCCTCAAAATATTCATTGAAGACCAGAAGCCCATCCCCTTCCTCCAGACCCGCCTCGCCGAAAAAGGCAAAGGCCTCGTCTCCCTCATTCTGATGGGTGAGGGCGGACGTGAGGTCGAAATTCAACTCAAAGGCGGCTACAAAGTCACCCCGCAGATCAGAGGCGCGATAAAGTCCCTTCCCGGCGTTGTTGAAATTAAAGAGATTTGAAGGGGTCTCGCATCTATACTCATGCAAAATGCATTCAATTTTAGACGCAATTCTTTGCTATATGAGTTTGTGTAGCCCGCCTCCAACATAAATGTTTTCGACTGAACCGCCCCGGGTTTGCCGGAGGCTCCAGCTTCTGAGAAAGTGGAGTCAT
>JAZJXO010000017.1:0-124342 GCA_040390855.1 Pseudomonadota bacterium
GGAAGCCACTTATCTCCAGCGCGAAGCTGTTCAGACAACCGGAGCCAGCTCTTTAGCTTCTGACTTGCGCCCGCAACATAACGTTGTGTTTCTGCTAACGACCTATGGCCGGTAATTGCCATGATCTCATTTGCAGAACACCCCTTCTCAGCGAGGCGCGCCGCGGCAGCTTTTCGCAGGCCGTGGGCCGAACAATGTGGTACGTGGCTTCATCACACCTTGGCTTCATCTTTTATCCCTCTCTGCCGAAGCGAAAACCGCATCAGCGTGCGTTCTCTTGCTCGCGCGTGGTCGACGACTGGTAGCGGGTAGTCCACGCCGAGGCGTAGACCACAGCTAGTCAAAGCTGCGGGCTTCATGGCGGCGGGAAAGTGGATGTGCGCGTTGGGCACATCTTCAAGCTCGGGCAGGTAGCGGCGGATGAAGCGGCCCTCCGGGTCGAATTTCTGCGACTGGGTAATGGGATTGAAGATACGGAAGTAAGGCTGCGCGTCGCATCCGGTAGAAGCTGCCCACTGCCAGCCCCCGTTATTGGCGGCCAGATCGTAATCGTTCAGATGCATGGCAAAAAAGCGCTCGCCCCGGCGCCAGTCAATGCCCAGATCTTTGGTCAGAAAACTCGCCACCACCATACGCAGGCGGTTGTGCATGTAGCCGGTTTGCAGCAGTTGGCGCATGGCAGCATCGACCAGCGGGTAGCCGGTGCGTGCCTCGCACCAGGCCTGCCACAGCTCGGGTGCTTCGTCCCATTGCAGGCCGTCATATTCCGGCTTGAAACACTGTGTGACCACATGCGGGTGGTGCCACAGGATCATGAAATAAAAATCGCGCCACGCCAGTTCGGAAAGCCATGTCTGCGCACCCTGACAGCCTGTGGCCGCCTGACGTGCAGCCAGAGACGCCACATGGCGGATGGAGACCGTGCCGAAGCGCAAGTGGACCGAGAGGTAGGACACGCCCTTGCGAAAGGGAAAATCGCGTGCTTCCCGATACGCTGCCATGCGCGGCAAGAAATCGCGCAGCAGTTGCTGTGCGCCGCTCATGCCCGCGGGCAGTGCCAGATCGTGCAGATTGGTGGGGGCAAAGCCCAGATCAGACAGCGCGGGCAGGCGTTCGCCCGCGGGCGGCGCTGCGAGATGGTGGGCGTAGTGATTGACAGGGTAAGGATGAAGCTGGAAATCGTCCAGCCGCTGAAGCCATGCGCGTTTGTAGGGCGTGAACACGCTGTAGGGCCGACCTTGCTGGGTCAGCACCTCTTCGCGGTCGAGCAGTACTTGGTCTTTGTAATCGCTGAAGGTGATGCTCAAAGCGCGCAAGTCCTCGGTCACGCGCTGGTCGCGCGCAATGGCCCGAGGCTCGTAGTCGCGGTTGGCGAGCACCTCCCGCACACCAAGCTCTTGCGCGAGTTGCACGATGACCTGCTCTGCCCGCCCATGACGCACGATGAGCCCGCCGCCGGCAGCGCCGCTATGCGCGGCCAGTTGTTGCAGGCGCGCGTGCAACTCCAGCACGCTGGCATGAATGAACTCCACGCGCCGGTCCTCGCGACTGGGCAGTTCATCCAGAATGTCGGTGTCGAACACAAAGGAGCAGTACACCCGTGGATAGCGGCGCAGCGCGTGGTACAGGGCCGCATGGTCTTCGCAGCGCAGATCGCGGCGCAGCCAGACCAGAGCACTCGGCTCCATGGCAGAAGTCTTTTGTTGGTCGGTGTCGGCTGGGGCTGTCATCTTGATTGGGTTTCAGGCTTGTATCAGCGTCGGCCCGCGCCGGTCGAAGCGGATTTGCGCAGCCAGCGCATCAGGCTGCCGAGCACGGGCAATTTTTCGTAGAGTTCTTGGGCAGCATCCCAGTAGTCGCGGTGCAGTGTCACGAGGCCCTCGGCGTCGAAGCGCACCAGAGTAGCACCGTGAATGCATTGCTCGACCTTTGGTCGCCAGCGACGCATGTGAAAGCGGAATTCCCAACCCAGAAAGGCCTGATCGCCCTGCACGATGTGCTGGGTGACGGTGAAGCGCGGCTGATCCAGCGTGGCGAACATATGGGCAAAAATCTGCGTGATGGCGGGCACGCCGCGCACGTCGTTGAAGGGGTCTTTGAACTGCGCATCGGGCGCGTAATGGGCGTCCAGTCCGGACAGGCGCGCGGGCGAAATCTCTTCGTAGAGTGCAATCAGCCGCTGCGTGGCAGCCTCAGTGGTGGCCTGTATACCGTCGCCAGCAAGCGTGGGTGAAGTCTGCATGTTCAAAGCCCTGTGAAACGGTGTATCAGGGGAAAATACCAGCGGTACGGCAGACAGCGCATGAGCTTGAGAACGCCGGTGAACCGCTTGGGAAAGTGCATCTCGAACTGCCCCCGCTCCCAACCGCGCATAATGGCCAGCGCCGCCTGCTCGGGCGTGAGGAGTGCGGGCATGGAAAACTGGTTTTGCGCCGTCAGCGGAGTATCGACGAAACCGGGATTGATCAGGCTCACGCCCACGCCTTTGGGGCGCAGGTCAAGAAACAGGTTTTCTGCCAGATTGATCAACGCCGCCTTGGTAGGTCCATAGGCCAGACTTTGCGGCAAGCCGCGCCAGCCGGCCACGCTGGCCACCAGACTGAGATGCGGCGTGCGCCCCGCATCGGCCGCCTGTAGCAGCGCGGGGATCACGGCGGCCAGCACTTGCAGCACGCCCGTGACATTCACACGCTGGTGCTGCAGCAGTTCCGGCAAATCCAACGCGCTGGCCGACATGGGGCGATAGTGGCCGGCGCAATAGCACACCAGATCCAGAGGAGCGGTCGCCAGCAGGTGTTGCGCCGCGTTGGCGACGGCCTGCGCGTCTGTCACATCGAGCGCCAGCGCCTGACTGCCGGGGTGCTCGCGCACGAACGTATCGAGCAAACCTTGCTGGCGCGCCGACACATAAACTTGCGCGCCACGATCATGCAGCAGCGCGGCCACAGCGCGCCCGATTCCGCTGGAGGCACCGATCAGCCACACGCGTTGGCCGCGCCAGTCGGTGATGGGGGGATTGAGGGGCACGGCACTATTCCTTGGTGAAGGACAGGAGCACGTCACCCAGCGTGACACCGAACTTGCTCATGGTGGCGCGGTTGAGCATCACATGCTCGTCGACCAGAAACATCCAGTCGTCGAATTGCACTTCGTATTCCTTGCCGTCCACCGGCAGGCGCAGCGTGTAGTTCCAGCGGAAGGCATTGCCGGACTCCTGCCCGTGCGCCTCGCCCACCACGTCGCCGGCGCGTCCCGTATAGTGACCGCTTGCGAGTTTGGTCAAATGCCAGACACGGCGCTCGGTTGTGCCATCCGAATAGGTAAAGACCTCGTCAAGCACGCCCTTGTTGCCCTCCCAGTGGCAGTTCATCACCACGGTGAAGCGGCGCACCACCTCGCCACCACGCTTTTGAAAAATGCCATGGGCGTGAATGCGACCATTGAAATACTGATCAAGCTCCAATAGCGGGCGCTGCGCCGCGTAGTCGGTGACCTGCGGACTGGCGCAGCTTGCAAGGGTTACAGCTCCGACCAGAAGGGCCAGAAAGGCGAGACGGCGCGTGTTCATGTTGTCACTCCTTGGGTCGGTTTTCGGAAGGCAATCAACAGTCGATGCAGCAAGCAGGTCGCCATGAGCTTGAGCACATAGGAGACCACCTGCGAGAAAGCCCGTAGCGGGCGCGGGTCATGGTCCGGCTCCCGTGTTGCGCGCCAGCAAAGCGCTGCGCAGGCTGGGCTCGGAGGTGCGCGGTGACAGCCAGATGCTGAAGAAGCGGCGCGCCAGCTCGGCATCGTCAATCGCGCCCAGCGCCTGCTGTCCGCGCCACAGGCGCATCCCCTGTGCGGGCTGGTAAAGCCCGGTGAGGCGGTCACCCGCCTGGACGTCGGGCAGCAAGGCGGTCAGCGCCTTTTGCCAGCGTTGGGCCTGCTCCGTCGTCAGTTCACCTTGGCGCTCGATTTCCTCGATAGAGCGCTGGGCGATGGCAGAGCCTTTAAAGGCGCGGTGGTAGGTCAGTTCCAGCGCCAGCGGGTGAGCATCAAAGTCGGCTGCTTCGAACTGAGGTCTTGTCCAGAGGCGGGCGTCGTAAATCCGCAGTCCGAGAAAACGCATCTGCCCCCGACCTGACAAAGTGGCATCGGGCAGCGCCTGCTGTATGAAGGCGGGTGCCGCCGATGCATCTCCTTCCGCCGTATCAGGGCCGGTAGCAGCGCCGACAACGGCCAGCACCACGGCCAGAATGCCGGCTCGTGCAAGGCGATTAAATGGTGACAACTGGGTGTAAGGCATATGCATCAAGCGCTGACTGCTTTCATTTTTTAGTTCTTCACCAACACGTATTGCACGACGTCGATGTTGCGGCTGTCGAAGGCGGCTTCGCAGTAGGCGAGATAGAACTCCCATGTGCGCAGGAACTTCGTATCAAAGCCCTGTGCCAGCACCTGAGCGCGCTGCTGCGTGAACTGGCGGTGCCAGCGGCGCAGGGTCTCGGCGTAGTCGGTGCCAAAGGTGAATTCTTCCACCACGCGCAGACCGGCCTGCTGCGCCGCTGCGCGAAAGCGCGCCGGGCTGGGCAGGCAGCCGCCGGGAAAAACATATTGCTGGATAAAGTCCGTACCCTGCACATAGCGCTCGAACAGCGCGTCGTCGATAACAATGCTCTGCACGCAGGCGCGTCCACCTGTTTTGAGCAAGCGGGCCACGGCGCCAAAGTAGCTGGGCCAGTAGGCTTGGCCTACGGCCTCGACCATTTCGATGGAGCAGATGGCGTCGAACGGCGCGTCCTGAATGTCGCGGTAGTCTTGCAGGCGTAGCTCGGTCCGCGCGGCCAGCCCCGCCTGGCGCAGACGCTGCTGGCCGAATGCCAGTTGCTCGGTGGATAGCGTCACGCCTGTCACATGGGCCTGATATTCGCCCGCTGCCATCTCGGCCAGCGCGCCCCAACCGCAGCCGATCTCCAGAAGCCGACTATCCGGTTGTACGCCCGCGCTGTGCAGCGCACGGCGCATCTTGGCATGTTGCGCCTGTATCAGATCGCTTTCCAGATCGCCTTGGAACCATGCGGACGAGTAGTTCATGCTCTTGTCCAGCCACAACTGGTAGAAGGCGTTGCCCAAATCGTAGTGGGCGTGGATGTTGCGTCGGCTGCCGGTACGCGTATTGCGGTTAAGCAGGTGGCGCAGACGATAGGCCAGCCGCCCCCACCACGCGCCATAGACCAACGACTCCAGCGCGTCGCGGTTGGCCATCAGCAAGCGCAGCAGGTCTGCCAGATGCGGTGTGCTCCAATGCTGATCGATATAGCCCTCGGCCAGTCCAATGTCGCCCGAACGCAGCACCGCGCCAAATACCTGCCAGTCGTGCAGGCACAGACGGGCGTGCGGGTGGTCGCCCTGACCCAGTTGCAAGGTGCTGCCGTCAGGCAGTTCCAAGTACAGTGTACCATGCTGAAGGCGCTGTAGCAGGCGCAGGCCGTGGCGCGCGGTAGCGGGCAGTCCAGCAGGCAAACGGATTTGAAGCGGAGAGGTGGTTGTGTTCATGGTCAGTGGTCGGATGAAGTTGAAAGGGAAACAGGCGACGCGGGCGCCGTGGGCTTGGTGTGGAATGGCACCTGTTTGAGCCATAGCAACAGGGCGTTCCAGAGGATGCGGGCCATTACGCCCAGCGTGAGCAGGGGGTAGCGCCATAGAGCGCGGCGGCGACTTGCGGCAGTGAGCGGTTCAAGCCGCCCGGCCATGCCGGTGAGCAGTACGGGTCCCTCGACGTCGTGGTAGTCGACGCGCACATGCGCTGATTGCAACCCCTCGGCCCCGCCTCGGCGAAATTCAAAGCGGTAACCACCAACCAAGGTGCAGAAAGGCGAGACATGAAATGCCTTTCGCGCCCGCAGTTCTCGGCCATAGCGCGGGTGGTCGAGCAGGTAGGCGTGGCGCTCACCAAAGGTGTTGTGAACCTCGGCCACGATGGCGCGCAGGCTGCCGTCCATGCGGTGGCAGTACCAGAAACTCACCGGCTTGAAGCTATAGCCCATCACGCGCGGATAGCACTGCAACCATATCTCCCCTTGCGCATCGGTGACGCCCTCGGCTTGCAACAGCGCCTCCAGCCAGGCCAGTGCGCCGCCCTGCTGCGGGCCGATACCGTCGCCATGGTCAGTGTCGTGGAACGAAAGCGCTCCCGCGCGGTTGAGCGCCAGCACGCCCGCGGCCTCGGGCCGCTCGTGCAGTGTCCGCATGGGAAGCAGAAGAAAAAATGTAGGCGCGACGAAACGGTGGCGGCGCGGACGCAGCCGGGTGTGCCACACATGGCCAAAGCCGATATACGGCACATTGACCGACGCGCCAGCGCTGGGGGCAGGGGTGGGCGCTGGTGTACCTTCACGCCGCGCCCTGCGGTGCTGAACGCCTTGGGGTGATCCGGCGGTACTCACGCGGCCTCCCGCTGACGCAGTTGGTCCAGCAGCGCATCGGCAGCGCGGTAGCCCGACTGTAGCCCGTCTTCGTGGAAGCCGTAGCCTGTCCAGGCACCGGCAAACCATGTGTGCTGAACACCCTGCAACTGCGGCACCTGCTTTTGCGCAGCCAGCGCCCCCAGTTCGAACACCGGATGGTCGTAATTGAACTCGGCCAGCACCTGCGTCGGGTCGATGCTGCGCGCCGGATTGAGTGACAGCAGCACCGGCTGCGCAAAGGGCAGAGGTTGCAGGCGGTTTAACCAGTAGTGCAGGCAGACACGGGCCGATTCTTGTGTGCCATCGGCTGCACGCTCGTAGTTCCACGCCGCCCAGGCGGCACGGCGCCTTGGCATCACGCGGGTGTCGGTGTGCAGCACAGCGCGGTTGGGCTGGTAGTGGATGGCACCCAGCACCCGCTGCTCGGCGGCGCTGGGCTGCGCCAGCAGACGCAGGGCTTGGTCGCTATGCACGGCCAGCACCACGGCGTCGAATTGCTCGACGTCGCCGCTGGCGCGGACGAGCACGCCGGCGGCATTGCGCTCGATATGCGTAACTGGCGTGGCCAGACGCGCATCAAGCCCCTGCAAGATGGCGCTGACATACTGGCGCGCGCCGCCCGCCACGGTGTACCACTGCGGCCGGTTCTGGACCTGGATGAGACCGTGGTTGTGGCAAAAGCGTACCATGGTGGCCACAGGAAAGCGCAGCATCTGGTCGGTCGGGCAGCTCCAGATGCAGCCCAGCATGGGTAGGAAATACCAGTTGCGAAACGCCGCTCCAAACCCATGCTGGTCCAAAAACTCGCCCAGCGGCTGCGACAGCGCCTGCTCTTGGCCGTTGTCGGCCAGCGCGGTGCACAGGTGGTTGAAGCGCAGCACCTCGGAGAGCATACCCAAAAAGCGGGGGCGCAACAGGTTGTGCCGCTGGGCAAACACGGTTGCCAGATTGGAGCCGCTCCACTCCAAAGTCCCGGTGCCCAACGTACCCGCACCCGGAACCTGGACAGAAAACGACATGTCCGACCGTGCCGTAGGCACCTGCAATTCATCAAGGAGCGCAATCAGGCCGGGATAGGTGCGCTCGTTGAACACCAGAAAGCCGGTGTCCACCCCATGCGTCACGGTCTGGCTGCGGGCGTCGGGCAAGGACACATCAACGGTGTGAGTGTGGCCACCGAAATAGTGACCTGCCTCGAACAGCGTGACATGCGCCTGCCGGCGCAGCCGGTGTGCGGCCGCCAAGCCCGATATGCCCGATCCGATGACTGCGACTTTCATGGACTTTTCCGATTTTTGGGGATTGCCCGAACAGCAAGGTTGCGCTGCCCATGTGGAGTAATATACTAGACAAAATCATATTTGTCATAGACAAACAATTTTATCAAGTCCCTTACCATGAATTCTCAGACACCTCCGATGGCTTCGATACCACCTGCATCCGGCGATGTCGGCCTGCCGATTGCCGCTGTTGAGCGCGAGACCGGTCTGGGCAAGGACACATTGCGCGTATGGGAGCGACGCTATGGATTTCCTACGCCAACACGCGATTCTTCCGGTGACAGGCTGTATAGTGTGGCGCAGGTGCAGCAGCTCAAGCTGATCAGCCGGTTGCTCGATTCCGGCCTGCGCCCCGGCAAGGTGGTGGGCCTGGACCATGCCGATTTGCTGGCCCTGTTGACACAGCACGCCCCGTCGCCCTCTGCTTATTTGTCTACGACAAAAATAGACAGTGCTGGTGTCGACCCGGTGATCGGTGAATTGCTTCACGCCATAGGCGCGCATGATCCGCGCGGCCTGCGACACGGTCTCAGCCATGCCCAGTTGCGCATGGGTCTGGCGCCTTTTGTGACTGATCTGGTCGCACCGTTGACGACGGCGGTGGGTGATGCCTGGGCGCAGGGGCGCTTCGAAGTTTTTGAAGAACATCTCTACACCGAGGTCATCACAAGCGTTTTGCGCCAAGCGATTGCCTCGCTGACCCCTCAGCCCGTGCCACAAGGCCCCAAGGTTCTGCTCACCACCATGCCCCAAGAGCAGCACAGCCTCGGGCTGCTGATGGTCGAGGCGCTGTTGGCGCTGGAGGGCTGCACTTGCGTGTCTTTGGGCACACAGACCCCGCTGACCGACATCGCCCATGCGGCGGTGGCGCACCGGGCCGATGTTGTGGCCCTGAGTTTCAGCAACGTGCACAAGGCGGCCGTAGTGCAAGCCTGTCTGCGCGAGCTACGCGCCCAACTGCCAGAAGACACTGCGCTTTGGGTGGGCGGTGCCTGCGCCACGCTGTATCAATGGCCGCTTGCAGGCGCCAGTGCCGTACAGCATTTGTCGGGCTTGCAGCCCTTGGTGGCACAGTGGCGCCACGCCCACTGACCTCACGTTTGGTTTTGAAGCCCGCACTTGCGCATCTGCCTTCTTTGCCCGCTCCGGCAGCAACGAAGGCCGCAGCCAATAGCGGCGGATGAAATCTCAGGCGTGCGCTTTGGCGTGATAGACCGCCGAGGCGGGCACGGCTTCGTCGGCGTGCAGGTTCGCGTCGTGCTTGTAGAGCGTCGAGCAATAGGGGCAGATCGCTTCGTGGCTGCGGCCCATATCCAGAAATACATGCGGGTGGTCATAGGGCGGCGTTGCGCCGATGCACTCAAATTCTTTGACGCCGATGCGGATTTCCGCGACGCCAGCGTCATTCGTGAATTTGGGTGTGGCCGGACCGTGCATGTGTGATTCCTTGAAGGCGGTATCGGGGTTTTGCAACTGGTGCCAAGCTAGACGGATGCGGCCTCGTTTTCCAGATGAAATTGGCTGGATTCAGATGCTGCGTGTAACGGTGTCATGCCTTCGACAAGCCTGTCCGACAATGCGGGCTGGTGCTCCCGTGATTGAGGAAAAAATAGTGACGCCGAGTCAGAATGAGGGCTTGGACCTTGGGGAACGCTTGGGCATACTCCTCGGCGGTCGGAATGACGAAGGCGCAGAGACTTTGCGGCGGCCGGGATGAATTTGGGAGGTACTATGTCTTCTGGCCAGGCGGGGCGCGATGTGTCCTTTTCGCGTTGGTCATTGGCTGCCTGTTCGCTGCCCGCCATTCCGATCGTGGCTTTAGGCTCGCCATTCGTGGATTACCTTCTACCCCTTTATGCCAAAAACCTTGGGTTGGACCTCGCGATTGCAGGGCCGATGTGGCCGACTATGACAGCGTCCGTTCACGGCAGACGCGCACCTTCGCGCCCGGCGACCCGCGATCATCCGGCATATCAGCGGACTAAAATATATTTCTGAATATCTGTAAGGAGTTTATCGGCAATGGTCGAAAGACATCATTCAACATGGCGGCTGTTTCTCTATTCCTTGCCGTCCATCACGATTGCGGCCCTCGGCCTGCCGCTCGCCGTCCATCTTCCCAATTTTTATGCAAAGGCGATGGGGCTCGGCCTCACGACTGTCGGCGCGGCGTTCTTTCTCGCGCGCATGTGGGACGTCATCATTGATCCGCTGCTCGGTCAGGTGTCCGACAAATTCAAGACGCGCTGGGGGCGTCGCCGTCCTTGGGTTATGGGCTCCGCGCCGCTCATAATGATCGCGAGCTATTTCGTGTTCATTCCTGGCCGTGGCCTGCCAACGCTGAATTGGTTTTTGACATCGGTCGGCATGGATCCGCTGGTCGCCGTCACCGAGAATTATCTCATCGGCGGATTGTTCATGCTCTATCTCGGTTTCACGATGTTGCTTCTCGCCCATATGTCATGGGGCGCGGAACTGAGCAGCGATTACAATCAGCGTTCGCGCATTCAGGGCTGGCGCGAAGGTCTGGCGATCTTCGGCGTGCCGCTGGTGCTGATGCTGCCGATGATCATTCAGAAACTCGGTGGTGCGGATGCCGAACATAACAGCGTCGAGATCATCGGCTGGTTCATCATTATCGTCACGCCGATTGCAGCGCTCGTCTCCGTCATCGCGATGGGCGAGAACGAGGCCAAGCCCGAACCGCATGTGCCGTTCCGCGAAGCGCTCGGACCGCTTCTGAGCAACAGTGGTTTGCGTCGTCTTGTGATAGCCGATCTGGCCAGCGGGTTTGCCGGTTCGTCGCTTGGCGCGATGTTTATTTTCGTTGCCACGCAGGTCTGGCAGGTCGGTGACTATACCAACATGCTTCTGCTGCTCTACTTCTTTGCCGGCGTTGCCTTCGTGCCGGTTGCACTTTTCATGTCATACAAATTTGGCAAGCGCGCGACAATGGTGGGCGCGTCGCTATTCAATGTGTGCTTTGTGTCGGTGCTCCTTCTCATTCCGGCAGGCAATATCTGGATCGCGGCGACGGTGCTCGTTTTCCTCGGCGTCAATGTCGGCATTCCCTCTGTGCTCTATCGCGCCATGATGGCGGACGTGTGCGACTATGATGAAGTGAAAACAGGCCAGCGCCGCACGGGGCTTTTCTTTGCGTTGTTGACGCTGACCGCCAAAGTGGGCAGTGCGCTTGCGGTCGGCATTGTCTATTTCATTCTCGACTGGATCGGCTTCAACGCCGAAGGCAATAACACGCCGGAAACGCTGGCGCATATGAGCTATCTCTTTGTCGCTGTGCCGTTTCTGTGCAATGCATTCGTGGCGGCGATGATGTGGAACTATCCTATCGGCCTAAAGGAGCAGCAGGAGCTGCGCCGCCAGCTTGACGAGCGTGTGGTGGAAGAGGTCGAGTCTGTCGAAAGCGCGGGCGTTGAAGGTATCAGATAATAAAAGCGCAGAAATGCAAAACGGGAGCCTAGCGGCTCCCGTTTTTATTTTGGACAACGGGTGTTCAGTGCGCACCGCATCCGCATCCGCCGATTTCGATGAAGCCGTGCGGATCAAAAGCATAGTCAACCGAACGCGCGGAATGAGCAGCGGTTGCGGCGAACTCATCGCGCATGGTCTGGCGCAAGGTTGCGTCCGTCATGTAGTCGAGCGCGGTCATGGCCAGCGCCTTCGCACCATCGATACAGGCTTTGTCACCTTTCTCGCTGCCCGCCCAGCGCGCAAATTCCGGATTGTGGATCACAACATTGGGCGGTGCGCAGGAGATCATCGGATGGATCGACGGAACGCGGTGGCTCACATTGCCCATGTCGGTGCTGCCGGATGAGCCGGCGGGCATTTTTGACAGCGGAAAGAATGTACGGCCAAGCGAAATCATGTTGGCTTCATAGGAATTCGCCAGCGGCATAGAAGTTTTTAGATCGAGGAAGTTCACCTTCGACCATTTGATGTCGGCGGTGCAACCGGTGGCGAGGGCACCCGCTTCGAAGCAGGCCTGCACGCGCGTTTTCAGCGCGGCGAGATCGTCGGCATGGGCACCGCGGACATAGAAGAGCCCTTCTGTGATGTCCGGCACGATGTTCGGCGCGCTGCCGCCCTTGGTGATGATGCCGTGGATACGGTCGGTCGATTTGATGTGCTGGCGCAGTTGCGCGATGGCTTGGTAGGCGGTGACGAGGGCGTCCAGTGCATTGAGGCCCGCATGAGGCGCAGCCGAGGCGTGTGCGCTTTTGCCGTGATAGGTGACGATGACTTCGCAGACGCAGATGCACGGCATGGTGATGAGATCGACACCTGCCGGATGGACCATCATGGCAGCATCGACGCGGTCAAACGCACCTTCTTGTGCCATCAACTCCTTGCCGCCGCCGCGCTCTTCCGCCGGTGTGCCGAGATAGCGGACACGGCCGGGCAGCTTGACGCCGAGCTTGGCAAGTGCGAGCGAGGCGCCAAGCCCCGTCGTCGCGATGATGTTGTGGCCGCAGGAGTGGCCGATGCCGGGCAGTGCGTCATACTCCGAAAGAATTGCGACTTCCGGCGTGTTGTCCGGCCCGAAGGACGAGGCATAAGCGGTGGGTAGACCGAAGGCACCGCGCGTGACGGGTAGGCCCGCGTGTTCGAGACGTGAGGTCAGAAGTTTTGCGGCTTCAAACTCGTGAAAGGCGAGTTCGGGATTGGCGTGAATCGCGTGGCTGACGCTAATAAGCTCTGGTGTCATTGCATCAATGACGGCGCAGACGTCGCGTTTTAGTTGGGCAATCGTCATTCTTGGACCTCCGGTTTTGCCGAAGTCTAATGGTTCGGAGCGGGTGTGGCGAGGGGTGCCGACGCTTGCAATGACGGTTATAATGCCTCACGCGAAAGGACAGGCTCATGGACTATTTTCACTCGGACGGATTGCGGCTCGCTTATCGCGTGGTGGGCGAGGGCGCGCCCATTGTTCTCGTGCATGGGTTTGCCTCGACGCATGAAGTGAACTGGGTGACGACAGGCTGGTCGCGCACGCTGGTTGATGCCGGTCGCCGCGTCATCATGGCGGACGGTCGCGGGCACGGCGCGAGCGACAAGCCCCATGATGAAGCTGACTATTCGCTCGAAGCAATGGCAGGCGATGTCATCGCGCTGATGGACCATCTGGGCGAACCGGGTGCTGACCTGATGGGCTATTCGATGGGCGGCATGGTTTCGCTCGTCGCGGCGGGGCTCTATCCGGATCGCTTCGACCGCGTGATTGCCGCCGGTATCGGCGAGCGCCTGTTCGACCGCAACAAAGATGCGAGCGACGTTGTGAATGCGCTGCTTGCAAACGACGGACTCATCGTCGGTGGCCGCACGGCGCAGATGTTCCGGTTGTTTGCCGATCAGAACAAACAGGACCGTCTGGCGCTGGCCGCCTGCTTCAAGGCGGTGCGTGCAGATTTTCCCGATGATCTGCTCACGCGCATCGCCCGACCCGTCCTGATCGTCGCCGGTGAAACAGATGATGCCGCAGGCGCGGCCGCACCGCTCGCCGCGCGCATCCCGCATGGCACGAGCTATGTCGTGCCGAAGCGCGACCATATGCGGACGGTGGGCGACAAGGCTTACAAAGAAGCCGTGCTGAAGTTTTTGACGGAGTGAGGAATAACTCTCAGATCAACGCGCCACCAGTGGTGCAAACCCCAAATGCATCCCCGCATCCGTGATCAGTGTCTCGCCCGTGATGTGGTCCGAGCCTTCGCCCGCAAAGAATACAACGCTCTTGGCAATGTCGTCCGGCGTGCCCGCGCGCGCCAGCGGTGTCGTTGCGATCTGGCCGTCGATGATTTTTTTGTACTGCGCTTCGCCGAACCGGTCGGAGAACCAGCGTGTGCCGATGAATCCGGGGCAGACGGCATTGACGCGGATTTCCGGTGCGAGGGAGCGCGCGAGTGACAGTGTCATCGTATTGAGCGCGCCTTTCGATGCGGCGTAAGCCACCGACGAGCCGATGCCCGTGACACCCGCAATCGACGAGACGTTGACGACGGACCCTTTCCCCGTCTTCTTCATCGCGGGTGCACAGGCGCGGACCATCTGGTAAGCGCCGATGACGTTCACTTTGTAAATCCAGAGGAAGTCGTCCGCTGTGAGCGCGTCGAGGTCGGCATGATTGGCAAACTGCGTCGTGCCCGCATTGTTGACGAGAATGTCGATGCGGCCCCATTTGTCGATCGCGGCCTTCGCGATTTTCTTGCAGTCCTCGTCATTGCCGACATCGCCCTGCGCCATGATGGCGTCAACGCCTTTAGACTTGCAGAGCGCCAGCGTTGCGGACGCTTCTTTCTCGCTTTTCGTGTAGTTGATGACGACCTTCGTGCCGCGCTCGGCCAGCATCACGGCGACCGATGCGCCAAGGCCCGTTGCCGAACCTGTGACGATAGCAACTTTGTCTTTCAGCGATGACATGACGTCCCCCCGGAATGATTGTTGCGGGGGAGTGTAGCGGCTCGGTCTGGATTTTCTAGCGATGAGTAGGGGCTGACGGTCAGTCAGCCATGATCAGTTATCGGGAGGAAAATTGAATGCCGCGAGGATCAGCTTGTCGGCCAGCTTGTTGCGCTTTTCCGGCGCGGTGGTGAGTTCGATGCAGACGACATCATCCTCGTGGCGGATGACGCGGCCAAGCGCAAAGCCGACTTGCGGCACGTCGAGCGCGACTGGTGCGTCGGCGGCGGGCAGGGGCTGGCACTCGACCAATGCGCCGGTCGCTGACATTTCATGGATGATGCAGTCGGTGTCCACACCGGCAAAGACAATCCGGCCTTCAATGCGCGTTGAGATACGCCGGAAAGTGCGGCGGTCGGACCTGTCATTCAGTGACGTGGGCGGCAGTTGTGAATGTCTGGACATGGCTCGGTTCCCGGACCTGATGCGGTCCGGGACTGACCCTAAGCAATGATCGTTGCAAAACTGTTTCGCTTGAAATGCGAATTTCTCTGGTTGGTGTCCTATTTCGGCAAATTGGCCAGAAAATCGCCAATAACCTTTTCAAAATCAATGCGCTTGCCGAGCGTGGCCATCGGACCCGCCGTTAAGCCGCCGTCAACGGCAATGGTCTGGCCGGTGATAAAGGTGGAGGCGTCGCTCGCCAGAAAGAGCGCGGTTTCGGCAATGTCGTTCGGCATACCCGAGCGCGGTGTCGGCTGGATTTTCGCCAGATGGTCCTGCATCACGACGGCGAGCTGGTCGGCGACCTGCGTACCGAGACCGAGGCCCGCACCGAAAATCGACGTGGCGATGCCGCCGGGGCAGATGGCGTTCGAGCGCACGAAATGCGGCGCGAGTTGTAGCGCCGCGCAACGCGAGAAGTGATGCACGGCTGCTTTGCAGGCGGAATAGACGATCGGCCCGAAACCGGCCTGCAAACCGGCAACCGATGCTGTCGAGATGATGCTGCCGGATTTCTGGGCGGTCATATGCGGTACGGCGTATTTATAGCCGAGCACGACGCCTTTCAGCAGCACGCCGATGGTCTCGTCAAAGCCGTTCATGTCGATTTCGTGCAATTCGCCGCCGACGCCGCCATAGCCCGCATTGTTGAACATGACATCAAGACGGCCATATTTTTTCACCGTATGCGCGACAAGGCTTTTCACTTCCTCTTCATGCGCGACGTTGGTGCGGCAATAGGAAAAGTTTGCACCAAGCTCGCGCTCCATCGCCTCGCCCTTATGGTCCTGCAAGTCAGCGGCGACAACCTTCGCGCCTTCCTTGAGGAACAGATCCACTGTGCCGCGCCCGATGCCGCTCGTGCCACCGGTGATGATGGCAACTTTTCCGCTCAGTCTTCCTGTCATGTTCGTCTCCCTGTTTTGGTTTTTAATTTTACCGGCCTTTGAAAATTGCTTTCCGCTTCTCCATGAACGCCGTCCGTCCCTCGGCATAGTCTTCGCTGTGAAAACACCGCTCGATCAACTGATCACAAAACGCCGCATTGAAGTTCTCCGCCGCCTTGCGCGTCTCGTCGACGATCTTCTTTGCGGTCATCACAGTCAGCGGCGCATTGTCCGCAATCGTCGCGCAGGTCGCGCGCACCTCCGCCTCCAGCGCCCCGCGCGCATAGACGCGGTTGATGAGACCCATAGCGAGAGCCTCGTCATGGCTGAAGCGCCGCGCCGTGAAGAAGATTTCCTTGGCATAGGCAGGCCCCACCACATCGACAAGACGCCGCGTGCCCGACGCCGCATAGGCCAAGCCCAGTTTCGCCGCCGGAATGCCGAAGGTCGAACCCGCGCTGGCAAATCGCAGATCGCATGAAAGCGCAATGCCGAGGCCACCGCCGATGCAATAGCCGTCGATCATGGCGATGGTCGGCCGCTCGGCCCGCGCGATGGTCTCGAACGCGAGTGTGGTTGCGTCTTCATAGGTCACAACACTCGCCGGATCGCCGCGCTGCGCTTCGAACTGTGAAATATCCGCGCCCGCGACAAAGGCCTTGTCGTCCGCACCTTTCAGCACAATGGTTTTGATTTCGGGGTCCGCTTCAAAATCCGCAATGATCGACGGCACCGCCTGCCACATGTCGAGGCTCACGGCGTTGAGCCGTTCGGGATTGTTGAAAATCATCCAGCCGATTGCGCCATCTTTCCTGACGATCATGCGGGAGGTGAGGGACATGGGTGTGCTCCATCAGCGGGGGACTCAGACGGGGCGCATTGTGCCTGCCTAAACTACAAGTGTCACCCCGCACAAAGCCGGAGTGTCGGCATCATGTGTCGTCAAACCGGCGCCACACATTCCAGCTTCGGATTGTGCACTTGCGGCAGCGCGTCCTTCAAATCCGCCAGCAGGTCAGACTTCAACGCAGCGTAAGCCGGATCGTTCCAGAGGTTGTGCCATTGCTGCGGATCGTTCCTGTGGTCGTAAAGCTCGCCTTCCGTCCCGTTATAGATCGTACCATTGAGATAGGACGTGATTGTGTAACCGTCGCGATAGATCGTGCGCAGACCCACGGTCGTCCCGTCAATATGGGTGCAGTCCCATTCGGTGAACACGCGCTCGCGGCCCTGTCGGTCGCCTTCCGTATCCGTCTTCGGCATGGGCTTGCCCTGCATCCAGTCAGGCACCGGCAGGCCTGCAATCGCGCAGAAGGTCGGCGCGAGATCGACTTGCCCCACCGGCGCTTTCACCGACGCGGGCGCAACCTTTGCCGATTTCGCCGGACACCAGATCATGGGCAGGCGCATCAGCGCATCGACGTGATAGGGGCCTTTGAAGAGCAATCCGAACTCGCCCTGAAATTCGCCGTGGTCGGTGGTGAACACCACGTCCACATCATCGCCCCAGCCGCGCCGCTCGATCTCGGCCATGACCTTGGCAATGGCCTCGTCGATCAATTCGTTTTCGACATGCGTATAGGCGTTGATCTCCTGCACCTGATCAGCCGTCATATCGCAGGCGCGGAATTTCGGCGGCGCTTCGTAATTTGTCACGCGTGTGCCGTTGTACCATTCCATCCAGTGCCGCGGCTTGTCGGCAAGGATCGCTTCGATCTTCTCCTTCGAGCCGGGATAGAATTCCGGCAGCGGCGTCTCGCGCCAGGGGTGACGCCCCAGCTCGCTCGACGGCGGGTCCCATGGATGATGCGGATCGGGAAAGCTCATCCAGCAGAACCAGTCTTCGTCCGTAGAAAGAGTTTTCAGCCAGTCGATCGTGCGGTCGGCCACCCAGTCGGTGTGATAAAGCTCGCGCGCGATGGGATTGAAATGCAACTGGCAGCCGCCCGTCTCGCCGCCGCCCTTGGCGTTGACATTGAACGTCTCGTCGAGATTCTGATAGAACATCTCAAGCGCGCGCGGCTCTTTCGATTTCACCCAGTCGCTGTAATGCAGGATCATCGGCGTGTGCGTGGCAAGCTCCATATAGTCGAAGCCGCGATGCGGCCCGTGCTCGTGCTTGCGCGACATCTGTGTTTCATAGAATTGCTGCTTGAAATCCATGAACGGCTCGAAATGCGCTTTGCCGATCAGGGCCGTGCGATAACCGCCTTCATCATGCAGATAGCGCGCGACGGAAGGCGCATCGACGGGTAGCGGCACGCCGTTCATCCAGACGCCATGCGTGGACACATATTGCCCCGTCACCATGGTCGAGCGGGCCGGCATACAGACAACATTCTGGTTGTGCGCGCGGGTATAGTTGATGCCGCGCGCGGCCAGCGCGTCGATGGCGGGCGTCGCCGCCACCTTGCCGCCATTCGCGCCGATGGCGTCAAAGCGCATCTGATCGGTGGTGATGAAAAGGATCTTGCGGCCCATTTTTTAGCCCTCCCGCCGTTTAATGATTTCCATTAAATTAGCGGGGAAAACGGCGCAAAGCAAGTGTGGCGTGACGAGGGGAGGCGAGCAAGGGGGCGTTCTATAAAGTCGTCATCACCAGACTTGATCCGGTGATCCACGTCTTTCTTCAAACCCTCTCCCCCCTCCTTGCTGTTCGCGCCTACGCGCGAGTGGGAGAGGGTAGGGTGAGGGTCTTTTATGGCGCGCAGCCAGCTAACAATACCTCCGTCTTGGCCCGACTTGATCGGGCCATCCAACTTTCTTCGATGTGGCAAAGATGGATGCCCCGGTCAAGCCGGGGCAAAACGAAAGAGGGGGATTGATGTGTGTGAAACAGCGAAGCGTGAGTCCCCTCAAACGCTCAAATCAACCGCATTGCCCATGCCCTGATGCGCCGCCGCCTTCACCTGCTGAACAGCAGCCGACAGCATATCGACAACAGCCTGATCTTGGCTGTGACTCGCCTTCAGCATCGCCGTGGACATAGCAATCTGCGTCTGGCTCTGCGAAGCAGCAACGGCAGCAGTGGCGAGATCGGACATGGGGGTTTCCGGCGTGAAGGACAGAGGCGGGGAGTATGGAGCGGAGAGGGTTTAGGGAAGGTTAGTGCTGGCAAGGTTGTGCGTTGGCAAATTGATAGCTTTGAGGATTATTCCTTTTCCAAGTTGTATGGATGCCACTGATTGTTTTTATCTTTTTTAAGTACCGCTATCTCCGCGTCTTCGTAGCGACTATATGGAGGACGGTCGTCATTTCCTCCCAACCAAGTGTTCTCATCTTTGGTGACGACAACCATTGGCCACTTTTTTAAATGATTTTTAATTTGGTCGGGATTGAAATTTTTGTTCGCTATTATCCATTCCCATGATTTTTTAATTTGGAAGGGGTGTTCGTTAGTTACTAGCTTTTTCCATTTTTGAGATCCTTCCTTATTGCCAAATTCAGCAACTAGTTCTGAGAGCAATTCATGCGCGTCCCTACTTCTGAAAGGGCAGGAAAACCAAAGTTCGTATGATTTTTGATCTCTTCCAACGGTATAATAGTTTGATATTGAGCGGAGCGCGTAGTTCACAGCGTTGTCGTATGGTGGATTTTTTGCTTTAGCTTCATTAAGCAAGAAAACTACACGTCGTGTGATTATTTGATCTATCGCGTCGTCAACGTCCATCCAAAAACCCCACCATCTCCGTAAACGCCGTCCGGTCCTGCACGATAAACATATGCCCGCCCTCGAACATCCTGAGCGTCGCATTCGGCAGGCGCGTCATCATCTTTTCCTGCGTCTCGGGCAAAGCCTGACCGTCATACTTCCCGCCGCAGACCAAAGTCGGGCAGGTGATCTGCGATAGCCGGTCCCAGCAGTCGTGCCCCGCGCGCGCCTCAAGCTGCCTGCGCAAGCCCATCGCGTGGCCCGCTTCGTCCTTGTAAGGATCATTCGCCGCATAAGCGACAAACTGTTCGTACATCTCCGCGTTCGCCGCGATCCAGTCCGGTGTGCGCCGTGTGTCCATGATCGGGATCATGTGTTTGGCCCGCGCCACCGGCTCCATGTCCTGCACCTCGTGCAGCGGATAGGATGCGCCGCCTGCGCCGCCGGGCGACGTGCAGGCGAGGATCAGCCGGTCCACCATCTGGGGATGCCGCAGCACGAGTTCCTGCGCGACCATCCCGCCGAACGAGACGCCGCAGATATGCGCCTTTGTCCAGCCCATCACCGCCATCAGCCCCGCCGCGTCGTCGGCATAATCGGCCATCGTGTAGGGCCGGTCCGGTTTTGAGGTCTGGCCGAGCCCGCGCTGATCGTAGGCCAGCGTGTCGAAATGTTTGGGGAAGGGTCCGTCCAGCGCATTGGGTTTGGTGCGCAGGTCGCCGCCGGTTCCGGAAATGAAGAGAAGCGGCGTGCCCCCGTCCGGCCCTTTGCGCTCATAGTAAAAGGTCAGGTCGCCCACTTTGGTGGTCGGCATCGTCGCGCGCTCCCGGGTTTCGAATCTCTTGTAATTGGCTTTGCCCCGACCATATCACCAGAGGCGGGGCGGCAAAGACGGTGTTGTTGCGAGGTGTTCGCAAGATAAGCCCGTCATTTGTTGTACACCTCGCCCGTGTTAGACTAAAACCAAGCGTGCTTCGGGCCTTGTGGTGTCCGGAGCCAGGAGTTCACGGGAGTCACGCATGTCAAAGCCCATTGAGCGCAATCGTTCGTCGGAAGCCCTTTCCGTCTGCGATCCCGTGTGGGACCGGTTGCGTGGCGAGACGGAAGACATGGCGCGCAACGAGCCTGCGCTCGCCGCCTTTTTCCATGTGACCGTGCTCCATCACAAGACGTTCCACTCCTCGCTCTCCTATCAGCTTGCCCAGAAGGTCGGCAATTCGGAAGTGCGCGCGATGCAGTTGCGCGAATTGTTCGACGAGGCGTTGTCGAGCGATCCTTCGATTGCCGAGGCCGCGCGCGCCGACATCGTTGCTTATTTCGAGCGCGATCCGGCCTGCAACACCTATGCGCAGCCCCTGCTGTTTTTCAAAGGCTATGCGGCCTTGCAGCTTTATCGCGTCGCCCATTGGCTCTGGACCAACGGTCGCCGCCCGATGGCGCTTTATCTCCAGAGCCGCGTGTCGGAATTGTTCTCGGTCGATATTCATCCCGCGGCCCGCATCGGCAAGGGCGTGTTCATCGACCATGCCAATGGCATCGTGATCGGCGAAACGGCTGTGGTCGAAGACGATGTGTCGATGCTGCATGGCGTGACGCTTGGCGGCACGGGCAAGGAAATCGGCGACCGTCACCCCAAGATCCGTCGCGGCGTGTTGATCAGCGTCGGTGCGAAAGTGCTCGGCAATATCGAGGTCGGTGAATATAGCCGCATCGGTGCCGGCAGCGTGGTGTTGCAGTCGATCCCGCCGCATTGCACAGCGGTCGGTGTGCCGGCCAAACTCGTCGGTTGCGCCGGTTGCGACAAGCCGAGTCACGAGATGGACCACATCATCAACGAAACGACACCAAGCGCGATTTGATTTTTTCTTTCCAAACCTCCCCGTGAGGATTGCTCTGCGGGCGTGTGGTCGGGAGGTTAAGGCAGCCGATCCTTCAGCGTGTACCACAACACGCCCAGCATCAGCCCGGGATAGCGCAGCAATGTTCCGCCCGGAAAATTCGGGATTTTTATTTCGCTCAGGCAGTCAAACCGTTCCGCCTGTCCGCTCACCGCTTCGGCCATCAACTTGCCTGCCAGCGTTGCGATGTTGATGCCTTGTCCTGAAAAGCCCTGTGCATAAAACACATTCGGTGCCAGCCGTCCGAAATCCGGAATGCGCGGCATGGTGATCGCCAGTGTTCCGCCCCAGGCATAGTCGATCTTCACGTCGGCAAGCTGCGGAAAAACCCGCAACATCGGCTTGCGCACGAAGGCTGCGATGTCATCTGGAAAATGCGCCGAGTAATTTTCGCCGCCGCCAAACAGCAGCCGACTGTCCGCTGACAGGCGGTAATAGTCGATGACGAATTTTGTGTCCTGCACGCCGACATCATCGCGGATCAGGGCGCGTGCCGCCGCTTCGCCCAGAGGTTGCGTGGCGATGATGAAATTATTGACCGGCATGATGCGGCCTGCGATGCGCGGTTCCAGTTTTTGCAAATAGCCGTTGCAGGCCATGATGACGAAACGCGCTGTGACCGAGCCTTTGTCGGTATGCACTTTCGCCGGATCGGTGTAGTCGATTTTTGTGACGCGGGTGTTCTCGTAAATCCGCACACCTTTGGTTTTCGATGCCGTGGCAAGGCCGAGTGCGTAGTTCAGCGGATGGAGATGCGCCGCCCCCTTGTCGAGCAAGCCGCCGAAATAGCGTTGTGTCGCAACCATCTCGTGCATTTCGGCGGGCGGCACAAAGCGGAGGTCTTTATAGCCATATTCCTTGGCCATGTGTTCGGCTTCGCTCTCCAGCCATGCGGTTTCGTTGCGTTTCCACGCTGCGTGAAGGACGCCGGGCTTGAGGTCGCAGTCGATATGATGTTTGGCGATGAGGTCTTTCACTGTAGCCACGCTGTCTTCGGCGAGGTCCCAGAGCCGGTGCGCCCAGTCGCGTCCCAGTTTTTCTTCCAGTGTGCGCTGGTCCTGGCGGTGGCCGGTGCCGAGCTGTCCGCCGTTGCGGCCCGATGCGCCGAAGCCCGCTGTTTCAGCTTCAAGCAGCGTCACGGCATAGCCGCGCTCGGCCAGATGCAGCGCGGCAGAGAGACCGGAATAGCCCGCTCCTATAACGCAGACATCGGTCGTCTCGTCTCCTGCGAGCGGCGCGAGAGGCGGCCATGCATTTGCAGTTGCGGTGTAGTAGGAGGCGGGGTGTCCGCTCATGTGTCCTCTGCGGTTTAGCGCTCGATGCCGAATGTCGTTTCGCTGCGGCCGTCGGCGTGCACATCGGAGAGGTCCATGCAGGCTTCCCAGGGCGCACTGTCGCGCGTGTCTTCCAGTGTTTGCGCATCGTCCCATTCGCTGTAAAAGGCGACGGATTTGCCGTCCGTGGCGGTGAGGATGCGCGACGAGATAAAGCCCTTGGGCGCTTTGCGGTCGAGTTCGCGTTCCGAATAGCCGCGCAGTTGCGAGATGATTTCGTCGGGCGTCGACGTTCTGAACTGGATGAGATGGGCGACAGGCATAAAGGCTTCCGTGAATTTAGGGTGATGCAAAATATAGCATGGAAAGCCTATAGCATGAGGCCGTGAGCTTGGCTAAACGCACCATTATCGTTTGCACAATCGCGGCAATCGGCCACAATGCTTCAAAACAAAATCAGGGAGTCGGAGACGATGGGACGCGTATCGGGAAAAGTGGCGATTGTGACGGGTGCGGCCAAGGGCATCGGGGCGGCATCGGCCAAGGCGCTTGCGCGCGAAGGCGCGAAAGTCATTTGCAGCGATTTTGATGAAGCGGGTGGCGAGGCTCTCGCCGCCGAAATCCAGCACGCGGGCGGCGAGGCGGTTTTTGTCGCGCATGACGTGACCGATGAAGCCCAGTGGGAAAATGTTGTGGCGGTTGCCGAAAAGCGTTTCGGCGGGCTGCATATCGTCGTCAACAATGCAGGCATCGCGCCTTCCGGTGGACCGGTTGAAGATCTGACACTTGAAGGCTGGCGACACACGCTTGCGGTTGATCTCGACAGCGTGTTTCTCGGTTGCAAACACGCGATCCGCACGATCAAGAAGACCACAGCCAAAGGTGCCAAAGGCTCGATCATCAATATCTCGTCGATCATGGGTCTCATCGGCTGGCCGAACTCGGCGGATTATAATGCGGCCAAGGGCGGCGTGCGGTTGCTGACGAAATGCGCGGCGCTCGAATGTACGCAAGCCGGTTATGACATCCGCGTCAATTCCGTTCATCCGGGCTATATCGACACGCCGCTGGTGCGCAACGCGATTGCGGGCAATGTCGGCGCGGAAGGCGGCATCGGGCCCAATGAGCGCATGGCGATGCTGGTCTCGTTGCATCCCATCGGACGGCTCGGCGTGGCCGACGAGATTGCCAATATGGTGCTGTTTCTCGCGTCGGATGAAAGCTCGTTTGTCACGGGTGCTGAAATGGTCGTGGACGGCGGCTATACCGCGCGTTAAAACCCCCGCAACGGCATCATCATTTCCGGCATTTGGAGAGCGACATTGGACAAGAACGAAATCAGACGCGTCGAGGCTTATCTGCGTGAGACATTTCGTTTGCCCCAGATCAAACTCCACACGCGTCCCAACAAGGATGACAGTGTCGAAGTGAATATCGGTGACGAGTTTATCGGTGTGATCTTCAAAGACGAGGAAGACGGCGAAGTCTCCTACGCCTTCCAGATGGCGATCCTCGATATTGATTTGCCCGATTAATTCTCCGGCTTTTCCAGATCGTCCGGCAAGCCCGGCGCTTCAAACGATCTGACGATCCGCATCGTCAGATCGACAATGCGCTGCCAGTCGCGCAGGTGCTTGCGCTTGTAGCGATAGGTCAGTGCCAGCGAACTTGTCATCAGCACTGTGTGTGAGCAGTTGGGGCTGTCGTTCAGGTCGTTTTGGCGCTGGCACATGAGCAGGATAAGCCGCCCGTCGCGGTCGGTGCCTGCGAGCAGGTCCTGATCGGCATAGCCCGATTTTTCCTTGAACGTGAAACGGTCAAGTCCGGTCTCGTCTTTCTCCGGAACGGGCGAAATGAACTGCTTGGCGTAGATTTCCTTCAACCGGCGCTCGGCGGGCAGCATCGCTTCGGCTCTGGCCAGTGTGAAGTAGATCACGTCGGACGAGGCCGTCTGGTCGGCGAACTCCTCGTCAAGTGCGGAGGAATAAGGCTCGAAATCGGGCAGCAGCGCGTATAGCGCCATTTCACTGTGGTCGCCGCCAGTGCGCTGCGCCGGATAGCGCGTGAAATTTTCAGGGATCAGGAAACGCGTGCCGCCGACAACCGCCTCCACGCGGCGCGTCGCGGCGCTGGCGCGCGGATTCTGTCCCAGCAGTTCGGCAGGGCGCGGCCCGAAATAATAATAAAGAAAGAGGCCCGAAAAAGCGGTCACTGTCAGAATGACCAAAGCGGGAAGGATCCAGGCGGGGCGCTCATGCACCAGTTCGCCGCTGTCCTGTTTTCGTCTCGCCACGTCGTATCGCTCCCCGAAACACGCATTCTGTATTCAACACAACCACAACATGCGCTGTTTCGGCTTGGCACAAAAGAGGTGATGCAAAGCGGCACGTTTTGAACGCGCCTGCGCCCGCCCGATTCATCAACCTATTGATTTTACAACTATATTTCAGCGCCGCCCGTGCCAACCAAACTGGCTCGCCCCTTGCGATAACGGCGCTATGATTACATTTTTTTCAAAATCGCTGGTCAGTCTCGCCGTTATCGCCGTCCTTTGGAATCCGGCAAATGCGTGGGTCGGAGGCCAACAGACGAGCGCGCTTTCCTGCCGCGCGGATTTCAGCGCCTGCCGTGTGGCCGGCACCGTCATTCCGCTCCTGGATCGCGAGACCGTGCTTGGGCAAATTGCGGCAGAGGCAAAGCGCGATCCGGCAAGGCAGCTTGGAAAAGAAGTGCGGCGCGTTGCGACTTCGGTTTTTGAAGAAGCAGTGGGCGGGGTGCGGGCGCAAGTCCGCAAGGGTGAGTAAATGGGCGGGCTTGATCCGATGTCGGAATGGACGACGTTTTTTTTGGCGACAGCCACAGGCTTTGTCGCGGCCGGTCTGGTCGGCAGTTTCTATCGTCTGGTGACGAACAAACCGGCGAGCTTTCAAATCTGGGGCGGTACGCTGGTCAGTCAGGTAGTAAGCATTTTCACGCTGGTGTTTGCCGGACCAAATGTGATCCTGCGCAATGCGCTGCGCGCGCAGGTTTTTGAAAACCGCCCGCCGGCATGGTTGCTGCTCTCTTTCTTCATCGCGATGATGTGGAGTTGCCTCTCCGGCATCTTCCTGCTGACGCTGATCCTTGCCCGCTAGTCGGTCACGCGCGGCTACGGCCCAACCGGCGCGTTAGCGTGCCGAAGAAGCCCGCGCCGATGGCGGCCAATATCGCCCAACCCCAACTCAGAGCCCAGAGCACGAGATTTCCCACCGTCTTGAAGGCGCGCAGGCTCGTCTTGCCGGTGATCTCGGCAATGCCGCGCGTCTTTGTGCCGAACTTGCCGCTCATCTTGGTGATGCGGGCCAGATCGTCGCCATTATTGGCAAATTTCAGCAGACGCACGCTCTCGGCAGGCCCGACGCTTTTCTGCAACGCGCTCACCTCGTCCAGTAGCGGTGTGAGTTTGGCCAGTGATACGCCGTTGGCATATTCGGTGACGGCATTGCGCGTTGCGGACGTGTCAGCCAGATCGACTTTTTTCAGTGTACTGCCGAGCCTGTCGAAGTTCACTGCTTCATTGAGCAACCGGGTTGCATATTTCGTGAAGTCGGCGGTCAGCGTTCCGGCTTTCTTCGCGACTTTCAAAAGCGACACGCCGATGCGTGCGGGCAATGCCCCGCCGCTTGTTGCAATCGTCGCGGTCGTTGCCGCTAGGCCGACAACGGAAAGGCCGAGCACAAATTTGGAATAGTCCTCGCCTTTAACGAGCTTGGTGCCTTCGCTGCCGATGTCGCGCACATCGCCGACAACGGTGAGGTCGGATGTCACCGCGCCGACAAAGGACGCCGTGTCATTGCCTTCGCCCGTGACAAAGCCTTCAAGGAAGCTGCCCGTGTTGCGCGTCACTGTGCGTGTCATGCCTTTTTCGCTTTCAAGCCGTGCAGCGGTGCCGCTCTCGATCGGCATGTCGGCAAAAGTCGCGATGTCGGCATACATCACCGCGTCGTCGTAATTGTTCGCGTCCAATGCCGTGTCGATACGGCGGCTCAGGTCTGTGCCGCTTGTCTTTTGTGTGAGTTCGGCGCGCACGAAAGGCTCGGCGGGGATCGCATCGTCAGGCACGACGGTGTCGAGCAGGCCGTTCTGATAGGCCAGAATGAACAGCACCGGCACCAGCAGAAGAAAAACCACCGTGTTGAAAAATAGTTTCATTTTGTCCACACTCGTTCAATCGCGCCGCAAGGTTAAAACCTTGCGGCATCGGGATGAACGAAGCAACAAGTCCCGTATAGTTTTACCACTATATGCCGATAGAGCCGTCTTTGTGCGACGTGATTGCCACAACTGAGGGGCGCGGCGGCATGTCATTGCTGAAATCGGGCCATCTTGTGGCAGGGTCTTCATAGGTAGAGGCGCGGGGCGGCGTGCGCTCTTCGGGCGCTATGTCGGCGGCGGGATGCTGCACGGCGACGAAGAGTGTGGAACTGTCCGGCGTGAAGCAGGGTCCGCACATTTCCGCGCCCACAGGCACCTGAAAAAATCGTTTGGCTGTGCCGCGCGTCTCGCCTTGTGTTGTCAGTGCGAAGATGCCGTCGGCGGCACCCGACAGAGATTTCCAGTCATCGCCCTGATCAGTCGCTACCCACAGGCGGCCCGCTGTGTCGACCGCCAGATTGTCGGGGCAGCAGAACCAGCCGTCATTGCCCGTCGCCTCGTTCCATTTGGCATGGACATTTGCATCCTTCGGATCGCCGCAGGTGACAAGCAGGTCCCATGTGAAGGTGTCGCTCGTCTGTTCGCCCTTGTCCGGTATGATCTCCAGAATCTGACCCCATAGATTGTCCCCGCGCGGGTTGGCACCGTGTGCGTCTTTGGCGTCGCGTTTGGAATTGTTGGTGAGCGAAACATAGACGCGTCCCGTCACAGCATTGGGCTGCACGTCTTCAGGCCGGTCCATCGGCGTAGCCTTCAGAATATCAGCAGCGCGACGTGCCTCGATCAGCACTTCAGCCTGATTTGCAAACCCGTTTGTCGCATCAAGCCCGTTTGCCCCGTGTGTCAGGGCGGCCCAGATGCCGGTCCCCTTGTCGTCGAGGCAGGCCACATAAAGCGTACCGTTGTCGAGCAAATCCGCGTTTGCCGCGCGGTCATTGAGGTTCACAGCGTTGGTCGAGACGAAACGGTAGAGATATTCATTGCGCTGGTCATCGCCCATATAGATGACGAGTCGACCGTCCTTGCTGAGTATTGATTCAGCACCTTCATGTTTGAAGCGTCCGAGCGCTGTGCGTTTCTTCGGACGTGATGCAGGGTCCAGCGGATCGACTTCGGTGATCCAGCCGAAGCGGTTGGGTTCATGGGGCTCGACGCCGACATCGAAGCGCTCGTGATATTGCGCCCAGCCCATATTGATCTTTTTGTCCGGCACAGCCATGCGCTTGTGATTGACGGCTTCTGTCTCGTCTTTCAACTCACCGGCGAAATAGAAATTGATGTTCTCTTCGCCCATAAGGTATGTGCCCCATGGCGTGATGCCACCGGCGCAGTTGTTGAGCGTGCCGATGACCCTGGTGCCGCTCGGGTCGGCCTGCGTTTGCAGGCGCGGATGACCGGCGACGGGGCCTGAGATTTCGATTTCGGTTTCGAGCATGTTGATGCGGCGATTATAGGTGCTGTCGCCGACGGTGCTCCATTTGCCGCTCGTCTTGTCACGTATGATTTCGACGATGCTGCCGCCATGGGCTGCGAGCATCACATCGACTTGATCTTTGGTCAGCGCCTCCGGCGTGGTGAAGCCCGCAAACATCAGGCTCGCATTTGTGTATTCGTGATTGACGCAGAGCAGCCCGTGGTCCGTTGCGTTGCTGCCATAGGGCAGGGGGACGAAGCCGACATAGTCGCAGTTGTAACCGAATTGCATGACCTGCGCCGCGCCTGTCTGGTTTGCCGGATCGAAGGCGGGGGCACCGGCGATAACAGGGTCGCCCCAGCGGATCAGTATGTCGGCGTCGTGGCCCTCGGCGACATGATGATGTTCATCGACGCCGCGTTTTACCTCGGTGAAGTTGAAGGGCGGCAGAGACGCTTCCCTGCCGCAGGCCGACAGCGCCAGCAGACTGGTCGATGAGGTGGCGAGAATGGCGAGCCCGCCCGTGCCTTTGAGAAAAGAGCGGCGCGACCAAAGCACACCGAGCGAAGGAGCGGTTGTCCGTTCGACAGGCACATCGTCGGCAGCTTCAAACATGGCCTCAAAATCATTCCGCAGGGTCATTCTGGCTTCTCTTTCGATGGATCGGTCTCTCTAGTTTTGCCGATTTGCGTATCTCTATTGTGACGCAAGTTGCTTGGCGTGGCATAGTCCCGTCAATGGAAACGCCAAAAGAGGGGAAACATTTTCAATGGCTGTTTTTGCGCTGGGGGCGGTCTCGCCCCGGTTGCCCGCTGAAGGGGACTACTGGATTGCGCCCAATGCGCAGGTCATGGGCAATGTGAAGCTCGAACGCAATGCGAGCATCTGGTTCAACGCGGTGCTGCGCGGTGACAATGAACTCATCACCATCGGCGAAAATTCCAATGTGCAGGATGGCGCGGTCCTGCATACCGATCCCGGCTCGCCGCTGATGATCGAAGAAAATGTCACCATCGGCCATCTCGTCATGCTGCATGGCTGCCGTATCGGCGCGGGCAGTCTCGTCGGCATCGGCAGCATTATTCTCAACAATACGCGCATCGGCAAGAACTGTCTGATCGGCGCAAACACATTGATCGCCGAAGGCAAGGACATTCCGGACAACTCCATGGTGCTCGGAGCACCGGGAAAAGTGGTGCGTACACTGACAGATGAACAGGCAGCCGCGCTGCGCCTCTCGTCGGACCATTATGTGCAAAACTGGAAACGCTACGCGCGCGACCTGAAACAAATCGGCTAGGATATTTTCATATACGGGGGAGAGAAACCATGAGCAAGCCGCAGGAATTGCCCGCGACCGGTGAACCGGAAGTGCTGTACGAGGTGTCCGAGCATATCGCGACCATCACCTTCAATGCGCCGGACCGGATGAACACGATTTCAGGTCAGATGCTCGACCAGTTGACCAAACGTCTACTCGATGCCAATCATGACAAGGACGTGCGCTGTGTGATCCTCACGGGTCGCGGCCGCGCTTTCTGCGCCGGTCTCGATCTGCGCCCGCAGTCGGGCGGTGTGGCGGGCCTTGCGGGCAGCAGCGGCGCGGTCTCGACGTCGCTTGATCTGCGCAACACGCCGCCGACTGTTTTGTTCGAGATGGAAAAACCCGTCATCGCCGCGATCAATGGCGGCGCGGCAGGCTATGGCATGGATACGGCTCTTGGTTGCGACATTCGTCTGATGGGCAAGTCGGGCAAACTTGCCGCCGCCTTCTGCAAGCGCGGTCTCGTGCCGGAGTCCGGCGGCACATGGTTCTTGCCGCGTCTCATCGGCTGGTCCAAGGCAGCCGAACTGATTTTTACAGGCCGTACATTGAACGCGGAAGAAGCCGTCGAATGGGGCCTCGCGTCCGAAGTGGTCGAGGACGCCGAATTGCAAAACCGGGCGCGCGCGCTCGCCAAAGAGATAGCAGGCAACGCGCCGCTCGCCGTACAGGCCGCCAAACGCATGATGCGTATGGGTCTCAACGAGCCGTTTCCGGAGCATGTGCATCATGTCTATCTGCAACTCCTGCCTTTGATGCGGACGGAGGACCTGAAAGAGGGCATGATCTCCTTCATGGAAAAGCGCCCGCCGGTGTTTAAGGGTCGCTGAAGAACTATTGCCGCATACTTCCTTGCGAGGCCGATCTTTAAGTAGGGTAATGAGCGATCTGATCGATCCCGTCCTTTGCTGGAACTTTCGTCGTATGAAAATGCTCGTCAGCATCTTCATGCTGGCGATGCTTGCCTTTGCCTCTCCCGCTTGGGCTAAAGACCTCTCCGGTAATTTCAACGGCATCGGCTCCGCGCAGGGCATGGTGCTCTCGCTCACCGAAGTCGAAGGTCGTCTTGTCGGGCGGCTCGCCGCTGCGGATGGTCGCTCCTATGCGCTCAACGGGCAGCGGCGCAATGCCGAGGGTGGCAAGTCCGTCGCGGGTGCACAGGGCGATCTGCGCTTGAGCGGCGTCACCCTGCCGGTCGCCTATTTCCGTATCGAGGAGCGACCGCTCGGCATCCAGTTTCTGTTTATTCCGGTGACGGGCGACGGCAAGCCAGACATCAAGTCCGCGCGCGACTATTCGTTTCTCACTCAAGGCGTCGATGTGAAGTCGGCCAGAAATTTCATCGTCGCGCCGCCGCCGGGTGAGAAGGTGGACATCCTGCGTTTCATCGACGAGTTCCGCCAATGGGATCCGCGCGACGTGGCCCGCGTCTATGTGAGCCTCACCGAGCGCGAGAAGGGTCTTATTCAGGTTTACGATCATGCGAGCGCCGATATTCTCTGGCGCGTCTGCGCGACCATGCCGCCGAACGATGTGGTGAGCCCCGCGATGGTGGATGAATTGCTCGACCGGCAGCAGACGACATGTGCGCAGCTCGCGCCGGTGGTGAAGGCGGCGGAGAAGGGCGGGCTCTTTCCGGAGTTCTTGCGCCGTGCCCGTTTTCAGTTTGAAATCATCCGTGAAACGACGATTTGTGATCGCGGACAATCATCACCGACCAAATGTGCCGACGTGAGTGCTCTCGGTGCGCCGCTTATCATGCATTGGCGCGACACCATGTCGATCATGCGCGAGCTGGTGCCAGCCGGTGTGGTTGTCGACGATGTTCAGCCGGAGACTGTGCGGACGGTCGTTGCCGTTGTGCAGCCGAGTGTAAAAGATATTCCCCCTTCGCTGTCTCTTCGTCAGAGCGTGGCCGAAGTGCCCTTGGAAAAACGGGGATTAAAAGAAGTGAAAAAAGAAGGCCGCGTGATCGCTTTAATGCGACGGCGCGGCCTTAATGTCCCTCTGCGCGACCCGCGCCTTTAAATTCCCGTCTGGGGATTTCCTGCCGTGTGCGCCGTAACGAGCCTCGTCGAAACAAGCAACGATCTCGACATGGAAACCTCGAATCTCTTGCAAGAAATCGTGGTTTTCAGTTGATGGCGACAAGCTCGATCGCAAAGGTCAGGTCTTCTCCGGCGAGCGGGTGGTTGGCATCGAGGCGCACCACCTCGTCCGACAATTCGGTGATAACAAGGCGCAATTCGCGTCCGTCGGGGCTTGATGCGGAGAGCTGCATCCCGATTTCGAGGGTCATGTCCGGCGGCAATTCGGTGCGCGGCACGTCCTGCACCATGCGCGGATCGTGTGCGCCGTAGGCTTCGTTTGCCGGGATGGTGAAGGTCTTTTTCTCGCCGATCGTCATGCCGGTGACAGCTTTGTCAAAGCCCGGAATGACTTGTCCGGAGCCCACCGAAAATTCTAACGGGCTTCTGCCGTCGCTTGAATCAAAGACGCTGCCATCGCTGAGTGAACCCGTGTAGTGAACCTGCACAGTGTCGCCATTTGCTGCTGCCACGATGCCCGCCTTTCGCAATAAAAAAGGTTCTCTGCCGTGTGCTGAGAACCTGTTGAACATACTGGAACCTACACCGGTCAGTAGAGGTCGTCACCCCATGGAAAGTGAGGAGCGACGAAATGACCCTTGTACTAAAAGGCTCTTCTCCATACGCGGCGGAGTTTTGCGTCTGTCTCGGGCCCCAGATTGTGCCACGCCGTGCGGTCGCGCGTGGCATCGACGATGAACATACTGTCGGTCTTGCCGATGTGAATGGAGAGATCGTTCAGCAGTCCGGCGGTGGTTGAATCTGCGTTGACGCACCAGACATTGGGCGCGAGTTTGTAGGCCGGTCCAAGCGACATGATCGCCTGTTCAAGCTGTCCGGCGTAGCGCGCCTTGATGTCCATGATGACGATAAAGTTTGCTGTTTCCGGCTGGCGGCGGCGGTCGATCTGGCCTTTGCTGGGACCATAGGCCGGACGCTTTGCCTCGGTTGTTTCGGCAACGACAACGGGTGTCTCTTCGATTTCTTTGACGTCTTCGATTTGCTCAGCAGGGGCGCGGTAGTTCGGTGCCACGCGGTATTGTTCCTTGGGGATGCCGAAGCTTTCGGCAAAGACATCAACCTTGCTCGCAGGCCACCAGTTCAGGCTCTCCGCCGTTGTCCCTTCCGGCGCGATGATGCTCGACGCGATGACCCGCCCTTCGGCGATATAACCTGTCATGGCATCAAAACTATAGGGACCGTAAACGCGGTCGCCGTATTTCAGCAGCCAGCGTGTTGCGTCGGTTGTGTGTTCTGACTCAGCAGCCATTGATCTCTTGCATCATCGGGTCAGACAAAGACATTGGGGGACATCAGACCCCCGCGAATCACTCGACTTTGCGAGGATGTTAAAGCAATACGTTCAATAAGACTTTCTCTATGCCGCTGCGTCAATGCCGTCGCGCTTGCGAATATGCGTTCTTGCAGGCAGATTTTGGGTCAAGCGCGCCTCTTTTGAACGCGCAGAATGCAACAATTCCATAAATCAGGGTCAGGAAAGTCATGGCTTACGAACATTGTACAGCGACACGCGAAGGGCATTTGCTCATCGTTACGATCAATCGTCCGGAGCGGATGAACGCGCTGCATCCGCCGTCTAACTTCGAGCTGGCCAAGGTGTTTGACGATTTTGCGGCAGATCCGGAGCTTTGGGTCGCGATCATCACAGGTGCGGGCGAGCGTGCTTTCAGCGCCGGAAACGATCTGCGTTGGCAGGCGGAAGGCAACAAGATCGAAGTGCCGCCGTCGGGTTTTGCCGGCCTCACCGCGCGCTATGATCTGAACAAACCTGTCATCGCCGCCGTTAACGGTGTGGCAATGGGTGGCGGATTTGAAATCGCACTTGCCTGCGATCTCATTATTGCGTCGGAAAATGCGCTCTTTGCCTTGCCGGAACCGCGCGTCGGCCTCGCCGCGCTTGCCGGTGGACTTCATCGTTTGCCCCGCCAGATCGGTCTCAAGCAGGCGATGGGCATGATCCTTACGGGTCGTCAGGTGAAAGCGGCGGAAGGCAAAGAGCTTGGCTTCGTCAACGAAGTCGTACCTGCGGCTGACCTTCTTGCAGCGGCAAAGCGCTGGGCCGGTCTCATCATGGAATGTTCGCCCATGTCGATCCGCGCCTCGAAAGAGTCCGTCTACAATGGGCTTGATGAAGCCGATCTGCAAAAAGCCGTAACCGGTAAGTATGAGTCAGTCGCCGCGCTCTTCCGTTCGGCCGACGTGGTCGAAGGCCCGCGTGCCTTTGCCGAGAAGCGCAAGCCCAACTGGTCCGGCAAGTAACTTCGAAAAAGAAACGTCCGCTCAAAAAAGTACCGGCCCTGTCATGTGGGGATGACAGGGCCGGCCTCGACAGGACCGGTGTCTGGGGGGGAGAGACCGGTCGAAGTTCGCTTCAGTGGTTGCCTGTCAACGCAGCAGCGTTGTCGGGCGGGGCTGCGGCAGGATCGACACGTCGGTTATGCCTGCCGTCGGTGTTGCCGGTGCCGCGTCTACCTGTGCGAGTTCCGACTGGGCCATGCTGGGACGCAGGCTGTTATCTGCGACGACGACTGGTTGCGCCGTCGGGTTCATTTTTTGTTTGGCGGCAAGGGCTGCAACCACGAAGGGGATAGGCTGGCCGAGCGCGGGGAGTGTCTCATTCGTCGCGGTACGGAATGTCTGGGTGTCGAGATTGACCCAGACATAAGGCCGTTCGCGTGACTGGCGTTTGATCCATGTGTAGGGCGCTTCATTCCAGGCAACGACGGCCCAGTTTTTATTGTCGAGCACATACTCGCCCTTGTCGGTATCAACGACGAGGATCGCATGGCCCGCGCCGTTCCACTCGCGCACGACGGCGACGAGGAGATCAGCGGGTGACCAGCCGCGCTCGATCAGCATCTTGCGCTTCAGGAGAGCGAGGTCTTCGCAATCGCCGCCACTGGCGTTCGGATATGACCAGTCTTCGCTGACACCGTAATTGTCCTGATCGGAAATCTGACGGATGCTTGAATTCACATAGTCGTTGACCGTGTTGAGTTCGCTCCAGCGTGCAGGTGTCATCGCCATGTTGACGGGCGTATCGGTGCCGCCCTCACATTGCTTGGGGTCGTTTATGCAAAAGGAGATATAGCCCATCGGCGGAACGACCTGCTGCCCCACCGGCATAAAGGCGTTCGCTGATATTGTCTGTCCGGCTGACGGCTCGTCAAAAAGGTTCGCCGTACTGCCCGTTGACTGGCATCCTGCCAGCCAGATGCTCGTGCCGGCCGCCATGGCCAACATCAAGATGCGTTGCGCGTTCATTGTCCCACCTATTCTTGGTCTGTCGAGAGGACGTCCTGTCCTACGAGACCAAGACTGACAGCGAAAATTTGGTGCGCGCTTAAATCGGGACGGTGGTTTTGAGGCAAGTTAGATGCGTCTTTGAATCGACTTTAGGTCAAATTTGAATCACATCCGATGCGTCTCAGGCGCCGGAAAATATTGTGAGGAAAACCAAGGCCTTCTGATTGTGGATCGCGTGGGCGCGGTTGCCGGACAAGGTCCGTGGCGACGGAAAATGCCCGAAAAAAACTTCGGATAAATTTGTCGGTGATGGTTTCTGATTGGTTTATTCCGGCACGCCTGACGGGCGTCACCCGCGAAATCGACCGGCAAAGGCAATCGGAAGCGTCTTACTTCGTTGCCCCGTCGAAGGTGCGGCTGTCCGTCACCAGCGTTTCGCGGATATAGCTGATGGTGGAGCCGCGCTCCTTGCGCTTTGTATTGGCGAAAGCAGGCTGGTTCAATGCGCCGAGTTCGCGTGCTTTGGCGATGGCTGTGTCTTTGAGTGCGGCGACGGGGGCCGTCATGTCGAGAATGCCGATCTGGGCCGCTTCCTGCGGGTTATAGATGCGGGCCTGGGTGACGGCGGCGGTCAGATGGTTGTTGGCAATACGGTCGCGGGCGAGTTCGAGGCCGAAGACCGGCATGGTCATGCCGATGGCGACTTCGGGAAGACCGATCTTGAACTCACCCTCTGCGCCGATGCGCACGTCTGCCGAGAGTACCAGCAGGCAGCCGGCCGCCAGCGCATGGCCCGTGCAGGCAATGACGACGGGCAGGCGGTGCTCGTAAATGTCCATCAGAAGGTTCGCGCCAGCGCTCACCAGCGGGGCGACATGCTGGGGGCCGGACGCTATGACTTCGAGGTCGAAGCCCGCGCAGAAGCGCTTTTCACGACCGAGGATCACAATGGCTTTGGCTTCTCCGTCGGCGCGGACAAGCGCGGCGCTCAGGGCATCAATCATGGCATGGCTCAGCGCATTGGCGCGGCCATCGTCCATGGTGAGGACGGCGACACCGTCATTAAGCGTGTAATCGAGAACCGGTGCCGACATAGAATCGAATCCCCCTGAAATTGAATGGGGGCACTCTAGAGAGGCATTCTCAAATGGGGAAGGGTATCAGCCAAAAGGACGTGAAAGAGCCGAGGCCTTTTCCGGAATCTCGGTGAAGGCGATGGCGATACCTTCTTCGGTGTGGCGGACCACGCGGCCTTTCATGCGGCCGATCGAGACATGGGTGCCGATGGGCGCGCGCAGTTCGGTGCCGACATTGGCGCCACCGAGCGACATATCGACGATGCGGCAGGGCGCGGTGCGACCATCGGGCAGCGTGAGAACCGACTGTTCTTCGACACCGGCGTCTGCCGGTGCATAACGTTGGAACGCGCGGGCACCAATGCCTTTGTCGCCTTTGGCGTAAGCCGCGAGGCGGTCGGCCACGCGTTCACGGCGCGGACCGCTCAATGCGGTTTCGATAGCGAAGCCGCCTTCGAAGACGCGCACGACGTCGCCTTCAAAGCGGCCGAAATCGTCGAGATAGATAATGAGGCGCGAACCGATATTGATCGGCGTGTCGCAAACGAGAGCGATGCCCGACAATGACATATCGCGGATGGCGCAAGGGTGTTCAGTTCCGTCCGGCGCGAGAAAACGGCCCTTCACGGTGACGGGTACGCGCGGATGGCGACGTCTTTCCTGGCCGTTGGGCTGTTCGCTGGTCATTGTTTCAAGCTCGTTTTTGTGCGCCCGTTCGGGGATCCCTCTAGAGGGATTTCGGCGCACCGTCGTAGGAAAGATAATCGCACAGGGTTAACGAAATTCTACTGTACCGGTCAGGATGGGTGTAAATGGGCGATGAATCACCACAAATCTAGCTCAAACGGCCTATTTCCACCTATATGACGCTTGCGTCAGCTTTGACTATTGCTGACAATCGGGTCAAATCCGGCCATCTAGGGGAATCGGCACCGCGCTGGCGGCAGAGAGAGGCTATTCAAGCTCTGAACGACAGCCGTTTGCAAAGTCAAAAACGAGAAAGTTCAGGAAACAACATGAGTGAGTTCGACTATATCATCATCGGCGCGGGCAGCGCGGGTTGTGTACTGGCAAACCGTTTGTCCGAAAATCCGGCGAACAAGGTTTTGTTGCTCGAAGCCGGTGACAAAGACACGAACATGATGATCCACATGCCGGCAGGTGTGGGCTCGCTCATCAGCACCGACACGGTTAACTGGTATTACTATACCGAAGGCCAACCGCACCTGAACAACCGCAAGATGTTCTGGCCGCGCGGCAAGGTGCTCGGCGGATCGTCCTCGATCAACGGCATGATCTACATTCGCGGCCATGCCCGTGATTACGATCTCTGGCGTCAGATGGGCCTTGAAGGCTGGGGCTTCTCCGATGTGCTGCCCTATTTCCGCAAGGCGGAAGGCAATCAGAACGGCTCCAGCGCCTTCCACGGCGGCGACGGTCCGCTCGGTGTGTCCAATGCCGCCAAAAGCAACGTGCTGTTTGATGCGTTCATTGAAGCGGGCAAGCAGGCCGGTCACCCCTATACGGATGACTTCAATGGCCCGCAGCAGGAAGGCGTGGGGCCTTACCAGACCACGATCAAAAACAATCAGCGTTGCAGCGCAGCGGTTGCTTATCTCAAACCTGCTCTCGCCCGCCCGAACCTCAAAGTCGAAGTCAAAGCGTTGACGCATCGCATTCTGTTCGAAGGCAAGCGTGTCGTCGGCGTCGAATATAAGCAGGGCAACGAGCTTCGCACCGTGAAGGCCTCGAAAGAAGTCATCCTGTCCGGCGGCGCGGTCAACAGCCCGCAGGTGCTTCTGCTTTCAGGTATCGGCAATGCCGAGTATCTGCGCAAGTTCGGCATCGGCGTCGTCGCTGATCTGCCGGGTGTCGGTCAGAACCTGCAGGACCATCTCGACGCAACGATCATCAATGAATGCAAGCTGCCGATCACGCTGCATAGCCAGATGAACAAGTTTCGTATGCTTATGACAGGTATGCAGTACGCGTTTTTCAAGACGGGTCTGGCCACCACCCAGGGTCTCGAATCCGGCGGCTTCCTGAAGTCGCGTCCGGAGCTTGAAATTCCTGATTTGCAGCTTCATTTTGTGGCGGCGATGATGCGCGATCATGCCCGCATCAAATCGGATCGTCACGGCTTCACGGTTCATGTCTGCCAGTTGCGTCCCGAAAGCAAAGGCTTTGTGTCGCTGAAATCGCTGGATCCGGCTGATCATGCGCTCATTCAGCCGAACTATCTGGCCACCGAAAATGACCGCCGCACCATGCGTGACGGTGTGCGCATTGTCCGCAACATTATCGGACAACGCGCGATGGACGAGTTTCGTGGTCCTGAATTCGCACCGGGTGCCGACAAGCAGACGGATGCGGAAATCGACGCCTGGATCCGCGACGCCGCCGAGACGATCTATCACCCCGTCGGCACCGCCAAGATGGGCAACGATCCCATGGCCGTTGTGGACACGAAGTGCAAGGTGCACGGGCTCGAAGGTCTGCGCGTCGTTGACGCCTCGGTCATGCCCACGCTTGTGGGCGGCAACACCAACGCACCGACCATTATGATCGCGGAGAAAATCTCCGACGATATTCTGGGTCGTGCGGCGTTGACGCCCGAACACGTCACCATTGTCGAGGACCGTCGCGGCGCAGCGGCATAAGCCTTCTGAGGCAGCCAAATGAAAAAGACCGGTTCCCAATGCGGGGACCGGTCTTTTTGCTGTGCGGTGTGCGGCCGCATGAAAACATGCTTGGTGGGAAACGTGCTTATTCGCCTGCGGAGAAGACGTTTTTGACCAGACGCAGGTAGGAGCGTTCGCTGCGCAGCGGCGGGCGGCGGTTGGCTAGGCTTGAGACCTGAGACGTGACATGCGGCGGTAGCAGCGGCTTGCGGTTCAGCGGTGCGCGGCGTGCGGGTTCTGCGGCGCGTTCGCGCTTGGGCATACGTTCTGGGTCGAGGATCTGGAGGCGGTCGATCCACTGGCGGGCGAGGAGGTGGTCGCCGATCCACGGCAGTTCGTCGACGGGAACGGCAGCGCCGAGAATGCGTGTGATGGCACCATTGTCCTGTGCCAGCGGCAGAAGGATCATTTCAAATGTGGCTTCGCGCTGGGCGGTCGTGCTCGCCGTATATTCGACAACGCTGACCGAGGCGTTGCGCACCACTTCGTCGAGGGCGTGTTTGAGGCTGCTCAGGCAGTCTTCCTGCCACATGGCGAGCATGTTGTGGTTGCGGAACTCCATGCCATAGACGCCGCAAAGTCCCGTACCGGCGAGGCGGAAGCGGAAGCTGTCCTCGTTCTCGCGCTCAAGGATGAAAACATGGGGGAGAACAGAGCGGATTTCGCCAGGCTGAATTTCGCTGCGCATCGGCGCGGGGCGGCCAAGACGCTTGGCATTCCAATAATCGAACAGCGCGTGAATTGCTTTGTGCTTCATATCACTCAACCCCAGCCTAAGCGGCTTCCCAGCGTTTGTCCGCTCAGGCGGTTCAGCCTTGGCGGGTTATTCGTGTTTTTAAACCGGGACGTCCCGTTCTGGAGCGTTTCGGTTTTGAACCATCGGGAGCGGTTGCGTTTCGAAGCGATACGAATTGCGACTTTCACCCGAAGTCAGGTCTCAGAGAGCAGAAAGCGTGCCAGTGGGGGCTGAGGCGATCACTATGACAGAAAAACCGGGTGTTTTAAGATCGAAACGCCTCGTAACGGGCAAAATTAATAAAAATTTCACCATGTTTGACTCAATTCGGGACTTTTTAACCATCCTGAAGCGGCATCTCTCCTGCTTAGAGAGGGATGCAGATGTCATTTTGGTGCGACAGTTAAAGCGGCACGGCTTCTGCAATAGACGGGTGAGCGCCAAAGATGGTGCACCAGATTGGGTCCATAACCAGTGACCAGAGGCCCTAGGAGAAACAAGATGAAACATAGTGCCCCCCTCATCTCCACATATGCGCTCACCTTCGCGTTGGGCCTCGGTGCTTTCATGGTCGCGGGTAGTACATCTGCTTTCGCCGGAAATTACGGCGGAGGCGACACGCCGCCTGCCGAAGAAGATTGCGGCTGCACCGAAACACCGCCTCCGCCCCCGCCGCCCGAAGAGGATTGCGGCTGTGAGGATGATCATGGCGGCGGCGATAGTGCTAGGAACTGGAACAACAACCACAACGAAAACAATAACGAGAACACGAACACAAATACCAACACCAACACCAACACCAACACGAATACCAATACGAACACGAATAACAACAATGTCGTGGTCAATGTGGACGTGAACGCTAACTCGACAAGCAGCGCCAGTGCGACATCGGCAGCCAATGCGGTTGCCAATGCCAATCTCGCCAATCAGGTGTCGAGCAACTCGTCGAGCAATTCCAACGGTGGTTCAGCAAGCCGTTCGGGTGGTTCTGGCTTTGGTATCGGTAATGGCAATGGCAGCGGTGGCGGTGGCGGCAACTACTACATTGCGCCCCAGCCTGCGATGTCGATGGGTACGCTCAATGTGGTGGTGCGCGAAGCTGCCGTTGAAGTGAAACCGGTTAAAGGCGTCTGCGTCAGCGCCAAGGGTCTTGAAGAAATGGCCCGCTACTCGACACAGATGCGTGAACTGACCGCGCGTGATGAAACCGAAGTGTTCCATTGCCTCGCTGGTGACATGCTGGTCGTGACCATCGGTCGTATGGCCGGCTCGGTCGCCAATTATGACGGCGGCTATGTCATCGAATGCAACGAAGGCGAGGCGCTTCGTTTCGGCACCAACGGTCTTGCCTGCTCGCCGCGTCAGGCAGGCTATTCGGGCCGCGATGCCGGTGGCGAGGGCCGCACAGGCTATGCGGAAATCTTCATCAGCAAGGCCAGCCGTAATGAAACAACAGCCAGCGCCGCCAGCGGTGCAGGCATGGCGACCTATAATGGCGGCGTGGGCTACTAGGACACGAAAAGAAAAGTTTAGGGCGGGCTTCTGCGAAGAAGAGACGGAGAGAGCGAAAGCTTTCTCCGTTTTTGTTTTGTCTGGATGCGCCTCGGTCACCATCCGCACACAATCAGGCTATGCACGCACACGACGTGCAAGTGATGCGTCAATGCTTCTGACCTTTCAGTGCAAACATGCATCACACACGGATGTAAAAACATCCGTGTCAGGAATTGCACTTGGCAAATCGGAACTCTGAGCGTACCAAGCCCGCATGACACGCGTATTTCAAACAGCTACCAAAGGTTTTGAAGCTAACTCGTACCCTTCGGGGCCGGGCCGCACGCGTTTGCGCTGATTGTGCATTTCTGTTTGTGACCAGAGGCCCCACCAAACCGGATGGGGCCTTTGTCGTCTGAGGCTGCATCCACCGACCAGTTGTATCAATGAGATCCGCTCAAACGATCACGGAGGACCAGTATGCAAACCTGTGAACATCACACCACGACGACGTTTGTCTGAGTCGAGAAAGCTCTGAGCCATAAGCATTGTAGGCCCTCCGGCCTGATGTGACGCCCGGTTTTCAACGTCTGAGCTAACGCTGCATCACGTTTCGCAGAGACCAACGGACGCGCATTTCGCGCGGCACCGAAAGGGTTTCTGCATTCCCCAAGGAGAAAGAAAAAATGGTTATGTTTCCGGCTGCAACTTTGCGGTGGAGTTTGAAGAAAGGACGCAGCATCGGCGTCGTGATCGCGTTTGTTCTGGCGGTCGCCCTGCGTGTGAAGGGTGCAAGCGACACCGGTATTTTGCCGGTGCTCGCTATTGTTCTGCCCGCATTCGAAGTTGCGATGTTCGCTCTGGTGCTGGCCTTCTTCTTCGACAGCGAGGCGGAGGATCAGGCGCTCACGATTGCCAATAACACGCTCGCCCACAATGCCGAGGCGCTGGTTGCCTGGTTCGTTGTGGTGCTGGCGCTGATGTGGGGCAATATCGTGATGGTGCGGATGGCCGTCGATGCCTATGTGATCCTCGGTATGCCGCCCGTCTGGACAACAATGCTCTAAGCAAAAAAAGGGGAGAGCGATAAGCCCTCCCCGGAGTTTGTCATACTGAACCGCTTTGGGTGCCCCCCTTGGGCGGTTCAGGTCTGTCCGAAAGTTAAGCCCGGACAGCAGCTCTCAAGACCCGACGATGAAGTCGGTGGCAACCTGAGGGATGGAGCTGACGGATCAGGATCGGTTTGATCCGCCAGCGAATGGGTTTTGATTAGTTGACGTTGCCGCGAAGACCGCTGTTATCAACATCCGAGTAGTAGCTATAGGGCGATGTATCAGCGGCGCGGACCGGAGCGGGGGCAGAAGCGGCCTGCTGCGGAACCTGCGAGTAGGGCTGTGCATCGGTCGTTTGCGAGGTGGGTGCATTCGAGTTGACAGAATGGGTCGGAGCGGCAGGCGAGATGGCGCCGGAAGGGTTTGACTGGCGATAGTCGATCGAGCCCATCGGATCGGACTTGCTACCGGCGATGCGTGAGCCGCAATCGGTCGGGTTCACATGATAGAGCGGAACCAGCATCTTGAGCACGGCGCGTTCGAGAACCGAGCGCACGGCAAGTTGCAGAGGTTCCTGCGCGCTTTCGCCCGCACCGATCTGGAAGAGATTGCCGCCGAGGAAGTCGAACACACCGGCGCTGATTTCATGGCCGACGATCTGCTTCTGGTAGGAGACAAAGTCCACGACTTCGAGCGTGCGGCTGTTCACGAGGCGCAGGTCGAGGCCGATATTCATCACGTAGATCTTGCCACCGGCCGAGACGCCCCAGCCCATTGCATCGGGGCTCGACACCGCACCGTCGACACCGCCTGAACGGATGTTGAAGTTCAGTTCGGTGATGCCGCCGACGAGGTAATAGTCGCTGCCGCGGATTTCGCCCGCGAAGATTTTGCGGTAGTCGCCGCCGCCTTGGGTCTGGCCGTCGTTCTGGCTGCCGTCAACATTGGTCGAAACGCCGTCGCCGATGAGCTTGTTGTTCGTGTATTTGAGTTCGAGTTCGGTGATCGCTGTGTCATAGCGTTCAACCAGCGGCACACCGGCTTTGCCGAGGGCGGACATGGCCATCAGGGCCGCACCCTGCGTGATTTTGCGGCCGGAACCGTCGGCTTCTTCCTTGCCTGTGTAGTCGCGGATATTGCCGACAGCGATGCGCAGTGTCTGCGAGTCATTGTGGATATGCGTCGCGACGCAGCGCAGGGCCGATGAATAAGGTGTTTCGTTGTTGATGACCGGCGCGTTGCCCGTGGGCGTCGCATATGTGCCAGCCGATCCGGCGCTTGTGCTGATGCAGCCTGTCAAAGCGAAGGCAACTGAAAGCATCCCCAGCGTTTTTGCGGGCAGTGCCTTGTGAGCCAAAACTGACGTTGCGATGTTAAACACGGGCCGTCTCCTGGTTGCCATTTCCCGTCGGGGCGGCGCTGGCGATCATTTCGATCTGTCTCAGTGCGCCGACGATGAAGTCAGGTTGTGGATTGCAACGGCCGTGCCAGTGTTTAGGTTGTGTTAACTTCTGAGAAAAGCGGCGGGTTTCTGCGGTTTCCGGTGCGGCCGCTCTTTCACCTGTGCCAAAAACGGGCCAATCTGAAATGGTGAAATCTTCGTAAATCCTTGTCTCGCTTCGAAACGGCGGGCCGTTTTCCGTCAATTTGTGCGGATCAGAGACAATGTGCCGGATTGCTTGTGGGTGCCGTCCCGCTTGCAGCAGGCGATGACGCAGGCGACACTCGCCGCCGCGCTAACCCTCAAAAAAGGGACCAAACCCTTGGCCACACTCGAATTCTTTTATGATTGCTCAAGCCCATGGACCTATCTGGCCTTCAGCCGCATCGAGGCACTGGTCAAGCGCACGGGCGCGACGATCATCTGGAGGCCGATCCTTGTCGGCGGCATATTCAACACGGTCAATGACACTGTGTACGAATCCCGCGCTCATCCGCATCCGGTGAAGGGCCGTTATTACGTCAAGGATTTGCGCGACTGGGCAAAGTTCTGCAGTATCGAAATTGGCCAGCCGCCGGTTTTTCCGGTGAACTCGGTAAATGCCATGCGTGCCGCCATTGTCGCAGACGATGTCGGAATGCTTCCGGTTTTTTCATGGGCGGTCTTCCGCGCCTATTGGGGCGAGTTGAAAGACATCAGCCAGCCGGAGGTGCTCGAAGAGATTTGCAAAAGCGTCGGCCTCGACTGGACCCATGTCAGCAAACGCATTAAGGATGACGACATCAAAGCACAGCTCCGCGCCAACACGGAAGACGTGATTGCGCGCGGCGGTTTCGGTTCGCCCACCATGTATGTGAACAAGACAGATATGTATTTCGGTAATGATCGCCTTCCGCTTGTTGAGGCGGCGCTGACGCATGGTTGATTTCAACAATCCGGCCAATCGGAACGAGCCGCCTGCTTTCAATGTGCCGTCTGTCGTGCTGGTGCTTATCGGGGCGCTCATTGTGGCCTATGCCGCTTTCGACTGGGCGCAGCCCCGGCAGCAGGATGAGTGGCTCATTCTCTTCGCGTTGTTTCCGGCGCGCTATATTCCCTCCACGCTCCATCCCGAGCTTGTCTTTCCGGGCGGGACGGCGGCGCAGGCATGGACGCTGTTCACCTATACGTTCATGCATGGCAGTTGGAGCCATGTGCTGATGAACTCCGTCTGGCTGCTTGCTTTTGGAAGCGCCGTTGTGCGGCGAATCGGCTCGTTCCGCTTTTTGCTTTTCTATTTCTTCTGCGGTGTTGTCGGTGCCTTGCTGCATGTGGTGCTCAATGGCGGCTCGCTTGTGCCGGTCGTCGGTGCGTCAGGCGCGATTTCCGGATTGATGGGCGGCGCGGCCCGTTTTGTCTTTCTGGCCGGTGGTCCGCTGGGCGGGCTTGGCGGCCAGCGGGGCGCGAGTACCGCGCCGCGCGCACAGATGAGCATCGGGGCTGCCTTGCGCGACCGTCGCGTTGTCATCTTTGTCGGCGTCTGGGTGGGGCTTAATTTTCTCTTCGGTGTCAGCGGTTTCAATCCGTCGGGACAGGTCGCCGACATCGCATGGATCGCCCATCTCGGCGGTTTCCTTGCGGGGCTTTTGTTCTTCGGCATTTTTGATGGTCACAAGTCGTCGGAATCGGGCGGGCCGGGCAATGTCGGTTACGGAGAATGGAGCGGCCGCGACAAGGATTAAGCTGCGGCTATTGAATTTTCTTCTGTCATCTCCACATCAGACCTGTGAGTATTCTGGAGGAGGACAGTTGAGATGAGTGATATGTCATCGGAGTCAGCGAAACCGGAAATCAAAGCAGATGAAGCCGAACCGCTCTGGCTGCGTTTCATCTACATGATCGGCTACGGCATCCTCGGTCACATTGCTTTTTCGCTGGCCCTGTTTCTGGGCGTGGTCCAGATCGTGCTGTTGCTTATCCGCAAAGAATTGAATGATGAAGTGACCGGCTTCAGCCGTAATCTCATTGTCTATGTCGGTGAGTGCCTGAGCTATGTTGTCTTCGCGCGCGCGGACAAGCCGTTCCCGCTGGCAAAATTTCCAAGCTCCGGAGACTGACGTTTTATTTGTTTTTGTTGCGCTGCTCGGCGGTAAAAAAGTCGAGCTTGGTACGGCCCTTGTCCGTCATAAAGCCACGCATCACGGCGAGCGTCGTCACGGCGAAGCGTTTGCGTCCATCCTCTGCGGTCGCGTGGAAACCTGCAAGTTCCAGACTGCATAGTCCGTGCACCACGGCCCAGAAGGCGTCGGCGACGAGCATCGGTTCGAATTCGTCGGTGAAGCTGCCGTCCTTGATGCAGTTTGTGACGCCCTCAAGCAGAAAATGATAGGACGAGTAATCGGAAATGCCGCGTGCGGGCAGGGTGCTATGTGCTTCCGCTGCATGGCGTGCGGCTTCGCTTACCGGCATGGTGGCGCTGATCATTAGCGCATAATAGGACGGGTTCTCGCGCGCGAACTCGTGATAGGCGCGACCGAGGTCGGCGAGATAGAGCAGTGGTTCTGGATTTTTCGCTACGGTGCGCTGCGCATCGCTCAGACGTTCAAAGGCTTCATCGAACAGCGCCGAGATCAATCCGTCCTTGCCGCCGAAGGCCGTGTAGACCGCCATTGTGGACGTGCCGACTTTGGCGGCAAGTTTGCGCAATGAAATCGAATCCGGTCCGCCTCTGAGCAGCATCTCGCTCGCCGCATCAAGCAGGGCGGCACGTTGCGCATTGCGGCGCAGGTCGGCTTTGCTCGCGTCCCTGCTCATGTCTGGGTCCATGTCGGCGGACGCGTCAGGTCTGGCCTTTGTTTGGGTCATAGAACCGTTCTATACGATTTTTCGAGCGTCCGGCTTGCTTTTCTGAGTTTAAGGTAAATCTATACCATTGTTATAGTCCGTCGCTCAGAGGAATCCCCAAAGGTAAAACGGAAGAGATGGAAACAATGTTCAAAACACCGGTTCCTCATAGACCGGTTTTCCGTCGATCCTTATTCCCTTGATCGTCGCTTCCCCGTCTCGCCCCAGCGCGACATCAACCGACAGTGCGCGTTTGTTGCGCTCCTCTTCCAGCACGCGGCCTTCGCCTTCGGGCACGTAGTAGCGCTCGATGCCATAGTCCACACGGGCGATGTTGCGCGTCGCGTCGTAATCGGAAATCGTGCCGCGTATGATTTTGTTGCCGATGGCAGGCATTTCATAAGCGTGGAAGGCCGCAACCGCGCGCCAACTGGTTTTGTCCGGTGTCAGTTCCGCATAGATCGTCTCGCCGTCCGCCCATGTCTGATCGCCATTGATCTCTGTGAGTGACAGCGAGGTGATGGCGTAGCCGAGTGTCACATAGTCGCCGCGAAAGAGATCGCGCGGATCGACGGGTTCGCTTAGCAGCGTCACCACATTGTGAGAGCGCAGGATGATCACGCGATCGATCACAAAATAGGCAAGCAAAAGCGACTGCACGAGGACAAGCACGATGACCGCGCTGCCAAAACGACCGAAGCGTTTGATGAAGAGCGCGATCATTTGCTGTCTCCTTCACTTGCGGAGGAGACGAGGCGTCGCCTGAGTTTCGGAAGGACGAGACTTCCCGCGATGAGCAGCACGCCGCCGACGGCGAAGAAAGCCGCCGTGTTGAGCAAGGTGCCAAGCGTCTGGAAATAGAGATAGAGACATTCGGCGGCAAAAGCGAAGAGGCCTGCATTGATCGCGAAACGATGATTGCGCGCGGCCCCGTAAGCGACGAGCCATACCGACAGCGCGAGGAAGAGTGCGCCATATATGACAAGCGCGTAGCCGCCGTGATGCGCGATGAACGGATAGACCAGCGCACCGAAGCCCAGCGTCGCGAGGCCGCCATAGTCGCGCACGGACAGACGCCGTGCCGTGACCTCGCCGTAAGCGAGCGCACCGACAGCCGCAAGGGCGACGAGCGCGAGCGCGTACCAGAGCAGGCCCGTACTCCCATTGTTGTCATCAAGCTGGAACGTCGCCATCGCCGCGAAGGCGACAAACATGCCGTAGTTTTCGAGCAGCGATCCGAAGCGGATGGAGACGGACGAGAGTCGCAGGCCCAGCACCCACTGCACAAGGGCGATCAACGCGAATAGGGCGACGAGACTGCCTGTGCTACACCCGATCAGATACTGCAACGCGTTGCCGTTGACACCGGCCCAGACCCAGAGTGTGAGAAGTGCGAGATGCAATCCCGTCCGCCAGCTCAATCGCACCGTGAGCCATGTCGCGCCGATCCATGGGATGAAGAAAGACCAACTGGTCTGCTCGTGCTGATCCAGCGCCCATGCCGCCCACAAGATCGCAAGCAGGTAGGTGATCGCCACAGCGGCGCGCGACGGCAGCGTCCATGCGGCGGCAAGCGCGATGAGGCTCCAGAGCAGGACCCATTCCGGCGTTGACGATGTGACGTGATAGATTTGCCCGATCAGCATGATATTCGCGCCGAACATCGCAAGGCCCGCGACCACGCCCGCCTCGGCATAGCCCTTGTGGCCCATCCGGTCTGCGACATAGGCCGCGCCCCATGCGACCCAGAGGGCAGCAAAAATCATCAGGAGACGGACGATCTTCGGAATGTCGGCCCAGTTCGCCGCGACAAAGCTCATCACGGCGAAGCCGACAAGTACCGCACCCATGATCGCGAGGATTTGCGGAATGTGACGGATGCCCGCGCCGCCGCGTGCTTCGGTCAGGATTGCTTGCGCGTTTTCAGGCGTCACCCAGCCCCGTTCGACCCATTTTTCGAGGTCTTGTTTCAGGCGCTTCAGATAGATGGTCTGCCACATGGGACTGTATGTTCTCCGTAAAGAGGCGTCCGGGGATGATAGCGCAGCCTAGGCATTCCGCGACATTTCGTGAGTTACGCAGCGTCTCCCTTGCGCCCTGCGCCAGAATGTCGCAGCATGACCGCTCTGGGAGTTGCCGATGCGTTTGAACGCAAGCCGATCCAAGCCCGTTCTCGCGCATTTTAACAGGACCGCCCCGAATATCGGGAAATGGTCCGGGCTTCACCATTTTGGGAGATGAAGCGATGAATGTTGCCACGATCCTCAAGGCCAAAGGGTCTGATGTTGAAACTGTCGGACCGGATTTAACGCTCGGCGAAGTCGCGCGCCTGCTGAGTGCCAGGCGCATCGGCGCGGTGCTTGTCATGGAAGGCGAACATGTGCTCGGCATTCTGTCGGAGCGTGATCTTGTGAAATCCATCGGCGTGTCGGGTGCTGACGCGCTCGGCCTCCGCGTCCGCGAGGTGATGACATCGCGCATTGTGACCTGCGATCTCAATGACAGTGTGGATCAGATCATGGACATGATGACCGAAGGCCGCTTCCGCCATTTGCCCGTCATGGCCGGTGGCGGTCTTGTCGGCATTATTTCCATCGGCGACGTGGTCAAGCATCGTATGGCCGAAACGGTCATGGAAACAGAAGCGTTGCGTCTTTATATCGCCAATAGCTGATCAGGACTGGGCCAGCAGGCTGATTGTTTCGCGGATCTGGGGCAGGGCTTCTTCGGCGGCTTCTTCGCCGAGGCGGATCAACTCGTCCGCGCGATCAAATTCCAACAGCGTCAGATGGCCGATCTTGGGCGCGATTACCACATCCGGCGGATCACTCGCCAGTCTTGCGCGGGCAAGCCGGTCCTGAACGATGTTGAGTGAAGCCAGCAGAACGCTTGCAAAGCCGGGTCCGCGTCGGGCGCTGCCGATGGCGCGTTTGACGATTTCGCGTTCGGGGGCGCGTTTGACGCCACGGATTTTGTTCAGGGTGTTTTTGATGCCGCCCATGATGGCCGAGTTTTCGTCGGGCGTTTCATCGGGTGTGGTCTCTGTCTCGCCTTCGACCATATCGGCAATCTCTTCGGCAAGATCAGTCTCGGGCATACGGGGCGGCGCAGCTTTGACATAGAAGGGATTGGTGCCTTCCGCGAAATTGCGTCTTGTGGCGGGATCAAACGGATCGGTGTTGAGGTTCACCGCGATGACAAGTCGTGCGCCCAGTGCGCGTGCGACGGAGACAGGCACGGGGTTCACAATCGCGCCGTCGATGAGCCAGCGGTTGTCGACCGGCACAGGCGAGAAGACGCCGGGCAGCGCGTATGAGGCGCGCAGCGCCTGCACGAGACTGCCTTCGCGCAGCCAGACTTCGTGACCGGTCGAGAGTTCGGTGGCGACGGCCACGAATGTGCGCTCCATGTTTTCTATGCGCAGGTCGCCCAGATGGCTGGTCAGCAAGGCTTCGAGTTTGGCATCCCCGATCAGGCCCGATGAGCGGAAGCGGAAATCGACGAGACCGAGCAGGCGACGGCGAGTGAGGCTGCGCGCGAATTCCTCCAGCGGTTTCATTCTATCGGCGACGTAGCAGCCGCCGACCATCGCGCCGATGGATGTGCCCGATACAATATCGGCATGAACGCCCGCTTCGCTCAGCACACGCATGACGCCGATATGGGCCCAGCCGCGCGCTACGCCTGCGCCCAGCGCGATGCCGATTTTCGTGCGGTTCCTGTTCAACTGGTTCATCGCGCTCTCGCTCAACAGACTTCACCTATGCGTTGGAATGAGAAATAGAAGCGGCAGATGGCGGAAGTATGACCGTTTAGTGCCAAGAATCAGTGAGAGTGCGCGTCGGATATTTTGGCGGCTTCAATGCGGAGTGTCAGCGCTGTGTCCGACGGGCCGAGCGGCACCGAGCGGAAGAAGCAGGAGCGATAGCCGACATGGCAGGCCCCGCCGTCGCCGCCGACACTCACTTTCAGCACCAGCGCATCCTGATCGCAGTCAATGCGGATCTCGCGTACCGTCTGCGTCTGCCCGCTTGTGTCGCCCTTGCGCCAGAAGCTCTGCCGCGAGCGGCTCCAGTACCACGCCTGACCGCTCTCGATAGTACGCGCCAGCGCTTCGGCATTCATCCATGCAAACATCAGCACTTCATTGCTGGTGGCATCCTGCGCGACAACGGGGATCAGACCATCGGCATCGAATTTCGGCATAAAGCTCACACCGTCTTCGATGTCAGCCAGTGTGCCGCGCGGGGCGAAGAGGGGGGTGGTGGTCATGGTCGTGCCTCGGACTGTCATTCTGGGTCGCTGGTATAATGGGGGTGGTTGTCGCTAAAAACAAAAACAAATGGCCCGCGTTGCGCGGGCCATTTGCATCAATCCAAAATCTTTCCCCTTACGGGCGGATCATCTGCATGAAGCGGGCTTCTAGGCGCGGGTCGTCGCGGAAGACACCTGTAAACTGCGTGGTGATGGTCGCCACGTCCGGTTTCTTGATGCCGCGTGTCGTCATGCATTGATGCTTGGCATCAATGAGGATGGCCACACCGGCAGGTGCGAGTGCTTGCGTAATCGCGTCAGCGATCTGCGCGGTCATGGTTTCTTGTGTCTGCAAGCGCTTGGCGTAAATCTCGACGACGCGCGCGAGTTTGGAAATGCCCACGACCTTGTTGGTCGGCACATAGGCGATGTGAACCTTGCCGAGAATGGCGACCATGTGATGTTCGCAATGCGATTCAAGGCTGATGTCGCGCAGCATCACCATGTCCTGATAGCCGGATACTTCCTCGAATGTGCGGGAAAGCTCCTTGATCGGATCGGCATTATAGCCTTCAAAGAACTCTTCATAGGCGCGCGTCACGCGGCCGGGCGTGTCGATCAGGCCTTCGCGGTCCGGGTTGTCGCCCGCCCAGGCGATCAGCGTGCGCACGGCGGCTTCCGCTTCTTCGCGGCTCGGCTTTTTCACTTCCGGCAATTCGACGGATTTCAAGCGCGAACCCAGTCCTTCAACAACAACATTCATGTTCATCTGACCATTCTCGTTTGGGGGGACGCCCGCCAAAACAAAGGCAGGGGCCAAATCATTCCCATCAAGCAACGCGGTTTATATGCCATGTGAAAGCCGCTCTGGCATCGTCACAAGGATGCATATGGCATTGCACAAAGAGCCTATCAAGACCGTGCAACACCTAAACCCCGCAAGATCAGGGGAAAAATCCGGCTCGTTTCCTCCATTTTAAGCCTTGCCGCCGATGGTGAAGCCGAATAACAAATGGGTGTGACGCTTGGCCGTTACCCTCAACGAATGGACCGGATATGACCTGTCGAAGCTGCGGACACATCACGATCACCGCCTGAGGCCCCTCGCGACGAAGGGGGTCGGGTTTACTCCCTTGCTGATTTGAGAGACCGCTCCGACATGACCAATCCTGAATCCGGCCCACTCTTCCTCTACAACACGCTGACCCGTTCCAAAGACCTTTTCGTGCCCGCCGACCCTGCGCGCGTGACCATGTATGTCTGCGGCCCCACGGTTTACAATTTTGCCCATATCGGCAATGCGCGGCCTGCTGTTGTCTTCGACGTTCTCGCCCGCCTGCTGCGCCGGCTCTATCCGCGTGTCGTCTATGCCCGCAATATCACGGACATCGAGGACAAGATCATCGCGGCGGCGAAAGAGCAGGGCGTTCCGATCAGCACCATCACCGACAAATATGCCGACATCTACCGCAAGGATATGGGCACGCTCGGCGTCAGGCTGCCGGACATCGAGCCGAAGGCGACCGATGCCATACCCGATATGATCTCGATGATGGAACGCCTCATCGCCAGCGGCCATGCCTATGCCGCCGAAGGCCATGTGCTCTTTCATGTGGCCTCGTTCAAGGAATACGGCGCGCTGTCGCGGCGTGATCTGGACGACATGATCGCCGGTGCCCGCGTCGAGGTCGCGCCCTACAAAAAAGACGCGACCGACTTCGTGCTGTGGAAACCGTCAACGCCCGACCAGCCCGGCTGGGACAGTCTATGGGGCCGTGGCCGTCCGGGCTGGCATATCGAATGCTCGGCCATGATCGAGAAGCATCTGGGCGACACCATCGACATTCATGCCGGCGGCATCGACCTCCAGTTCCCGCATCATGAAAATGAAATCGCGCAATCGACCTGTGCCCATGGCGGCAAGGTCTTTTCTCGCTTCTGGCTTCACAACGGCTTTGTGAATATCGAAAAAGAGAAAATGTCGAAATCCATCGGCAATGTCCTGTTGGTGCATGATCTCATCAAGCAAGCCCCCGGCGAGGCGATCCGTCTGGCGCTGCTCAATGGCCATTACCGCCAGCCGCTCGACTGGACAGCGGAGGGTCTGGCGCAGGCCCGCCAGATGCTCAACCGCCTCTATGGTGCTCTGCGCACATTGGCGGATGTGGAAGCCTCGGCCAATGGGGCCGTACCGCAAGAGTTCATGGACGCGCTGCTCGACGATTTGAACACGCCCAAGGCGCTCGCCGTCCTGTTCGACTTGGCCAAACAGGCCAACACCGCGACCGATAACGCAGAAAAACTCCGGATCAAATCGGCCCTTCTGGCGGCGGGTGGGCTCATCGGCCTTCTGGAACAAGACCCCGAAATCTGGTTTGCAGGAGGCGGCGTCGCTCCCCATATAGACGCTGACGAGATCGAAGCCCTGATCGCCGCGCGGGCCGATGCGCGCAAGAACAAGGACTTCAAAGAGAGCGACCGCATTCGCGACGAGCTTGCAGGACGCGGCATCCAGATCGAAGACGGGCCGAAAGGCACAACTTGGCGTGTAGGCTGATGCTGAACGAGATCTACAACACGCGGATCCTGAAACTGGCAGCGGACATCCCGCTGACAGACCGTCTCGACGCGCCTGATGCGACGGTTACGGCTGTTTCCAAACTCTGCGGCTCCAAAGTCACTGTCGATGTGAAGATGGACGGTGACAAGGTTGTGGCCTATGGCGCCGACATCAAAGCCTGTGCCCTCGGTCAGGCCTCATCCTCCATCATGGCCCATCATGTGATCGGCGCGACAGCATCGGAACTCCACGAAGTCGGCAAAGCCATGCGCGCCATGCTGAAAGAAGGGGCCGAGCCGCCGCGCGCCTTCATGGATGGCAAATGGCTTGATCTTGAAGTGCTGGAACCCGTGCGTGATTTCAAGGCGCGTCATGCCTCCACGCTGCTCGTGTTCGACGCGGTTGAAGAAGCTGTGGACAAGGCGATAGCGAAACAACATGTCTGATCTCAAGGACATCGCCCTCGATATCAACAGCGTCAGAACGAAAGTCCCGCTTTCCGCCTCGAACATTCTTGCGACAGGCGGTGCCGAGGCGCTCAGCCTGCGCGTCATCGCCGAGAGTGCAGGCATCGGCCTTGCGTCGATCTATCATTATTTTGCCAACAAGGACGTGTTGCTTGTCAGTCTTGCCCTGTCGGGCTTTTCCGAATTGCAGATCCAGATCATCTGGGAAGAAATTCTTAAGCGCTTCCCCGAAATCATCGTGACGAAAGAGCCGACATATACGCGCTCGACCTTCGTCAAAGGCTACGAGTCGATGATGGTAATGATCCCGAAGAAGAACGCGGTTGCGGCCTGAAGTCCCGAAAAACGGGCCATTGCGGTTGCGGTTTCAAGGGCATGGACCGATAGGCGTTTGCTACTATATATTAACCAAAATGAGGTGATTTAGAGTCTCATTTTGGTGGCAACGCCTATTGGAACGAAGAAATGTCCGGCATGTCCATGCATGGAAAAAATCTGAGGAGTGGGACGCCTGCCGCGCCCGTGACCCTCACTAGCACCGGCTCGGCCTGATCGGTCGAGCCGCCAGATGCGCGTGTCCTGCGCATCGCCAGAACATCCGTTATAGTTGAACTGAAATGCCTTGGGTCATTCGGCCCTTGTGCGCGTTCAGGCTTCATTATGCGATTTGATCCCTTGTCCCTTGTCTTTCGTGGATTGATCCGGTTTTACCGCTGGTTCATTTCGCCTTTGATCGGGCCGGCTTGCCGGCACGGGCCGAGTTGTTCGCAATACGCAATCGAAGCCATTGAGCGGCACGGATCGTGGCGGGGAGGGTGGTTGACCCTTTCGCGCCTGTCGCGTTGTCACCCTTGGGGAACACACGGGTTCGATCCCGTCCCCGCAACGCTTGATCCGAGCCCTTGGTATGCGCCATGGCGCTATGGCCGCTGGACACTTGTTCCGGTAAAAGGTCACGAAACGATGAGAGAGACAAAATGATAAAACTGACTTTGCCCGACGGATCGGTCCGCGAACATGACGCGCCGCTCGACGGGCTGGCTTTTGCCGAGAGCATTGCCAAATCGCTTGCCAAGAAAGCCGTTGCCATCAAACTGAACGGCGAGGTGAAAGACCTCAGTACGCTGATCGACAAGGACGCGTCGATTGAAGTCGTGACGGTTGCAACGCCGGACGGTCTCGAACTGCTGCGCCATGATGCGGCGCATATCATGGCCGAAGCCGTGCAGGAGCTGTTCCCCGGCACGCAGGTCACAATCGGCCCCGCCATTGAAAATGGCTTCTTTTACGACTTCTCGCGCTCCGAACCGTTCCGTCCCGAAGATCTCGAAAAGATCGAAGAGCGGATGCGTCAGATCGTTGATCGCAACGAGACGATCACGCGCGAAGTCTGGAAGCGCGATGACGCCATTGCCTTCTTCAAGAGCATTGGCGAACATTACAAGGCCGAAATCATCGGCAGCATTCCGGCAGGTGAAGAAGTCTCCGTCTATCGTCAGGGCAACTGGCTTGACCTTTGCCGCGGTCCGCATCTTCCGTCTACAAACAAATTGGGTAAAGCCTTCAAGCTGACGAAACTTGCCGGTGCCTATTGGCGCGGCGACAGCCGCAACGAGATGCTTCAGCGCATTTATGGCACGGTCTGGGCGACGGATACCGAGTTAAAGGCTTATCTTACGATGATCGAGGAAGCCGAAAAGCGTGACCATCGCAAGATCGGTCGCGAGATGGACCTCTATCATTTTCAGGAAGAGGCTCAAGGTTCGGTGTTCTGGCACCCCAAGGGCTATACGATCTTCAATCAGCTTGAAGCCTATATTCGCCGTCGCCTCAACAGTTCGGGCTATGTCGAGGTGAAGACGCCACAGCTTATGGATTCGAAGTTCTGGGAACAGTCTGGTCACTGGGGCAAGTATCGCGAAAACATGTTTGTCGTGCCGGACGAAGTTCCGGGTACGGAAGATGAAGGTCCCGTGCTGACCGGCAAGGGCGATCTCATGGCTCTGAAGCCGATGAACTGCCCCGCGCATGTGCAGATTTTCAATCAGGGCATCAAGTCCTATCGCGATCTGCCGATCCGCATGGCCGAGTTCGGTTGCTGCCACCGCAACGAAGCGCATGGCGCTCTGCATGGCCTGATGCGCGTGCGCCAGATGACGCAGGACGATGCGCATATTTTCTGCACGGAAGAACAAATCCAGTCGGAGACAGAGCATTTCGTTAATCTGCTCTATGCCGTCTACAAGGATTTGGACTTCGCCGACGTCGTGATCAAACTCGCCACACGGCCCGAAAAGTTCGGCGGCACGATCGAGCGTTGGGATGTTGCCGAAAAAGCCTTGGGCGACGCGCTGCGTGCCACCGGCCATGATTTTGTGATTGCGGAAGGCGAGGGTGCCTTCTATGCGCCCAAACTTGAGTTCCATCTGAAAGACGCCATCGGTCGGTCATGGCAGGTCGGCACATTGCAGCTCGACTATGTGCTGCCCGAACGTCTTGGCGCAACTTACGTCGCCGAAGACGGCTCGCGCAAAAATGCCGTCATGCTTCACCGCGCCATCTTGGGTACGTTGGAGCGCTTCATCGGTATTCTCATCGAAAGCAGCGCAGGCAAATTGCCGATGTGGCTCGCGCCCGTGCAGGTTGTGATGACAACGATCACATCGGACGCCGACGAGTATGCAACGCAAGCCGCCGCTGCTTTGCGCGCAGCCGGTCTTCGCGTCGTGCTCGACGTGCGCAACGAGAAGATCAACTACAAAGTGCGCGAGCACTCGGTCGGCAAAGTGCCGGTGATCCTTGTTGCGGGCAAACGCGAAGCCGAAGAGGGCACCGTGTCTATGCGTCGCCTCGGCTCGCAGGACCAGACGGTGGTGAAACTTAGCGACATCATCAAGGCGCTGGCGACGGAAGCAACGCCGCCCGACTTGGCATCGTGATTTTTGTCTTCACCCTCTCTTTGAGGGAGGGTGAAGATAAGATGGAAAAAAATCTCTATCCCCCACTGATTATTTCTTGGATTTTCGCATTCCCGAAACCCATCAACGAAAAACCAACGATCTCGCCATGGAAAGCCTCGAACTCTTGCAAGAAATGCTCGGAATTCGAGTGTCAGTTCTGATGGATAACGCGCCTATCCCTGCTTTTTCGCGCGGTTTCTTTTCTTGATTGTCCATCCGGTCACCGACGACCTCGGCGAGGGCCGCGAATGGTTCAATGATTAAATAAATCCGAAAGCCACTTATGCTGCGTTCTGGTAAATGTCATAGAATAGGACAGGGGTTTTATCGCGGCATCGGGTTCTGGGCTTAAGTCTATGAATTTAAAATTCTTTTTTCTTTTGGTTGCCGTGCTCGGCAGCGTTGGACCTGTCTTGGCTGACGGTCCGGCGACGATGGCACCGGTTGTGAGCCTTCTCGACGGAGGCGATGCCGCGTCTCCGGCCACGCCTCCGGCGATGCGTTGGCGCGTCACCAAAACGCAATGGACGCAAAGCGATGAGCGTGCATTCGGCGAATTTGTCCATGCCCTCGGTACGAGCGATTGCGGCACGATGGACGAGTGTTTGAAAAGCTCCGCCAACATTTACCGTGCGAGCGATCCGCAGGGCATGAGCTTCTTTGCTGATTGCGCCGATCTGCCATATTTGTTGCGCGGTTACTTCGCGTGGAAAAACGGATTGCCCTTTTCCTATGCGAGCGGTGTCGCCGCCATCGGCAATTCCAATGATCTGCGCTATTCGCGTTACGGCAATTATGTCTTTGCGCGAACCGATGTGCGCCCGCCGTCAGAAGGCGTCTGGCCTAACGCACAATATGTTTTTACGAGTCTCAATAATTTTATTTCGAGCGCCATGTATCGTTTCTCGCCCGATCAGGAGAAGGGCGAGTTGCCCGATTTTTATCCGGTGAAAATCGCGCCTGCCTCCATTCGTCCGGGTACGGTCATTTATGATCCGAATGGCCATGTTGCCGTTGTCTATGATGTGGATGATGAAGGCCGCATCCGTTTCATCGACAGCCATCCCGACAACAGCGTCACGCGCGGTAACTATGGCCGACGCTTTGTCCGGGCTTCTGCACCGATGGGGGCGGGATTTAAAAACTGGCGTCCGTTGACCCTTGTCGGCGCAACGCAAGGGGCCGACGGGTCCTATGTCGGCGGTGTTGTCAAACTTGCCGCCAATGCGGAATTGCCTGATTGGTCCGACGAGCAATTTTTCGGTACCAATCACGCAAGTTCATGGGGTCAGGCGCAGTTTGTTTATAACGGTCAGGCGATTGATTACTATGACTATGTCCGCCGCGCCGTTGCAGGCCACGACATTATCTATGACCCGATTACGGAGACCCGCAGTATGGTGCGCGGGCTCTGCGAAGATTTGCGGTACCGCGCCGAGGCTGTGGATATTGCCGTGAAGGCAGGCCTGAATGCGCAGAGTCAACCCGCGCGGCTACCACAAAACATTTACGGTACCGAAGGTGATTGGGAAACCTATTCAACGCCATCGCGTGATGCGCGTCTCAAGGTCTCGTTCAAAGAGTTGCGCGATCAGGCTTTGCGCTTTGTCGAACTGGCGCAGGCGGGGGACGCGCATGTCGCCTATGGCGGCGGCGACTTGATCGCCGATATTGAGAAAGCACATGACGAGGAAGCCGCGCAGTGCAACGTGACTTACACCGGAAGTGACGGCAGCGTTCGCACGCTCACTTTTGTCGAAGCGCGTCAGCGTCTTTTTGCCATGTCGTTTGATCCTTATCACTGTCCCGAACGGCGCTGGGGCGCGACGTTGCCGCAAGAGCTTGCAACCTGTCCCGACAATGCATTGAAAGGTCAGTGGTACACAGCCGAGCAACGTTTACGCAATCAGACGGATCGTGCTTATGATGTGGTGATGGACTTTTCATTGAGTGATCTTCTGCTCGCTATGCCGAATAGCGGTGCGGATCATGCGCCAGATGTTGATCTCACCGCTGCACTCAATGCCGCTCGTGTCTCAAGTCCGCTGCATCCGGTGCTCGCATTAGAAACTGTACCAGAGGGCAAGACCCAGTGATCTATCTTTCACTGTGTTCCTGCCCGACAGGCTCTGCATGTAGCTCAACTCTGTCGTCACCGTGTTGTCTATTTTTTCACGAATGATAATCCGAGTTTGTTCGATAGGACCTGCCGTGCGGCCGCGCTGCGATCCTGCGAGATGGTGGCGAGGCTTTCACTCTTCAGCATGATCTGGATGTCGTACTTAAAATTTACACCGAGCGTCAGATTGGCTTTGATTTCATTTGGGGTGTTGCCGGGCTTGATGCGGAGGGCGATGAGATTGTCGCTGAACCCGTCGAGCCCCAACCATTTGAAATGCTGTCCCATTGTGATGCCGAACTCGCCGTCCACATCGCCGCGCTTCGAGGAATAGCCGTCATCCGAGCTTGCTGCGCCATGCCAGATCGCCATCGGTTGCAGCGAGAAATAGGTGTCCTGCCATTCTCCCAACGCATAACGTGCGCCAAACTCGACGCGCGACAGCCTGCTTTGCGAGACCGTCGAACCGAGCCAACTTGTTTTTTCATTAGATAAAGGCAGCGGTACCGACCAGCGTGAAGTCGTTCCAAAGACCGTATTCAAAATAGGGTTGCAACTCTTTCTTGCTGAAGCTGTTGCGGCGCTGTGGTTCGCCATATGCATCATATTCTTCTGTCGCATGGCTCACGGTGAAAGGCACGATGAGTTGCAAGTGTCCGACAGGTTGCGGCCATGCGCCCGCCTTTGCGGCGCAAGGCCACAGAGCTATGACACAGAGTGATGCACCAATCTTCGCCCCGATCCGTGAGCCCACACGGCCTCCTTTTTCTGAGCTATAATCATCAGGGCGCTGCGGGTGCGTGTAAAGTTGCCACTCAGACTTGCCCACAATTTTGACTGTTGAAGTCCTCGTGCATCGCATTTAAATGCATCATTGCCTGACCGTATAAGGAATATTCACTTGGCCCGCTCCGAACAAACAATCGACCTCCTGCTCACGCGCCGTTCGGTCAAGCCGATGACGATGGCCGCGCCCGGTCCGGACGCTGCCGAGCTTGAGATCATTCTGCGAGCGGGTGCGCGTGTTCCCGATCACGGTAAGCTTGTGCCGTGGCGCTTCATTTTGTTTACAGAAGATGTGCGTGCTCAATTCGGCAAGGTACTGCGCAAACGCTTTGCGGAGGTTGAGCCTGCTGCAAATGAAGACCGTCTGGTGCTTGAAGAATCGCGCTTCCTCCGCGCACCGCTTGTTGTCGCAGTCATTTCCCGTGTGGTGCCGAGCCAGAAAGCGCCGGAATGGGAACAGCGTCTTTCTGCTGGTGCCGTGTGTCAGAACATGCTCGTGGCCGCAACGGCGTTTGGCTATGCCTCGACCTGGCTGACGGAATGGTGCGCTTTTGATGAGGGTATCGCGGCTTCGCTGGGGTTGGGTGAGAGCGAGCGCGTGGCGGGGTTCATGTATTTCGGAACGCCGACCCTCCCGAAGGACGAGCGCGAGAGGCCCGATCTCAATGCGATCACCAGCGTCTGGAAGCCTGCGTAATCAGTGATCGCGAAGGGCGGAGAGCTGGCCCTGCATCATCGCGGTTTTGACGGCGACTGATTGCTTGGTCGTCGGCGCAGGTGTGCCGCGGAAAATATGTCGTCCGTGATCATAAAGAAAAGACGAGACAACAATAGCGAGCAGAATGCCCGTGCCGATGCCCGCGCCATGACTGACGAGGTAGCAGGCGAAAGTGACCCCTGCACAAATGCCAAACAGTACCAGCCCGAAAATGATCTTTGCCTTGCGCATGTGAAATTTCCGCTTCCCGTCGCCCTGCATCTTTGACCACTATAGCGGGCTGCGTGACAAAAGCATAAATGAACTTAAAGGCAGGACAATGGCGGGGCGGCGGCGCAGGAGCTTCGGGCATATCAGGGGGCTGCTGTTTGACAAGGACGGCACGCTGTTTGACTATTACCAGACATGGATCCCTGTTCTTGAAAGCAGCGCGCTTCTAGCTGCGCGGGGTGATGCATCCGCCGTCGAGCGTCTGATGGTGCTTTGCGGCTTTGATCCCGTGACGAGGCGTGTGCCGACGGGTAGTGTGCTGGCGGCGGGAAATACGATCGAGCTTGCCGAGCTTTGGGTTGCGGCGAAGGCAGGCGGGCAGGACGGCGATGTTTGGGCCGTTGATGATCTCACGCATATGCTCGATCAGCATTTTTCTGTTGAGGGTCCGGCGCGCTCCGCACCCGTCACTGATCTTGTTACTTTCTTCCGTGATCTTCGTGCGTCGGGATTTCATACTGGCATCGCAACCAATGACAATGCGGCCTCGGCCTATGCGACCGTCACGCGGTTTGGTCTTGCGGATCACATCGAGTTTGTCTGCGGCTATGATAGCGGCCACGGCACAAAGCCCGGCCCTGGTATGATGCACGCTTTCTGTCAACGCGTTGGTCTGATGCCGGCTGAAGTTGCGATGGTCGGTGACAATTTTCACGATCTTGAAATGGCGCGGCGTGCGGGCGCAGGGCTCAAAGTGGGTGTGCTCACTGGCACGAGCACGCGGGAAGATTTAACGCCCTATGCTGACATTGTGCTCGACAGTATTGTCGATCTTCCGGCGTTCCTCGCGACTTAGCGCCAGCTTGTCGGTTTCAGATCGAACGCAATGGAGATGCGTTGTGTCGCACCACTAAAGGGCAGTGTGCAGTGGAAGGCGTAGGACGGAAAGAAAAACGCATCTCCTTCGCGCGGCTCATAGGCAAGAGGCTGCGGTTCAAAATTCGCGTTGAAATCTGGCGGTGGTGAACCGAATTCGATCCAGCCGTCTTTCGTTGTCTCGCCGTCCCCCATGCTTGGCGGCAGCGCCACATAATAGACGCCGCTTAACCAACCGCCGACATGGATATGCGGATGCTGGTGCCCGCCTTCCGACAGAAGTGTGCCCCACATATCAAGCTGATAGGTGCGCGGAACCTGTCCGAAAAAGGGGTGCATTTTTTCGACTTTGACCGTATCGAAGAAAGCGTCGATCTGTTGGCGCAAGGCTTTTTCGAAAGCGAGAAATGGTTCGCGTGGGTTGTCGAGTATGAGGCCGGTCTGTCCGCCTTGCCGTGTGGCTTTGCCTTGCGGTTCCCATGTCAGCGTTGGATCGGCTTTTAAGGCGTCGGCGAGCGCAGTGTTGAGGTCAGCTATCGAAGTGAAACCTTCTGGCGGCGTCAGTGACTTGCGCGAAATCGTGCGGGCGAGTTCGGCGCGGAAGCCTGCGGGCATCTGGCCGAGGTCTTGTGCGCGGGCAAACGGAAACCATGCTGCCGCGCGGCGTTCAGGCCCGTGCTTGCTGAGAGCGCGTTCAAAAATATCCGCCGCATCGCGCATGTGACCGAGTTTCAGCTTGACCATGCCAAGGCTCACATAGGTGAGGATGTCTTTCGGGTTCAATGACGACGCTTGTTCATAGGCTTTTTCGGCAGCGGCAAAATCCTGGCGCTTCTGATGCACATTGCCGAGATTACCGTAGGCAGCCGCATTTTTCGGATCGAGTGCAATCGCGCGTTCAAAGAGAGCTGCCGCTTCGTCGAGACGGTCCTGTCTCAAAACAACCATGCCGAGGCTGATAAAATGAGTGGGGTTATTTGGTTCCGCCGAACTTGCCAGACGGAAAGCCTGTTCGGCTTTGGCAAATTGTCCCGCGCGTTGCAGGAGCTGGCCGAGCGTGCCTGAGAAGACGACTTGCGCGGGGAAGAGTTCGGTCGCGAGTGTGTAGTGAGCGAGTGCTTCGCCCCAGCGGTTGTGCTGCTGGAGAAAGCGACCGAGATTGACATAAGGGATCGGCTTTGTCGGTGCGAGTTCCAGCGAGCGGCGGAGCGCGGCTTCGGCTTCGGGAAACTTCTGTTGAGCGACAAAAACCGCGCCGAGCATTGAAATTGTCTCGGCATCATCGGGATGTTCGGTGAGCAACGCGCGGGCGGCGATTTCCGCTTTGTCGAATTTATTGGTTTTCACAAGCTCCAGAATTTCGGTGCGGCGCTTTATCGTTTCAGGCGTTATTTGCAGTTGGTCAGTCAACTCACTCATCCTCGTTTGGCGAGGCATATGTATAACATAAAAAATAATTGCGTCCGCACGACTTGTTCGAGCGGAAGGCGTTCGCCGTCTTTGTTGCGATGTCGAGCTTGTCCATATGTCCGGTCAAGCTGATTGCGCGGCGGTTACCCGTGCGACGAGGGCGCGGGCTTGCTTGAGATGAGGAATATCGAGCATCACGCCGTCAAGGGCGACAACGCCGACGTCGCCGGCTTTATCGAAGGCGTCGATCACCAAGCGTGCATGGGCAAGGTCATCGTCCGACGGCGTGAAGACGCGGTTGATGGTTTCGACTTGCGCCGGATGGATCGCCATCTTTGCGGTGAAGCCGTCGCGCGCCGCTGCGCGAGCTTCGCGTTCCAGTCCTGCTTCGTCGCGGAAATCCTTGTAGATGCTATCGAGTGGCAAAACACCTGCGGCAACTGCGCCAAGCAGCGTCAGCGTGCGCGCCATCTGGTAGGGGCCGGTATAGTTGCCAGCTTCGTCCTTGTTGTCACGTGCGCCGAGGACAGCGGCCAGATCTTCCGCCCCCCATGTCATCGCAAAGAGCCGCGACGATGATCCACCATAGGTACCGAGATTGAACATGGAGGCGGCGGTTTCGGTTGCCACACAAAAGAGTTTCGTCGCGCCTTTCGTCAGGCCAGCCTCTTCCTCCAGTTCGTCGAGCTTTGCCGAGACTGTCCGGATACAGCCGCCTGTGATTGTTTTGGGCACCAGGATCGCGTGAGGTTTGGCTGCAATCACGGATTTCAGATCATCCTGCCAGAGCGGCGTGTCAAGCGCATTCATGCGTACGCAGAGCTTCGGTCCATTGGTATCCGCCGATTTCAGATATTCCGCCGCATTGGTCCGTGCTGCGGGCTTGTTCGATAAAGCGACCGAGTCTTCTAGATCAAGGATCAACGCATCGGCACCGGAGCCTGCGCCTTTGGCGAGTTTCTTGTCACTGTCAGCAGGTACAAACAAAAACGAGCGCATGTATCAGTCTCCCTTGGCATGCATGAAGGCTTGCCGCGTGCAGAATGCGACTTCCTCATTCCGCTGGTTGATCGCTTTGTGTTCAAATGTCACGATGCCTGCCTTGGGCCGCGACTTCGAACGACGCTTTCCCATTACCTTTGTTTCAATGCGCAGTGTGTCGCCATGGAAGACCGGTTTCGGAAATGTGATGTCCGTCATGCCGAGATTGGCAATGGTGGTGCCGAGCGTCGTGTCATGTACGGAAATGCCAATCATCAGGCCCAGTGTGAAGAGCGAGTTCACCAGCGGCTTGCCGAACTCCGTTTGCGTTTCGGCATAGTGGTGATCGAGATGCAGCGCGGCGGGGTTCATCGTCATGGTGGTGAACAGAACATTGTCTGTTTCCGTGACGGTGCGGGTGATCGCATGTTTGAAGACCTGTCCGTCCTCAAACTCCTCAAAATATAGCCCTGCCATTTTTTTCTCCCCATTTTTGCGCTAGGTTATAGGCTCCTGAACAAAGAACCATAGCAATAACAAGAGGGCAGGGAATGAATTTCAGCTTCAGCGAGGACCAGCAGGCCATCCGCGATGCGGTAGCCAAAACCTGTGCCAAATATGATGACGCCTATTGGCTGGGGCGCGACCGTGACGGCGGTTTCCCTGATGATTTCGTTGCTGACATCGCAGCAGGCGGCTGGCTCGGTGTGGCGATGCCGGAAGCCTATGGCGGTTCGGGGTTGGGCGTAACGGAAGCTGCCATTGTCGCGCAGACGATTGCCCAGAGCGGCGCGTGCCTCTCCGGTGCGTCGGCTATTCATATCAATCTCTTTGGCCCCATGCCGGTTGTGGTTTTTGGTACGGAGGAGCAGAAACAGCGGAATCTACCTGCGCTTATCGCGGGCCGCGACCGTTGCTGCTTCGGCGTGACCGAGCCTGACGCGGGATTGAACACGACCGCGATTTCGACAAAGGCCGAGTGGGACGGCAAGGCTTACGTCGTGCATGGACGCAAGATGTGGACGTCGACCGCGCAAACCGCGACCAAGATTCTGCTGCTCGCCCGGACCACGGCCAAAGATAAATGCAAAAAGCCGACGGAAGGTCTGTCGCTCTTTTATACGGACCTTGATCGAGGTGGTGCCACTGAGGTTCGCGAGATCGAAAAAATGGGCCGCAAGGCGGTCGATTCAAATGCGGTGTTCTTTGACGGCTTGCGTATCCCGAAGGAAGATCTGATTGGCGAGGAGGGCAAGGGGTTTCACTATCTGCTCCACGGGCTCAATCCCGAACGTGTGCTGATCGGGGCTGAGGCTGTCGGCGTCGGTCGTATTGCGCTGAAAAAAGCGACAGACTATGCCCGTGAGCGCGAAGTTTTCGGACGCCCCATCGGTAAAAATCAGGCGATCCAGCATCCGCTCGCTAAAAGCTGGGCCGAGCTTGAGGCGGCAAATCTCATGGTCTTTAAAGCCGCTGCGCTTTATGACGCGGGAGAGAATTGCGGTGCCGAGGCGAACGCTGGCAAATATCTTGCCGCCGAAGCAGGTTATCATGCCTGTGAGACGGCTGTGATGACGCATGGTGGTATGGGATATGCCAAGGAGTTTCATGTCGAACGCTACCTGCGCGAAATTATGATCGCCCGTATCGCTCCGGTGAGCCGGGAAATGATCCTGAGCTTCATCGCCGAGCGCGTGCTGGATTTGCCGAAGTCGTATTGACCATGACCAACCTCATCTCCGAAGCATTCCGTCTTCACGAGCGCCTTGCCGCTGACACATGGACCATCAAGGACCTCGCGCTTACCCGCGTTCTCCTGATGAATGACAAGCGTTATCCTTGGCTCATTCTCGTGCCGCGCCGCGATGGCTTGCGCGACTTCCATGATGTCGCCGCCGCTGACAAGGCAACCTTCCTCGCCGAGATCGACCATGTTTCCGCCGCGTTGAAAAATCTGACCGGCGCGTTCAAGATCAATGTCGCTGCTTTAGGCAATATGGTGCCCCAGCTTCATGTCCATGTGATCGCTCGCTTCGAAGGAGACGCGGTTTGGCCTAAACCTGTGTGGGGCTTAGGGGAGGCGGTGCCTTATCCGCCCTCCGAGGTCGGTAGCCTTATCGAAAAGTTAAAAAAGGCCCTTCACGGTTAACGTTTGGTTTAGGTCTCGATTCTATCCTGCAATGACGAAAGGGGCCCGAATCCCTTTCGGAAGCGCAGGATGTCAGATTATGGCAAACATCATCATTGCGGATCAGTCCGCAGCTTTCTTGAGAGCGGCTCAGTATCTTCTCGATAGTTTGGGGCACAATTCGATCTCGGCTAGAAATGGCGCGGAAACACTCGATCTCGTGCAGGGGGTCTCGCCTGATCTCGTGATCATTGACGCCCGTTTGCCGGACTATGAAGGTGTCAGCCTCATCGAGACGATTCGCGCTCTGCCCGATGGACGACGGCCTTGCATCTTTTTCGTGCCTGAAAATGCCCGTCCTGCATCGGTGCGCGCCGCGCTTGATGCCGGCGCTGACGACTATCTGATGAAGCCCTTTGATCGCGAGTTGGTGTCCTTCAGGCTCACACAGGCGAAGGCCCGTGGCCGTCTTGTCGAGCGTCCGCGCGTGACCAAGCTCGTGCAGGACAATTCAAGCTCATGGCGCTTCCGCACCTTCGGCAAGGCCGTTTAAGTATCGCATTTCATTTGAGAAATAAGATGAAATTTAAGGTGCAAGTATTTGCACTCTAAGGTTTTCCGTGCGACTTGCTCCAGTTTTCAAGATAGTCGAGGCTCGCCAGATAAGGCTTCAGCGCCACTATGCCGAGCAAGGCCCCGAGGCCCAGGCAGATAGGCGGAACGATGGCCAGCGAGTAGCGCAGCATGTGCTCGTCATGAAAGACATGGTCGGTAACAAAGGCCACCGCGAAAGGTCCGATCCCCAATCCGATCAGGCTCACGATGAGGCCGGAGAGAGCCGAGGCAAAGCCCCGCATCTGGTTAGGCATCATGTCGATAAGGGCCGAAGGTCCCACACCCGTGATGAAGGTCGCGAAGTAAGTCGCGGGCACAATCAGGACAAGGGCGATATAGGGGTTGTCAATCAGGGGAGCAGCCAGTGAGAAGGGCAGCGCGGCGACGCCCGTGAAGATCATCACGAAAACGCGGCCGTTTCTGTAGCCTTTCGATTTGATGTAATCACCCAGTGCACCGCCGGAGACGACACCCAGCGTGCCGAAGATCATAATGATCAGGCCGTAGATTGTGCCAATATCGCCCGCCGTCCAGCCATAGGTGCGGATGAAGAAAGTGGGCACCCAGGCTGCTGTGCCATAGGCCATCATTGAAAGAAGCGCAGAACACAAGTTCATCGCAAAAAAGGCGACCGCATTTTCTTTCAGGTAGTTGACCACTTCACTGAAGGGAACCGCGACATCGCGCATGACGCCGTCGGCGCCTGCTTCGCGGCGCATATGGCCGCGCCGCAGCGGTTCCCTGAGGGTCGCCACCCATAAAGCAATCAGAATGCCCGGGAGGCCGACAACGAAAAAAACGATCTGCCATGAATAGACATGGCCGACAATCGGCAGATTGAGGTCGCCCACAGAGGTCGCCCAGCCGATGACCAATGCGCCGATCACAAGGGCGAGGCCGGCGCCCATATAGACGCCGACGCCGTAAACGCCAATGGCAAAGCCTAGTCGTTTTGGCGGGAAGTAGTCGGAAATGATCGAATAGGCGGCCGGCGTGAGTGCTGCCTCACCAATGCCTACGCCAACTCGGAATGTGAAGAGTTGCCAGTAAACCTTTGCGGTTCCTGATAAAGCCGTCATCAAACTCCAGATGAAAACACCGATGGCAATGATGCTCACGCGGTGGCGTCGGTCGACCAGCCGCCCGATGGGCAGGCCCATAATCGCATAGATGACGGCGAAGGCGATGCCGAGGAGGAGGCTCACCTGCGTGTCGGTGATGCCCAGATCGCGCTTCATTGGCTCGACAAGAAGACTCAGGATTTGCCGGTCGATGAAGGAGAATGTGTAGGCGAGGATGAAGACGCCGACCACGTACCAGGCGTAAAGCCTGCTCGGATAGGAGGCTTCGTCGGCGTCTTCGGCTACCGTATGGTGGCGGGTTTCCTCAACTTCGGACGCAACTTCGCTCTCAGACATCTTCCCCCCGTGGCCGCTTTGGGCCGGACGGGCGACTCTTATGACGCAGTGGCCACCCTGAGCCAAGTGTAGCCTTAACGGTGAGGATCGCCGCAAGAAAAACCAAGAATTTCGCCAGACGGAAAGGTGGGCCGCGTGTCCATCGCCGCCGTGGCACGGCACTTGCGAATACTCTGGCAGCAACGCCAAAAGGTACTGACCATGACCCTCGTTTCAGCCATCGCTGCCCCCTCGCATATCACCTCTGCCTTGCAGCAGGCGAGTGCCAAGACGGGTGCGGATTTCAACTATCTGCTGAGCACAGCCATGCGTGAGTCGAGCCTGGATTGTAATGCAAAATCAGGGACTTCCAGCGCTTGCGGGTTATTTCAGTTTACCGAGCAAACATGGCTCGGCACGATGAAAAAGGATGGCGGGTCGCTGGGGTTGAGCGATCAGGCCAATGCCATTTCCAGAGACGCGAACGGTCGCTATGTGGTGACAGATCCTGCCGCCCGCCGGGAAATTCTTGCCCTGCGCAACAATCCGGAAGTGTCTGCCCTGATGGCCGGTGCGCTGACGAATGAGAGCCGCCAGAGTCTTGAAGGCAGCCTTGGCCGTTCCGTGAACGGAGGAGAACTCTATATTGCGCATTTTCTGGGAGCCGGTGGCGCGACGAAACTCATTTCGAGTGCTGAAGAGACACCGAACGTGCCCGCTGCCACGCTTTTTCCGCAGGCCGCTGCCGCCAACCGCTCGATCTTCTACAACAAAGACGGCTCAGCCCGTTCGGCGAGCGAGGTCTATGACAATCTCATCGCCAAGCATCGCGGTCCGGGGGCTTCAACGGAACTGGCGGCTTTGTCCAAGTCCGTTCGCGGCACAACACCGCAGAGCCTCGGCATGTTGCCCGTTGATTTTCAGAATTTCAGCGCCGCGATTTCGGATGCCGCAGCTTCTGCCACGACCCGTTCAGGTGTCGCGTCATTGTCAGGCATCGGCGGCCGTTCGCCGATGGCTATGTCGCCGGACGTGGTGCAGATCCTTTCCTCGCTTGATGTGCCTGACATGAACAAAGCCAGCGACTTGAAGGTCGATAGTGACAAGCGGGATGAGCGCGAAGAACGGATCGCCGAAGCCAATGATGCCCGTGATGATGACCGCCGTGAAGCGCGCGTCATGCAGCCGCGCGGCAGCCACTATTTCGGTTAAGGTGCAATCGTTTTTGAAGCGATAAGTTTTTCAATGTCCGCGGCTGTGTAGCCGTGGTCCGTCAGCACCTTATGCGTATGTTCTCCCAAAACGGGTGATGGGCCTTTGGGGCCGTCATCCGCGCCCGGAAAACGAATGGGCGAAGCGGGCGACAGGAATGTGCCTTCCGCGCCATTGTTCGGCACCTCCACATAGGCTCCTGCTATAATCGCCTGCGGGTCTTTGGCCACGTCAGCCGGACGCATCAGCGGGGCCCAGATCATGTCTTCGCCGTCTAACTTTTCTTTCCAGTAGTCGATCGTCTGCTGACCGAAGGCCTCATCGAAGATATCGACGAGTGCCGCCGCGTTGTTGCGGCGGGCTTTCGGGTTCACGAAACGCTCGTCCGTCTCAAGCTCAGGACGATCGATGACCCTGAGCACGGACTCCCAGTCCACCGGACCCTGACGTGGCACGATCACGAACCATTCATCGCCCTTGGCTTTGAAGAAGTTGCTCAGGGGCATGACAGATTCGTGGCGCGACTTGGTGGAGCCGAGCTTACCAAACATGAGTTGCGTCGCTGTGTCTGACCCTGCCGCATAGATGCCTGCGCGGATGAGCGAGGCTTCGACGAGACGGCCTTTGCCGGTTTTCTGACGCTCGATGATGGCTGCGAGAATGCCGCCCACCGTGGCCATGCTGGTCGTGTGGTCGCCGATGCCGGTGCGCAAGGTGGTCGGTTCCGCGCCCTTCACGGTTTGCAGCCAGCCGAGGCCGGAACGGGCGTAGAAGGCGGCGATGTCGAAGCCCGGACGGTCGCGCTCCTCGCCTTCGAGGCCGTAGCCGGTGACGCTGGCATAGACGAGGCGTGGGTTGATGGCCGAGAGCGAAGCGTAGTCGAGGCCGGAGCGCTCCAGCCCGCCGGGGCGGACATTGGTAAGGAAGACGTCGGCATCCTTGATCAGACGTTTGATCGCTTCCACGCCTTCGGGTGTCTGCGTGTTGATTGCTACGCCCTGTTTGCCCCGATTGTCGAAATCGAAAATCGGGCTGCCCTTGAGGTGGTCGGCCCCCATATTGGCCATCGTATAGCGCATCGGGCAACCGCTGAGAGGTTCTACTTTGATGACCTCCGCGCCCCAGTCGGCCATGATGCCGCCCGCGCCCGGCGCGGCGATATAGGTCGCCAGTTCAATGACCTTGATACCTTCGAGCATGTCCGTCCCTCCGAACGTCTTGTTGGGGCGGATCATCCATGATTCAGCTTGTGAGTCAAAGTCGGGGGCGGGGCCGTTGACGTTACGCTGCGTGTCCGGCGTTAAATTTGTACTGCCTGACTGCCCGCGATTTCAGCCCTCGCGTTGAGGGTACATTAAAGACTTTAGTATATTTTCAACCCTGTCACTTGTGGCGGTTTTCCGTTGCGTCCGCGTCTTTGCATTATTTAGTCTGCCTGATTCAACGGATCCCGGTCCATGTCGCACTCTTTGCCCCATGAGCGTCTTTCTGTCGCCGATGTCGAGCATCTGTTCTCGGAACCGACAGAAGACGTGCGCGAGCAGATTGCGTTCAAGGTGGCGTCGCAGTTCAGCAATGTGGTTCTGACGCCGCGCGAGCGCGAACTGGCGCGGGAAATTCTCGGCTATCTCGTGCTCGATGTGTCGGTGCTGGTGCGCAAGGCGCTGTCGAGCTGCTTAAGCGGTCTCGCCAATGCGCCGCATGATATTGTGCTGCGGCTTGCCCGTGACATTGACGAAGTGGCCCAGCCGCTGCTCGAAAATTCGCCGGTTTTCACCGATCACGATCTGGCCCAGCTTGTGCTGACGGGTACCAAGCATCGTCAGGTCATCATTGCAAGCCGCCCTAATCTCGGACCCGAAGTCAGTACCGCGATTGCGGCCAAGGCTGATCGTTCCGCCGTGCTCGTGCTCATCTCCAACAATGGCGTGATCCTGCGCCCTGATGTGCTTGATACGATTATTCAGCGCTATTCGGATGACGAGGACATTCTTGATCCGATGGCACGGCGCGCCGATCTGCCCATGCGCATTGTCGAGCGCATCGTGACTTTTGTGTCCAAAAGCCTGCGCGATCATCTCGTGGAGTTACACCGGATTGATACCTCGATCGCGACTGTGCTCGAAGAGCAGGCCCGCGAGCGCACGCTTGTTGCCATGATGGATCGCGTCGATGGGACCAATCTTGTTCAGTTGCTCGAACAACTCATCGCGACGGGCAAGCTCACGTCGTCCATTCTGCTGCGTGCCGTTTGTGCCGGTGAAATCGAATTTGTCATTCGCGGTCTTGCGGTGCTGACCTCCATCCAGAACGAACGCGCCGCGCGTCTTATCCATGACGTCGGACCTTTGGGTTTCCGTGCGCTACATGCCCGCGCCGCGATGCCCGAACTTTACTATCCGGCCTTTCGCGGTGCGCTTGATGTTATGCTGGAATGCGAAGCGGCGGGCGCGATGCCCGGCAGGGTCGAGTTCAGCCGTCTCGTCATGGCCCGCATCATGCCGCTTTACCGCGATGTCCGCGCCGATGATCTTGAACTTCTGCTTGACCGATTGATACGGGCCGCCCATGCAACACACTGGTCCGTAAAGGTTGCTTAAGTCCAGGTTTCTCAATCTTCCCGTGACGCATTTCCGGTGGTAGGTTCGCTCCCTCTTTATGACGGGGTAATCGAATGAACCACACCACGCGCGAAGCCTTTATCTGTGATGCTGTCCGCACACCCATCGGGCGTTATGCCGGATCGCTCTCGTCGGTCCGTGCCGACGATCTCGGTGCTGTGCCGCTCATGGCGCTGATGGAACGCAATCCGTCGATCAACTGGCAACGTGTGGATGATGTGATTTTCGGTTGCGCCAATCAGGCGGGTGAAGACAATCGCAATGTGGCCCGCATGTCCGCGTTGCTCGCGGGTCTTCCCGATACGCTCGGCGGCTCCACCATCAATCGGCTCTGCGGCTCCGGTATGGACGCTGTCGGCACCGCTGCGCGCGCGATAAAATCGGGGGACGCTGACATTATGATTGCCGGCGGCGTCGAGAGTATGTCGCGTGCGCCGTTTGTCACGGGCAAAGCGACGAGCGCCTTTTCGCGTGACGCGCAGATTTACGATACGACCATCGGCTGGCGTTTCATCAATCCGCTGATGAACAAACAATATGGCACGCATTCGATGCCCGAAACGGCGGAGAACGTCGCCGAAGAGTTTCAGATTTCGCGCGCCGATCAGGATGCTTTCGCTCTGCGCAGTCAGCAGCGCGCCGGAGCCGCAATGGCGTCAGGCCGCTTTGCGCGTGAGATCGTGCCGGTTACGATCAAAGCGAAAAAGGGCGAGACAGTGGTGGGCGAGGACGAACATCCGCGTCCCGACACGACCTATGAGCAACTTGCAAAACTGCCGACACCTTTCCGTCAGGGCGGTACGGTGACGGCGGGCAATGCGTCGGGTGTGAACGACGGTGCCTGTGCGCTTGTGATCGCGTCGGAGGAAGCCGCAGCGATACACGGGCTTACGCCTCGTGCGCGGATCGTCGCCATGACGACCGCCGGTGTGCCACCGCGTATCATGGGCATCGGACCGGCACCGGCGACGCGCAAGGTGCTGGAAAAGGCGAGGCTCAATATCGGCGACATCGAAGTCATTGAACTCAATGAAGCCTTTGCGAGTCAGGGTCTTGCCGTGTTGCGCGATCTTGGACTTCCCGACGATGCGGAATTCGTTAACCCGAATGGCGGCGCGATTGCGCTCGGTCATCCGCTCGGCATGAGCGGTGCGCGTCTTGTGACGACGGCGATGTATGAGCTGGAATTGCGCAAGGCGCGTTATGGGCTTTGCACCATGTGCATCGGTGTGGGGCAGGGTATCGCGATGGTGATTGAGCGGGTTTAAAACGCGTTTATCAAACTCCTCTCCCATAGAGAGAGGGTTTTAGAAACCGAACGCTTTCGCCAGAAACCCTTTTGGTTTCGGCTTAGGTTTGCGCACACGCAATCTTATCGGCCGGTCGATGCCGGCGAGGCGGCGACCGTGGCGCGGACGGCGGCGGAGCAATGCGACGAGGCGGCGATCGGGGAAGAAGCACACCGGATCAAGCGCACCGGCGCAGACTTCGACACCATTGAAACCCGGAATGGCGACGTCGTAATCTTCATAGGTCAGTTCGAAGCTGGAGGGCGCTGATGGTTCCGACGCAAGGGTTTCGGCGCTTTCGGCGGGCGAGGCAACATCGTCGTCGAGCGGGTCTTCGAGTTGCAGCACATTGTCGTCGTCATCATCGCTGACCAGCAGAAAGTCGTCGCGCATGTCTTGCGCGAAACTCCAGCCGAGCAACTCGCCGGCGCTGCGCGGACGGCAGATATGCGTACCTTGCGCGCAAGTGAAACCGACGGGGGCGAGCGCCGACAGCGTCGCTTCGTCTTCGACACCGACGGCGGTGGCGGCGAGGCCCTGCGATGTGGCGAGTGTTACGCGGCGGCCGATGAAGCCGAGGCCGGATTGGCGCACGCGCTGGGCGAAGCGGATGATGGCCGCGCCGGAAATTTTGACTTCGGAAAAATAAGCGGGCGAGACATATTCGGACGGCACGACGACGGCGCCGCCGCCATCGAGCGCTGTGTGAAACCCGAGGCGGCGCATTTCGGAAATCACGCGGGCGGAGTTTTCGGCATTGCGCGCAAAGACCGCTTCGGGAATTTCCAGTGTGACTTCGGCGGGGTCAAGGCCGCGTTCGCCGATGATACCTGCGAGTGTGCCGGGCAAGGTCTGATCATTGAGATCGCTGCCGGAGAGATTGATCGAGACGGGCCAGTGCTGGCCATGCGCGTGCCAGTGAACCATCGCATCGGCGGCGGCGCCGACGACGAAGCAGGTCAGATCAACGCTGCGTTCGCGGCGTTCAAAAAAGGACAGGAAGAGACCCGGCGGCATGAGACCGTAATCGGGATGGTCCCAACGAACATAGGCTTCCGCTGCGAGAACCTTACCGGTTGCAAGATCAATCTTGGGCTGGAATACCAAGAACAAATGACCCGCTTCGAGGGCGAGGTCGATGTCGCGGTTTGTCAGCCGAAAGGAACTGCTGTACATGTGAAAGCCAAATTCTTTGGACGCAATTTGCCAGTATGGGAAAGAGACAGACTGGTACTGTGTTCAATGTCGCAATCGCGGGTTTAGGCAAACTTAATTTTCGTGACAGGATAAGCGACAGGCTTGCTATCTCGTTAAGCAACAAGAAACAATTCGAACAAACTGTAAGAGATCGAGACAGGGGAGAGCGATAATGTCAGAAACTCAACGCGCGGCACTCATTCCGGCGGCGACCATTTTGCTGGTGCGCGACGGAGCGGCGGGGCTTGAAGTGTTCATGGTGGTGCGCCATCACAAGATTGATTCATTCTCCGGCGCACTGGTTTTTCCCGGTGGCAAAGTCGACAAGGGCGACACGCATCCGAGTGTTCGCACGCGCATTGACGGTGCGGATGGTCTTGATGACTGGGAATTCTCGATGCGCGTTGCGGCGATCCGCGAAGCCTATGAAGAATGTGGCGTGCTGCTGGCGCGTGATGAACGCACGGGCTCGCTTGTCGATGCGGCAAAGCTCAAAGTGCTGGAGCCGTTGCGCGGTGGACTGAACAAGAATGAACTCAGCATCGGCGAATTGCTTGAGAAGGGCGGGCTTCGTCTCGCTGCCGATCTACTGACGCCGTTTGCACACTGGATCACTCCCAATGTCATGCCGAAGCGTTTTGATACGCGTTTCTATCTCGCCGCTGCACCGGAAGATCATTTGGCGGTGCATGACGGATCGGAGTCGGTGGACAGCGTGTGGATCAGGCCTGTCGACGCAATGGCGGAAAACGAAGCGGGCACAAAAACGATTATCTTCCCGACACGGATGAATGTGCAGAAACTTGGTCGTTCGCCGCATATTGCTCATGCGATCGAGACTGCGCGGTCGTCAACGGTGGTGACTGTGGAGCCGAAAGTGGATGGCAAGTTTTTGCGTATTCCGGCGGAAGCGGGCTATGACGTGACGGAAGAACCGCTGTCGAATATGCGTGGGTAACGCGGAGCGGAAAAGCGGGGATAGTCCCTTTATCCATCAAGATTGAGGCTCGGATTCCTTACAATTCTTGTAAGAGATCGAGCGTTTCCATGGAGAGATCGTCGTTTTTTCGTTGCTCGCCTGCGAGGGTGCAGAAAAACGAGAAATAATCAGGTGGGGATAGGGATTTTGTTCCAGTTTATGTCGCTTCTGGCTTCTCTCCCGAGATAGCGAAGGACGAGAGCAAGTCCGCGCATGACAGGTTTTTGAATCTGGTGGTCTTCAGTACAGGAACTGTTCTGTCAGGATGCGTTCGTCGAGACTGTGGCCTTCGTCGAACATCATAAGCAGATCAATGGTCGGGTCTTCCTCGACGGTGACGTCTACCACGTCGCGGAATTCGCGATGGTCGGCGACGGCGCTGACGGGACGCTTTTCGAGTTCGAGTATTTCGAAGCGGACTTTGGCGCGATGGGACAGGAGTGCGCCGCGCCAGCGGCGGGGGCGGAAGGCGCTGATCGGTGTGAGGGCGAGGAGGGCCGCGTCGATGGGGATGATTGGTCCTTGTGCGGATAAATTATAGGCGGTGGAGCCTGCGGGCGTCGAGACGAGTACGCCGTCGCAACTCAATTCGGCCATGCGGACTTTATCGTCGATGGAGATGCGGATTTTGGCGGCCTGATAAGTTTCGCGCAGCAGAGAGACTTCGTTGATGGCGAGGGCATCATGCTCCGTGCCATTGGCGAGGGTCACGTGCATCCGCAGCGGATGGAGGCGGGCGATGTCGGCGGCGGCGAGACGTTCGCGCAGCTGATCGTCGCGGTATTCGTTCATCAGGAAGCCGACAGAGCCGAGGTTCATGCCGTAGATCGGAACTTCGCGGTGCATGTGTTTGTGCAATGTTTGCAGCATCAGACCGTCGCCGCCGAGTGCGACGATGACGTCGGCTTCGGCGGGCGCGGCATTGCCATAGGCGGCGGTGAGGCGGCCAAGGGCGTCCTGAGCTTCGGGCACATCGGTTGCCACAAACGCGATATTTCTGAACTTCATTAGTTCCGGTCCATTTGGATTTTTTCAGCCGCCGGTCATTGACATATGGCGGGCGACGGCGGGCTTGGCGTGATTGCGGTCGATGACGAAGTCATGTCCTTCGGGTTTCCGACCGATGGCTTCGTCAATGGCGTGGTCGAGAAGCGTGCCGCTGGCGTCGTTGCGGAGCGCGGCGCGCAGATCGGCATCGTCGTTCTGGCCCAAGCACATGAACAGTTGGCCTGTGCAGGTGAGGCGGACGCGGTTGCAGCTTTCGCAGAAATTATGCGTGAGCGGCGTGATGAAGCCGAGCCTACCGCCGGTTTCTTTTACGCGGACATAACGCGCGGGACCGCCAGTGCGCTCGGGCAGATCGGTGACCGTCCAGCGCGCTGCGAGTGTTTCGCGCACACGCGAGAGCGGCAGATATTGGTCCGTGCGGTGGCCGTCAATGTCGCCCATCGGCATGGTCTCGATGAGCGTGAGGTCGTGGCCCTGTGCGTGTGCCCATTCGATGAGCGTGGGAATCTCGGATTCGTTTTCGTTTTTGAGTGCGACTGTGTTGATTTTGACTTTGAGCCCTGCGCGCGTTGCGGCTTCGATGCCGGCGAGGACTTGCGCCAAGCGACCCCAGCGCGTGATGCGCGTGAAGTTTTTGTCATCCAGCGTGTCGAGCGAGACATTGATGCGGCGGATGCCGGCGGCGCGAAGATCATCTGCGTATTTTGCAAGCTGGCTGCCGTTGGTGGTGAGCGTCAGTTCGTCCAATGCGCCGGTGTCGAGGTGGCGACCCAGGCTGCGAACGAGCGTCATCACATCACGGCGGACGAGGGGCTCGCCGCCGGTGAGGCGCAGTTTGCGCACGCCTTTGGCGATGAAGGCGGTGCAGATCTGATCGAGTTCCTCAAGCGTCAGGATCTGGGGCTTGGGGAGGAAAGTCATGTGTTCCGACATGCAATAGGTGCAACGGAAGTCGCAGCGGTCGGTCACCGAGACGCGCAGATAGGTGACCGCGCGACCGAAGGGGTCAATCATCGGGGCGGCGGCGTCGGACGGGATCAGCGTGCGCGGCTCAAAGGTCATGCCCGATATATAGCATCGGGTCGGGGGAATTTCGCCTCCCGATTTTCATTCACGGGTTGGTCATTTAACCGGAGGCGGGATAGCCTCTGGCCTCGGTATTTCGAGGGGGAGGGCCTATGTCCGGCGCACATTATATATTGTCGATAGATCAGGGCACGACGAGCACGCGGGCGCTGCTGTTCGACGAGGCGGGATCGCCCATGCGTGTGCGGCAGAAGGAGCTGCGCCAGATCTATCCGCAGGATGGCCGGGTGGAGCATGACGCTTCGGAAATATGGGATGCAACGCTGGATGTAACGCGGGGTTTACTGACGTCCGGCACACATGCCGACAATATCGCGGCCATCGGCATCACCAATCAGCGCGAGACGACGGTGCTGTGGGAGCGCGCCACGGGCAAGCCGCTGCATAATGCGATTGTCTGGCAGGACCGGCGTACGGCGGAGCTTTGCGCGAAACTGAAAGCGGAAGGCAAGGAGCCAATTGTTCAGGCGAAGACGGGGCTGCTGCTGGATCCTTATTTTTCGGGGACGAAGCTCGCCTGGCTGCTCGATCATATTCCGGATGCGCGGGCGCGGGCAAAGAAGGGCGAACTCTGTTTCGGGACGATCGACTCATGGCTCATCTACAAGCTGACGGGCGGCAAGGCCCATGTGACCGATGCGACGAATGCATCGCGCACATTGCTGTTCAACATTGCCACACAGGACTGGGACGACGAGATACTCGGCTGGTTCGATATTCCGCGCGCGCTGTTGCCGGAGGTGAAAGATTGCTGTGCGGATTTCGGGCTGACTGATCCGGCTTTGTTCGGTGTGCCGATCCGCATTGCGGGCGTTGCGGGGGACCAGCAGGCGGCGACGGTGGGGCAGGCATGTTTCGAGCCGGGGCTGATGAAATCGACATATGGCACGGGCTGTTTTGCGATGCTCAATACCGGTGCCGCCCAAGTGACCAGCACCAATCGTTTGCTGACGACGGTGGCCTATCGTCTTGGTGGTGAAGTGACCTATGCGCTGGAGGGTTCGATCTTCATGGCGGGTGCGATCATGCAATGGTTGCGCGATGAAATGGGGCTGATCAAGAAAGCATCGGACAGCGCGGCGCTGGCGGCGAAAGCGGACCCGAACTCATCTGTTGTGCTGGTGCCTGCGTTCACGGGGCTTGGCGCGCCATACTGGGATCCTCATGCACGGGCCGCGATCTTCGGCATGGTGCGTGACACAGGCGCGGCAGAGATCGTGCGCGCCGCGATCGAAAGCGTGTCGTTCCAGACGCGCGATCTGATGGACGCGATGGGGGCCGATATGAAAGCGGCGGGGCTTGGCGACCCGCAGGCGCTGCGCGTTGATGGCGGCATGGTGGCGAATGACTGGTTCATGCAGAACCTCACCGACATGATCGGGCGCGTGGTGGAGCGCCCTGCGGTGATCGAGACGACGGCGCTGGGCGCGGCCTATCTTGCGGGGATGCAGGTCGAGTTTTATGGCACGACGGCGGATGTGGTGCGCAACTGGCAATGCGAGCGACGGTTTTTGCCCGTGATGGGTGAGGCGGAGCGGAATGTGCGGTATGGACGGTGGGGTCAGGCGGTGGGAAGGGTGCTGGGGAAGTAATTTTTGTTACCACTTTCCGTTGGACGGGGAAGTGAAAGAAAAAGCGCTATAATGCTGAAAACAAGATTTCGGGAGATGGTTCATGGATGATCTCATCGCAAAGCTGAAAGCTGCGCTTGGTCCTTCCTGTGTGCTGGAGGGCAAGGACGCTGCCGACAAGGCGCAGGGCGGCTGGAGCAAGCTGGGGGCGCCGAAGCTCGTTTTGCGGCCGGCTTCGACCGAAGAGGTTTCCATGGCGTTGAAGCTCTGTCATGCGGCGGGCGAGGGCGTTGTGCCATGGGGCGGCAAGACGGGGCTTGTCGAAGGCGGCGAGGCGGACGGGCATATTGCGCTGTCGCTTGACCGGATGAACAAGATCGAAGAGATCGACGTGGCAGGCGGCACGGCGACGGTGCAGGCGGGTTGCATATTGCAGACGGTGTGCGAAACGGTCGATGCGAAGGGCGCGCTGTTTCCGCTCGACATCGGCGCGCGCGGGTCAGCGACCATCGGTGGCAATATCTCGACCAATGCCGGTGGCAATCGCGTGATCCGCTATGGCATGATGCGCGACATGGTTCTGGGGCTTGAAGCGGTGCTGGCTGACGGCACGGTGCTTTCGTCGATGAACCATCTCATCAAAAACAATGCGGGCTATGACCTGAAGCAGTTGTTTCTCGGGTCCGAGGGCACGCTGGGCGTGGTGACGCGCGCGGTGCTACGGTTGCGTCCGAAACCGCTCAGTCAGGATACGGCTTTTGTGGCGGTGGACAGTTTTGCACAGTTGCCGGTTTTCCTGCGCCATATGGAACGCGCGCTTGGCGGCACGCTGTCGGCTTTCGAAGTGATGTGGGCGGATTTTTACCAGCTTGTGACGAGCGAGCCTGCGAAGGGCAAAGCGCCGCTCGGTTACGGGCATCCTTATTATGTGCTTATTGAATCAATGGGCGGTGATCAGGAAGACGATTCCGCGCGGTTTGAAAAGGCGCTGATGGCGGCGCTGGAGACGGGCGAAGTGAGCGACGCGGTGATTGCCAAAAATCAGGCGGAGCGCGATCAGATGTGGTCATTGCGCGATGACGTGGGGCAGGTGGGGCGGAACTTCCCGATCTTCACATTCGATGTGAGTCTCAAGATTGCCGATATGGAAAGCTATATTGCCGAAGTGGCCGAAGGGCTGAATGCGCAATGGCCGGATCATTCGCTGATGGTGTTCGGTCATCTGGGCGATGGCAATCTGCATGTCATTCCGGGATCGCTGCCGGACCATACGCCCGCGACGCGCAAGGCGGTCGAGGAGATTGTTTACGGTGCGCTGCGCAAACGCGGCGGCTCGGTATCGGCAGAGCATGGGATCGGGCTGGAGAAGCGGCCTTATCTGGGCTGGACCCGATCAGACAAGGAAGTGGCGCTGATGCGCGTGTTGAAGGCGGCGCTCGATCCGAAAAACATTCTCAATCCCGGCAAGGTGCTGGAGCCTCTGGTGCCGCAGGCGAAGGCGGCTGAGTAAACTCCCCAGACAGAAAGAGGGCGGCGCGTGCGATGCACCGCCGCCCTTTTCATGGATTACTGTTCGACAGGCGCTTCGGGCGTAGCGGCTTCGTCGCTGTGATGCTTGAAAGAGGCCTTGTGCTTGGAATCGCCATGGCCTTCGCCGCCATGACGGAAGCCTTCCTTGTCGAGCACCTGCTTCTGCTCATCGCTGAGCGAGGCATAGAGATCGGTGAGGACGGGTGTTGTGGCCCTCAGGTCGGCGAGTTTGGCTTCGAGACCCTTTTCCATCATGGCCTGACGTTCGATGATCGTCGGGCGTTTGTTCTCGGCTTTGTAAGCCTTTCGCGCGGCGACGCGGTCGGTGCATGATTTTTCAGAGGCAGCGGCCTGATCGGTTTTGATCTGCTTGTAGGCCGACCATTTGGCGGTTTGCGCCGCTGTCGGTTTCAGCTTGGCTTCCAGCTCGGCGAGATTGCCGATCTGGCGGGCGCTTATATTGGTGCACATATCGCCGTGACGCTCTGCGCCGGATGTCTTGTCGGCAAGGGCGAAGGATGTGGCGCCGAGCGCCGTGGAAAGAATGACCGCACTGGTCAGAATGAGTTTACGCATCTGGAATGGGACCTCGTTGGTGGTGTACCCCCGTGCTTAAACAAACGAAGGGCGGTGTTCTTTCCGTCGGGTATTTTTTGTGTTCCTTTCATGGCGGAAACGGGCGGTTTGTGGCGGGGAAAATCTGCTGATTGCCGAAATCTGTGCCATAGGCGCTTTGCTTTGTTGACAAATTGTCAATGCGGGCGGAGCATCGCCCTATGAATACGGAGGACATTGAGTCCGGGACGGAAAATGCTGCTCAGACAGCCCTCCTGGATACTGGGGAAGGATCGGCCACCGACGCTGGCGAACGCGGCGAGGGGGCGGATGGTTTCACAGGCGCGGCGCGGGGCGTTTCCCGGCGCAGGCAGGAAAGCAGGCGCAAGCTGATGGCGGCGGCGCATAAATTGTTTGTCGAGCGCGGCTATCACGATACGCGACCGCAGGATATTTCACGCGAAGCAGGCGTCGGCCACGGCACGTTCTATCTGCATTTCGAGGACAAGCTCGACTGCTTTATCGCCTTTGCCGACGAAGCGGCCAAGGAACTGGACGAAGTGCTGCAATCGCATTTGCAGGGCAAGGGCACGCTGGAAGACGTTGTGCGCGAAATCCTGCTCGCCACCGTCGAATACTCTGCCGACAATCCCGGCGTGCTCGCCTCGGCGCTCACGGATGTCAGCGTCTTGTGGAAGGGCGATGTGGGGCGCAAGGCGCCTGCCACGCGCTGGGCCGAAGGCTGGACGGTGGTTCTCGACAGGCTGAAAGACGTGGGGCAGGTGTCGGCGGATGTCGATACGCGGCTGGCGGGCTATCTGATTGTCGGCGCGGTGAAGCAGGGCGGGGCCTATGCGCAGCGCGACCATGTCGATCTCGGCACCTATATCGACAGCGTTACCACATTATTTGTTCGTGCACTGAGAACCCAATAAGGCCCCCATAAGAGGGTTTACGCGGAGGATGAAGACAATGGCGAAGCTCAAATATAGCCGTGACGAGCTGATGGCGGACCATGCCTATGCGCGGGGACATTCGGAAGTCGGCTATACGTTGCATGGCGGCTTTGACGCGGCAGGCGAATATATTTCGCCGCGCACGCTCAATCGCTGGCCTGCCGTGAAAGCATGGCAGGGGGCGCTGACAGGGCGCGGCTGGCCGCTCATCGACGCGACGACGCAGCTTTTGAAGCGCGGGCATTACCCCAATATCGAGCAGCAGAAAATCTTGCTGGGGCAGGGTCTCGGCGAGACGTTCTGGAACGCGCTCACCATCACGGGCATCATTGAAGCCAAGGGGCAGGCGCTGTGCATGTTTGAAGCGCCGGATTTCCAGCAGATCATTGTCGATGATATTTCCGATACCTGTACCGGCCATCTGCACAAAGGTCTGCTCTATGCGCATGGCGTTGACGAAGGCGGCGACCCGAATGAACCGAACGGTCCGGGCGCGCATGACCAGATGTGGTTTGCCGCGCGCGATCTTGTCTTCGGTGCGGGGCGCTATCCGATCCCCGATGTGCCGGACTCGATCAGCCGTCCGGATTCGGACAAGCGTCTGATGGCGCAACTGCCGGCGGGGTTCGAGCAACTCATCGTTCTGCTGATGAATGTGCTGATGATCGAAGTGCGGGCTGAAGCGGGCTTTGTTTTCAACTGTGCATTGCTGCGCGACAAGGCGGTCTTTACCGACAAGCGCGCGGAAGCAGAGATTGCCGCGACGATGATCGAACGTATCCGCACGGATGAAGCGATCCATGTCGCTTATCTGCAGACGACAGTTTCGGAAATGCGCAGCTTCACCTTCAAGACGGTGGACGGCGGCACGATTGCGGGCAAAGACCTGATTGATCCCGTCTGGGAGGACATGGTCAGGTGGCACGGCTTCACACAGGCCGACCTGTCGCGCGAGCAGGCGCAGCAAGCGATCCATGCGCGGATCGGACAACTCGACAATGGCGCGCAAGTGCTGAAGGCGTTTGAAAACGCCGACAATCTCGTAAAGGCAGCATAAAATGGAAGACTTCAAAGGAAAAACAGCCTTCATCACAGGCGGTGCGAGTGGTATCGGCTTTGCTATGGCGAAAGCCTTTGGTGCGGCGGGCATGAATGTGATGCTGGCTGACATCGAACGCGATGCGCTGGCCAAGGCGGTCGAAGACCTGCGCCAGCGTCAGATCAAAGCCGAAGGCGTGCAATGCGACGTGACGGAGCGCAAGTCGGTGGAAGAGGCAGCGGCGGAATGCGTGGCCAAATTCGGCAAGGTGCATATCGTCTGTAACAATGCGGGCGTCGGCGGCGGCGGCGTGCTCGGCCAGATGAGGCCCGGCGATTGGGACTGGACCATCAGCGTCAATCTGATGGGGGTGGTCTATGGCATGGAGACTTTTCTGCCGCATATTCTGGCGCATGGCGAAGGCGGGCATTTCGTCAACACGGCGTCGATGGCAGGCATGATTTCACCGCCCGGCATGGAGCCTTATTGCGCATCGAAATTTGCCGTTGTGGCCATGTCGGAAGGCTGGGCCAGTCAACTCGCACCGCAGAATATCGGCGTGTCGGTTCTCTGTCCCGGCTTTGTCAGTACGCGCATTCACGAAAGCGCGCGCACGCGGCAGGAGCGCTTCGGCGAGGTGACGCCGCCCGCCGACAACGACATGATCTCGATCAGCGCACAACTGGTGCAGGCGGGCATTCCTGCCGATGTGGTGGGTGCTTGCGTGTTTGAAGCCGTGCGGGACAATGATTTCTACATTTTTACGCATCCCGACATGCGCGGTGCGGTCGAGCAGCGTTTTGCACGCATCATGGACGGTTTTGACAAGTCGGCGAACCGCGCGGCGCTCAAGGGCGTGACGGCGAACTCGCCGCAAGTGATCTCGATGCTCAAGAACCAATAAAGGGGAGCAGTGATATGCGGTTTGGTATTTTTTACGAACATCAGCTGCCGCGCCCTTGGAAAGACGGCGACGAGCTGAAACTTTTTCAGGATGCGCTGGATCAGGTCGAGCTTGCTGACAAGCTCGGCATTGATCATGCGTGGGAAGTGGAACATCACTTTCTGGAAGAATACTCGCACTCCTCCGCGCCGGAGGTTTTTCTTGCCGCCTGTTCACAACGCACGAAAAATATCCGGCTCGGTCACGGCATCACGCTGATGCCGCCGAATTATAACCATCCCGCACGTGTGGCCGAACGCATTGCGACGCTTGATCTTGTCTCGCGTGGTCGTGTCGAATGGGGCACGGGTGAAAGCTCGGCGCTGCTGGAGCTTGGCGGTTACCGCGTGCCGGTCGATCAGAAGCGCAGCCAGTGGCGCGAAGCGGTCGAGCAATGCGCGAATATGATGGCGATGGATCCTTATCCCGGATTCGAGGGCGAGTATTTCTCGATGCCGTGTCGCAATGTGGTGCCCAAACCTGTGCAGCGTCCGCATCCGCCGCTCTGGGTCGCCTGCTCCAACCGCGAGACGATCAAGCTCGCCGCGCGTCTCGGTATCGGCGCGCTGACATTCTCGTTCGTTGATCCGGCGGAAGCAAAATCATGGGTGGATGATTACTACCGCATCTTCAAAGAGGAATGTGTGCCGATCGGCCATGCCTGCAATCCCAATATCGCGATGGTGACAGGTTTCTCGCTGCACAAGGACGCAGCGCAGGCCAAGGCCCGTGGCATGGACGGGTTCCGTTTCTTCAGCTATGCGCTCGGTCATCACTATATTTTCGGTGAGCACAAGCCGGGGCGCACCGACATCTGGGCCGCGTTCGAGAAAGCGCGCGGGAGTATGGCGGAAGAGGGTGGCGACCGCGGCATCGGGACGCCGGACGAGATGCGCAAACATCTGCGAGGCTTTGCCGAGGCGGGTGTCGATCAGGTGTCGTTCATCCAGCAGGGCGGGCGCAACAAGCATGAGGACATTTGCAATTCACTGGAAATGTTTGCCTCTGAGGTCATGCCGGAGTTCAAGGAGTTTGAGGCCGAACGCGTGAAGCGCAAGGAAGAAGAACTCGCGCCCTATATCGAGGCGGCGATGAAGCGGAAGACCTTTATGAAGCCGCTGAGCGACGATGAGATTCCCAATGTCGTTGCGCTGGGGCGTCAGATTGCCGCCAAATCGGCAGACTGAGCGAGAATAACGAGGGCTCCATTTATTGGCGACCATCGCTCTGGTTGTGAGCGAGACGGTGGCGTCCACCTCCAATGCTGCCCGCCTCTATTGCAAGGCTTTGCGAAATAGCTCGATGGCATGGTCGAAGAAGTCTTCGAGCCTGCGTTTGAGATCGGGGGACAGCGCGATCAATTTGGCGCGTCCGTCGCTGGGGTCGGCGAGTTCCACGAGGAGCCCCTTGGCAATCGCGTTGTCGAGATATTTCTTGGCCGTCTGAAGGCTGAGATGACGCATGAGCAGGAGGGCTTCCTGTTTGCGCAAGGGTTCTTCCGCCGACCAGAGGCCGGTGTAGAGATCGGAATAGTTGATGTCCAGAATGTCCTTGTCCTCAAGGAAGCGCACCCATGCGCCGTCCATGCTGTTCAGCGCCTGGACGAACTGGTGGCGGTTTCGATGGCGTTCGGTTGATTTGACTGTTTTCTTCATATTTTTCCCTGTCGCGATTCTGTTCTATATGCACACAAAAGCGGCAATAAATAAACATATAAAACTAGTTGTAATTTTATAGATAATATCGCTATTATCCGGTGGTCATCCATTCTCAGCACGAGGAGCTTCCGGCAATGGCTTTCTATTCTTCTTTCTGGCGTCACGACGATGGCGCAATCCCCAATATGCTGGCTCTGTCCTATATCGGCGGCGGACAGGCGCTGGGCATCGCTCTTCTGGCTGCGGATCATCCGCTGGCCTGGGCAGCGGGCGTGTTGCTGGTGGCACATTCGCTGGTGATCGCCGCCTATATGATTCACGATGTCGCGCATATGGCGATTTTTCGCAGCCGCCGGATCACCGTGATTGCGGGCGAGATGCTCTCATGGATCTGCGGCTCGGCCTATGCCCCGATCGGGCGCATCATTCGCATTCACATGCGCCATCATGTCGATCGCGCCGATCTGGCGCTGTTTGATCCGCGTGTGTTTTTAAAGTCCGCGCCACGCTGGTTTCGTCGTGCCGTCTATGCGGCCGAGTGGTGCTATATTCCGGCGGTCGAGATGATCATGCATTATCGGATTGTCGTGCGGCCATTTCTGGAAGAGAGATTTGCCGGAGATCGTCTTCGCGTGATCGTTATGGGCCTAAGCCGGATCGCTTTCTTTGCTTTCCTTTTCATGCTCAGCCCGTGGGCGCTTGTCGGCTATGCGGTCGCCTTTATGATATTTTTGACAGCGCTGTTTGTGGCTGATGCCTATGCGCATACATACGAGTTTTTTCTGGTGGATGACGTGAACGAGAAAGTGTCGCGCGAGGGACGCGGCGCGGACGATTACGACAAGCATCACACCTATTCGAATCTGATTTCGGAACGCTGGCCCTGGCTCAACCTGCTCAATCTGAATTTCGGCTATCATTCGGTGCATCATGATTCTCCGATGGTGCCGTGGTACCGCTTGCCCAAAGTCCATCAGGAGACTTACGGGGCGGACGCGCCGCAGGTTTTGTCTTACAGGGAATTGTGGCGGTCATTCCGCGTCAATCGCGTGAAGCGCATCGAGGCGGCGGATGCGGGAGATGTCGGCACGGGCCCGCGTCGCGCCGATGGTTTTCTCGGTGTCCACGGCGTTTCATTCCTGACAGTTGTGTGAGTGCGATGGAATTTTCCGGCAAGACAGTTCTGATCACCGGCGGGACGAGTGGCATAGGTCGCGCGGCAACCGAGGCGTTCTTGCGTGAAGGCGCGACAGTGGGCGTCAATCATGTGCAGCAGTCAGCGCAATTTGCGGAGATGGAGCGCGACGGGGCGGGGCAACTGATCGAGATGGAGGCCGATGTCAGTGATGCGACGGCTGTGCAGACCATGGTCAAGACTCTGGTTGAGCGCACGGGGCGGATTGATGTGCTGGTTAACAATGCCGGCATCTCGCAGATCAAGCCCTTTCTCGAAACGACCGAGGAGGACTGGGACAGGATTATCGACACCGATCTGAAATCCGTGTTCCTGTGTTGCCGAGCGGCGATTCCATATCTGCTTGTGCAGGGCGGGGCGATCGTCAACATCGCGTCCGAGCTTGCATTGAGCGGGCGGGCGCAGTTTGGCCCCTATACGGCGGCAAAAGGCGGCGTTATCAGCCTGACGCGATCTCTGGCCCGCGAGTTTGCGCCTCACATAAGGGTCAACGCTGTGGCACCGGGACCGACGCGCACACCGATGCTGGAACGGGAGGCGCAAACGCCGGGGCACGAGGAAGACATTGGCGACATTCCGCTGGGCCGCTATGCGGAGCCTGCGGAAATCTCGGAGAGCATTCTTTTTCTGGCTTCGTCACGCGCAGGTTTTTTCTGCGGTGACATTATCAGTCCCAATGGCGGCGCGGTGATGCGCTGAGTTACTTATGTCGAGAAGTGAAATGACCGAAGACGCCTATGCCAGCCGCCGGATCGACCTCATGCCGTGGACAGTCTATCGGGAGAGGTTAACCAAAGCGCCCGTTATTTTTCTCGCTGTCGGCGCGCTCGAACAGCACGGGCCGCACTTGCCGATGGGTTGCGATGCGCTTCTTGCCGAAGCGATGGCGGCGCGCGTCGCCGAGGCGCTTGACGGGTTGTTGCTGCCGACGCTGAGATACGGTTACAAATCGCAGGCCCGCAGCGGCGGCGGGCAGACCTTTCCGGGAACGACAAGTCTGGATGGCGGGACGCTGACGGCGATGGTCCGCGACATTCTTCGCGAGGTGGCGCGCCACGGTGCAAGCCGCATCGTGATTGTGAACGGCCATGTCGAAAACCAGTGGTTTTTGACCGAGGGTATTGATCTGGCCTTGCGCGAATTGACGCATTCTGGAAAGCAGATGCGGATCGTGCGCTGCGAATACTGGAACTATACGCCTCAGCCGGTGCTGGAGAGCCTGTTCGATGGAAAATTTCCCGGCGTCGATCTGGAGCACGCGGCCTTTCTGGAAACATCCATGATGCTGGCGCTGCATCCGCATCTGGTTGATGTCGGGGCCATTCCGGAGGACGCGACGGGCAATTTTCCTGGTCATGACAGCTATCCCCAGACGAGCAAGGGTGTGCCGCCCTCAGGCGTTCTCGCTCCGGCGCGCGCGGCGACGGCGGCCAAAGGCGTGATCCTCATCGACAATACGGTTGCGGAAATGGTGAAAGCCTTGCGGCAGGAATTTGCCGGATAGGCAATTTGTCCATCAGCTTCTCGCTTTGGAGATTACGCCGGTTTCTTTCGCTGCTAATCTGTCGGCATGAAAACAAGAACACTGGTTGCCGCTCTCTTTCTCCTTATCACACCGGTGCTCGCCACATCGGCACTTGCCGGTCTGCCGGCAGAGCCTGAAGACATACGCACCGGAGACGATCTCGGCGTCGCCTGCAAGGCGCTGGCGGAACATGATACGTCCGAAGCGGGCGATCTTGCGGGGAAGGCGTGCTCTGGTTTTCTCGGCAGCATGGTGCAGAAGGCTTATGAGGCGACGGAGGCAGGCAAGCCGACAACCTTCAACCGCGTGGGGCCGGAGCAGGACACGACATTGTGTTTCAGTCTGCCTGCAAAATTGAGCTTTGTCGATTTTGCGAAATTGTTGCTGACCTATCGCGCCTCGCATCCCGAGCTTGATGATCGTCCCGCTTACGAGACCGGCGCATGGACGCTGGCGACGAACTTTCCCTGTCCAGAAGTAAAAGCGCCGTGATCTGTTGAACGGATTTGACAGGGTAGCCGCGAGCGTCAAAGCTCAGTCCTCAAAAACGGGGAAGCGGGAAAACATGCCGGTTACTGAAGCGGACGTTCAGCACGATCATCATGCAGCAGACTTCTGTGACGACCCGACCCATCAACATCAGAACCCCGATCTTGATCTTTATGGCTGTCCCTGTTGTTCGCCCGTGATGCGCGACATCGGGCTGATGTCATTGCCTGCGCTGGCCAACGCGGCAAAGCCGAAGGCGTGGAAGCGGCTGGGCACACCGCCGCTGGCGCAAAGCGGCACGATTGTTTTTTCCAATGCGCGTGTAATGACGATTGATGCGAGATTTTCCGTGGCCGAGGCGATTGCCTTTCGCGGCGGCAAGATTGTGGCCGTGGGGACGCCTGCCGATGTGAAAGCGGCGGCGGGCGAGAAGGCGGAGATTGTCGATTGCGGCGGTCGCACCATTCTGCCGGGCTTTATCGAACCGCATATGCATTTTTTTGCCATTGCCATGATGTCGGCCATGGCCAATGTCGGTGCGATGGAATGCGTGGATGCGGCGGCGGTGCTGGCGCGCATCGCGGAGGTTGCGAAGGTGACCCCCGACGGTGAGTGGATCGTGGCGCGGCAGTTTGATCCGTCGTTGCAGGAAGGTGCCGCACATATCAATGCCGAGGCGCTGGAACGCGCGGCACCCAACAATCCGGTTTTCATTTACAACGCGTCATTGCATATCGGTTATTGCAACACACGGGCGCTGAACATTGCCTCGGTCACGGCGACGACGCCCAATCCGCCGGGGGCTGCTTTTGTCCGAGATGCATCGGGCGCGCCGACCGGCGTGTTGCAAGGGCAGGCGGCGATGTATGCCGTGCTCGGTCACAATGTTCGCGCGATGAAACTCGAAAGCGTGCCGGATGCCTGCAAATATGTGTGCGACAAGGCGAACCGGCTGGGCGTGACGACGATGTGCGATCAGGCGGTCGGCGGCTTTCAGGGTAAGGGCGAGGTGGACGCGTTCCATGCCTATGCCGCGTCCGGCCACATGACGGCGCGGATGCGCTATTCGCTGCTCAATGTGCACGAGAAACATTGGGACGAGGCGGATATTCATTGCGGCTATGGCGACGAAATGGTGCGGGCGACGGGGTGGAAGCTCGTCTCGGACGGATCGAACCAGGGACGAACGGGCTATCAGCGCGAGGCTTACTTTGGTCGCAATGATCACGGGCTTGCCTATATCGACAAAGATGCGCTGCGCGAGATGACGGTGAAGCGCGCCTTGCAAGGCTGGCAGGTGGTGATCCATGCCAATGGCGATCAGGCGATCGACAATGCGCTGGATGCGATTGAAGCGGCCTATGCGGCGGGTGTGCCGCGCGAGAGGCGTTTCCGCATCGAGCATTGTTCGGTGCTGCATGACGAGCAGATCGCGCGGATCAAGGCGCTGAATGTCAGCCCCAGTTTTCTCATCGGCCACGTTCATTATTGGGGCAAAGCATTTCGCGACGAGGTGTTCGGGCCGGAAAAGGTCATGCTGCTGGGTCGCGCCCAATCCTGCACGGAGGCGGGCATCCGCTGGACGGTTCATTCGGACGAGCCTGTGTCCGACATGGGGCCGCTCAGGCTCATCGACAATGCGGTCAACCGGACGCTCTGGAAGGAACCCGGCAGCGTGCTCAATGCAGCGGAATGCGTGAGCGTCGAGCAGGCGATCATTTCGCTGACGCGCGACGCGGCGTGGCAATGCTATTCCGAGCATGAAATCGGCACGCTCGAAGTCGGAAAATGCGCGGACTTTGTGATCCTCGACAAAGACCCGCGCGATGTGCCGCCTGTCGACATCACCAAGATCAAAGTGCTGGAGACATGGGTGGATGGCCGCAGGGTCTATGCAGCTTAAGTTTTAGCGGCGACGAAAAGCGTACCAGCAGATCAGAATGGACGGTGCGCCAAGCCCGATCCATGACGCGACATCGAAAATGTGGTCACCGATCAGGGCCGAGAGCAGGCCTGCAATCGAGACAAGACCGATGACGAGCGGCGCGGCGAAGACATGCCAGAAACGCGACGGTACGGATTTTTTTGGTTTGGTTTGCATCAGGCACTTACAGGTTCTGCGGCACCGCTTTGCAATTCTGCAAGACGGGCAGGGAGGGAGCTGCGGCGACGACCGAGCCAGAGATAGAGACCGCTGCCCAACACAAAGATTGTTGCGATGTCGAGCACGGCCCAGAGGATCTTCATCGGCATACCGCCGTAGTCACCAAAATGCAGCGGCTGTGAAATGAAGAGTGCCGTTGTGTACCACGGCATCGAGCGCATGTCGGTGAGAGAGCCGGTTTCGGCGTCGATCAAAGCGGGCTTCAGCAATTTTGATGTGAGCGGCGTCGCGCCTTCCATGAAGACGGCATAGTGGTGCTTGCTTGAAAACGCGGTTTCGGGAAAGGCGATGAAGGAGATTTTCATTTCAGGTGCTGCTTTGAGTGCAACGTCATGGGCGACCTGGATGGAAGAGAAAGAGGAGAGCGCCGGTTTGTCTTTATAGGGTGCGACCATCTCGGCGAGTTGATCATATTGCCAGAGCTGGAGAATGGGTATGGCCAGCGTGTTGATGACGCCGGTGAAGCCGACAACGATGGTCCATGCAAGTATGATGACACCAAGCATATTGTGCAGGTCGAGCCATTTGATGCGCGTGCTCTTGGTCTTTCGGACTGTACCGAAATCGAGCTTGCGCATGAACGGGCCATAGATCACGACGCCGGAGACAATGGCGATGACAAAGAGCAGGCCCATGAAGCCGAGGAAGAGTTCGCCCGGCAATCCGGCGAACATATCGACGTGCAGTTTGAAAATGAAATACATGACGCCTTCATTGAAAGGGTGCATGGCGAGCGGCTCTGCCGTGCGGGCGTCAAAGGCATCGAAATGCGCGTCGGTGCCCTGTGATGTCGGTGTGAGGCCCATGCCCATATAAACGATGGGTTCGCCGTGATCGTCGAAACTCATAAACTGCGGAACAAATCCCGGTCGCGCCGCCAACGCAGACTTGACGATATTGTCGAGGCTGGTCAGCGGCGTGTCGGCGGGCAGGTTGATCGCAACAGGATGCGCACCGATCAGATCGTCGATTTCCTCGTGGAAAATCAGCGGCAGACCGGTGATGCAAAGCATGAGGAGAAACACTGTGCAAACGAGGCTCGTCCACTTGTGAACGAGATACCAACCTTTGATGGTTTTTTGCGTCAGCATTTTCCTGTGTCCTGTCTTTAGAAGTTGAAATCGACGCCGACTATCACCGAGAGAGGATCGGTGAGATTGGCCACATCATTTGCAGGCGTTGCGCCCGGCGACAACATGACGGGTGCGTCTTCATCAAACAGATTGTTGACCGTTGCAAAGAAGCGGGCATTTTCAATGCTGTACCCGATCTCGGCATCGGCGATCCAATAGGCATCGGTTTTGCCGCGTGCCTTGTGTACGACTTCGCTGTGATACGTGTCTGTGAAGCGGCTGTTGAGGCTGAAGTCCAATCCGTTTTCAAGTTCGTATGTGCCGCCGAGGTTCAAGGCGAAAGCCGGTGAACGGGCAAACGAATTGCCTTCAACACCGGAGCCGGGGAAGCTCGTCACTTCTGTATGCAGCAAGCCGAGATTGGCGAAGGCTGTCAGTCCGTCCACGATAAGTGCGCGGACACCGATTTCTGCGCCATAGGTTTCTGCCTCATCCGCGTTTCGGACGACAAAGGACCAGACAGCGGGGGCGGGATTGAGGTCGAAGGGAAGCTGAAGGTCTTTGTACTGGTTGTAGAAAAGATTGCCTGTCAGCACGATCTTTCCGTCATTGAATTCGGAGCGCGTGAAGACTTCGTAGTTCCAGACATATTCGGGTTCGTAAATGTAGCTTTGGAACGGGAAAGAATAGGTGAAGCCTGCGCCGCCACCATTGTAGCCGCGGGCGATTGTCGCGCCGAGTGTCTGTTCGTCGGTGACGTGCCAGGCGAGTGTCGCTTTGGGCAGGAACACATCGTATTTTTCATGAAAGTCGATCACGAAAAAGGCGGCGCTGCCCGAACGGTCGCGCTCTTCGTGTTCCAATCGGCCGCCAAGCGTCAGATCGAGACTGCTTGTTGCCTTGATTGTGGTTTCACCGAAAAGGGCGACGGTCTTTGTTGTGTCGCCAAATCCGCCGCCGCCGAACAGGTCGATCAGTTCGTTCTGGTCGTTGTAGAAATAATGAACGCCGACAAAGCCGTCGATGCCGGCATAGTCGAAGTTAACCATCGGTTCAGCGGCAAATTCATCGGCTTTGATTTCAGCATTGCCGGCACCGGCTGTTGCCCAGCGGCGCACGCGAAGCGATGTGTAGGTCACCAGCGTTTTGACAGCCCACGCATCGGAGAGTTTGTAATCGACATCGACAATGCCGCCGTCGGTCTGTGTGCCGAAGACAGGCATATTGGGAAATGCTGCGTTGCGATCATCAAAGGGGACTGTGACGCCGTTGTCTTGCGGTGCGGCTGATGTCGCATGGTTCAAGGTGATGAGCGTGCTGAGATCGGGAATGGCCGCAGGCTCGATCAGAATCTTTCCGTGTAGAGACAAACTCTGATAGCGGTCGGGATGGTCATATTCAGGATAGGGACTGAAGTCCACGGCGTCTTTGCGTTCCCGGACGTCAACGGCGAGGCGAACGGCGAGTTGATCTTTGATGATCGGACCGGAGACAACACCGGAGTACTCCTGTCGGTCATAATTGCCGAAGGCGACGCGACCGGCAGCTTCGTTGACCCAGCTCGGATCTTTTGTTTTGACGACAATGGCGCCGGCGACGGAGTTGCGGCCCTGCAACGTGCTTTGTGGTCCGGTAAAGACTTCGACGCTTTCAACATCCCAGAGCGCGGTGCTGGAGAAGATCGATTCATTGTAGCTGAGCGTGCGTCCATCAACCATGTAGTTGAGGCGGGGACGTGTGCCGGCAAAGAAGGCGTCGGCACCTTGCGCCGGACCCGTGCCATCAAGGCCGCGCACGGCGGGCGCGAAATTGCTCGTTTCCGTTGTGATGAAGCTCGGCACGTTTTCCAGTGCGTCGTTCAGCGTTTCGATACCGGGACGCTTTCTGATGTCGTCCTCAGAGAAGACAGTGACGCTGGACGCCGTGTCCATGATGGACCGTTCGGTTTTTTCACCGCTGATGACAAGGTCGGGGAGAGTATCAGCTCCAACTTCCCCTTCGGTTGCCTCTTTGGCCTGTTGCGCGTCAGCTTTGTTCGGAACCGACGTTTCTGCGGCGTGAGCGCCTGCCGACCCCATTGCGATGATGGCGGCGATTGCGCCGAGTGACGCTCCTGCCAAACGATAAAATCTCATAATATTGCCCCCAGATTAGTATCAGTAAATGCGAATGAATCCTAATTGGAGGTGATAACGAAAGTTAGAATCATTTGCAAATCGGCAATTCACGATAATTCCCAGTGTTGCTGATGTGCACCGGCTTGCCGCAAGGGCTGTGCGGCTTAGGCTAGACGCTGACAGCAAATTTCAGAGCCAAGGCCAATGTCGGGGGCATGGCGGCACAGCAGATGCGATGGACTTTGTGGATGAGGCAGGCGAGGCGTGATTGTGCGTCGGCTGTCAGGTGCGTTCCAAGCCGGCCACGATGGCTTCTGCCTGTTTGAAAAGCGCCGGATCAATGGTCAGTCCCGACGCGGCTGCATTTTCTTCAAGTTGTTCAGGCCTGCTCGCGCCGACAATGGCTGATGCGATATTCGGTTCGCGCAGGACCCAGGCCAATGAGAACTGGGAGAGGGTGCAGCCTGCTTCCTTGGCGAGAGGTTTCAGCCTCTGCACCGCTTCAAGCACATCGGGGCGCAAGCGGGATTGGATGTACTGTCCCATCTCGTCGCTACCGGCGCGTGATTCAGCGGGGATGGCCGCGCCCGGCAGATATTTGCCGGTCAGCACGCCTTGCGCGAGCGGCGACCAGACGATCTGCGAGATGCCATGGGTGGCAGATAGCGGAATGACTTTTTCTTCCGGTCGGCGCCAGAGCAACGAGTATTGCGGCTGGCTTGAAACGAAGGGCACGGCACCCGCGATGGCAAGCGCGTCTTCGATCTGTGTCGGCGACCATTCGCTGAAGCCGATGTAGCGCGCCTTGCCCTGACGCACGATGTCGCTCAGGGCCTGCATGGTCTCTTCAAGCGGCGTCTCGGCGTCGTAACGATGGCACTGATAGAGATCGACGTGATCAACACGCAACCGCTGTAGCGAGGCGTTGATCTGCTTGAGAATCTGGGCGCGTGACAGGCCCTTGTCCGTGGCGCTCATCGGAAAGAAAACTTTTGTCGCAAGCACATAGGAGTCGCGCGACCGGCTCGCAAGCGCCTCGCCGAGAAAGCTCTCCGCCGCGCCACGGCCATAGACATTTGCCGTGTCGATGAAATTGATGCCGAGGTCAAAAGCCTTGTTGATGCAGGCCGTCGCGCGATCGCGTTCGACGCCAACGCCATAGGTCAGCCACGAGCCGAGCGAGATTTCCGAAACGGTGAGGTCGCTTGAGCCGAGCTTGCGATATTTCATATTTATCTCCCGTTTTTAATTTCATTGCGATGGCGCGGGCCTGTCAACACGGTTGCGTCCAGCCTAACCATAGGCAACCATATGCCCATGCGGATATAACGACAAAAATTCGTCATCCGTTTGTCTTTCATCGCACATGGTCTTCAAAAATGTGCGGGTTCAAAAATCAGGAATGCTGCCATGACGGTTTTGCCAACAGTCGGGAACCCCCACCATCCTTTTCTGGACGGAAAACCAAAACGTCTGCTGATTGACGGGCTATGGGTCGGGGCGGCGTCAGGGGAGACCTTCCCCTCGATCAATCCGGCGACGGGCGCGGTGCTCGCATATGTGGCCAAGGGCGATGCCGAAGACATAGACCGCGCGGTGGCAGCGGCGCGGCGGGCTTTCGAAGGGCCGTGGAGCAAATGCAAACCGTTCGAGCGTCAGCGCTATCTGCTCAAACTCGCAGAGCTTGTCGATCAGCGATTTGACGAACTGGCTACGCTCGACACGCTTGATATGGGAGCGCCGATCAGCCGGACGGGGGGTGGACGCCAGCGCGTTGTCGGAATGCTGCGTTATTATGCGGGCATGGCGACGAGCATTCATGGTGACACGATTGCCAATTCGCTGCCCGGCGAGATTTTTTCCTACACTCTGAAAGAGCCTGTCGGTGTGGTCGGCGCGATCATTCCATGGAACGGGCCTCTGGCGGCCTGTGTCTGGAAACTCGGTCCGGTGCTGGCGACCGGCTGCACGGTTGTGCTGAAACCCGCAGAAGAAGCGCCGCTGACCGCGCTGCTGCTGGGCGAGCTTATTCTCGAAGCGGGTATTCCGAACGGTGTCGTCAACATCGTCACCGGTGACGGCGAGACGGCAGGCGCGGCGCTGTCCAATCATATGGATGTCGACAAGGTGGCCTTCACGGGATCGCATATTACCGGTCAGCACATTGTCAGGGCGTCGGCGGGCAATCTGAAACGCATCTCGCTCGAACTTGGTGGCAAGTCGCCGGATATTGTTTTTGCCGATGCCGATCTTGATGCCGCCGTGCCGGGCTCGGCCATGGCGGTCTTTGCGAATTCAGGCCAGATATGCAGCGCCGGTACGCGGCTCTTTGTCGAGCGGCGCATCTATGACGAGTTTGTCGGACGCGTCGCGGAGTTCGGGAAAAATCTGCGTGTGGGCAACGGGCTTGATCCGATGACGCAGGTCGGACCGCTTGTATCCGAATTGCAGCTTGATCGTGTGACGGATTATCTGAGCATCGGCAAGCAGGAGGGCGCACGCGCGCTCGCAGGCGGACAAAGGCTGACGGACGGGGCGCTGTCGGAAGGGTATTTCGTGTCGCCGACTGTTTTCTCCGATGTGCGCGATGACATGCGAATTGCGCAGGAGGAAATTTTCGGACCGGTTCTGTCGGCCATTCCGTTTGACGATGTGGAAGAAGTGATCCGGCGCGGCAACCAGACGACATTTGGTCTGGGCAGCGGCATCTGGACCAGAGATGTGACTAAAGCGCATAAACTGGCCAAGGGTTTGCGGGCGGGCTCGGTCTGGGTCAACTGCTATCAGGCGATGGATCCGGCGGTGCCGTTTGGCGGTTACAAGATGAGCGGCTATGGCCGCGAGTCCGGCCCCCAGCATGTCGACGAATATCTCAATGTGAAAGCCGTCTGGATCAAGACGGAGTGAGGCCGCCATCGGGACCACATGTCGTAAGTGATATGTGGTCCTTTTCTTAAATGTAATCTGTCGATTTGGTGAGGAGATCGTGTGTTGGTCAGGTCTCAAGCCGATACGCTTTACCGTCACGAATGATGCGGCCAGCCGTCACGCCCGCCCAATGCGTCCCGATGACCAGCGTTGCATCTGCGGATAGCTCCGCAAAAAAAGTTTCTCGCGTGTGGGTTGACTGAGATCGGTCGTAGTCAACGCTGGCTGCCCAGTCGGGGTGGGCAAGCTGGCAGGGATGGTGAACAAAATCACCGGTGATGAGGGCTTTTTTTCCTCTCGACGCAATGCGAACGCTTACATGGCCCGGCGTGTGTCCGGGGCTGGGCACCAGGAAAACTTCTTCGCAGATCCTGTGATCGGTCTCGACCAGATCGACGAGACCGGCTTCAAAAACCGGCCTGATGGAATCGGAAAAGACTGCTATCTGCAATGCGCCGAATACTTCATCCGGTGAGGAATGTTCCGCTTCGGTCTTCCAATAGTCAAATTCCGTTCGGCCCATAAGGTATCTGGCTTTAGGAAAGGTCGGCTGCCACTTTCCATCAACGAGCATGGTGTTCCAGCCGACGTGATCAATATGCAGATGGGTGCAGACAACGGTGTCAATGTTGTCGCGCGTAAAGCCCGCACGTTCGAGGGTTTGTAGAAACGGAAGCTGGAGCTTATCCCAAAAGGGAACTGCCGCTCGTGGCTTGTCGTTACCCACGCAGGTGTCGACAAGTATTTTGCGCGTTGGAGTTTCGATGACGAGAGCATGAAAACTCATTTTGAGCGCACCGGCATCGGTCATGAAGTGCGGTTTCATCCAGGTAAGCGGCAGGACTGCTTCTGGTGTTGCTTCTGCAATAAGAGACTCGAGACCACTATCAAGCTCGGACTCCACAATCTTCGTAACGGTCACATCGCCGATCTTCCACTTCAACATTTCCATTTCCTCCGGTTTGATTTTTTATGCGCTACAGGGCAAGGTTTCGTATAAACCGGCCCACCGCCTCGTTAAAAAGAGCAGGAGCTTCCACATTCACGGAATGGCCAACTTCGACATCGACCACCTGGAGCGATGGAAGAAGCTCGACTGCGCGGTTCCGCAATGGCTGAAAGGCCTTCTCCCAGACGCCGTTCATAAGCAGCGTCGGCACGTCGATGTCGGCGAAGCGATCAATGACAGAAAGTTCGGGGCTCGTGAAGCGTATGGCATTGGCGATTCCGGTCGGTGAAATCAGCGCGGCATCGTCGATCATTTCCTGCTTGATATGCGGAGCGAACCGCTCTGCCTGACGCGGGTGGAAAGGAAGAGCCTCGATTGCTGCTGTTCCACCAGCTTCCAACGCTGCTGCGCGGACGACTCGTTCTCTATCGTTGCCCATCACGCCGGGGGCCGAGAGGGCGGAGATCGAATTGGTGAAAATCTGCTTAAATATTCTGTCGGGGTGCGCCAGCGCATACTGAATGGTGAGACCGGCGCCGAAGGACTGACCGCAGATCAGCCAGTGCTCGACGCCAAGAGACTGTCTGATCTTCTCGAAGATTTCGATATAGCTGCGAACGCTGTATGCATCGGCGTTCTCGGGCGTCGGCGACCGGCCATGCCCCCAAAGCTCGACGATGACCGGCCGACAAAACTCCCGAAGGCCGGCGAGATTGGCGCGCCATTGTGCACGGCTTGAAAGAAAGCCGTGCACCAGCAAGAGATAAGGTCCCGGTGCGTCAGAGTGAATTTCCACATATGGCATAGCCATTCAGACAATCCCGCTCTTGGCAGAGTCCTCGATGATCATCGCCGCGCCTTTTTCAGCGATCATAATCGCGGGAGCGTTCGTATTGCCGGAAACGATGGCCGGCATGATCGAGGCATCTATGACACGCAAACCCTGAAGCCCGCGAACTCTCAGCCGGTCATCGACGACCGCGAGTTCATCGTGTCCCATGCGGCAGGTGCCGACGGGGTGATACATGGATTGGGCGTTGTCACGGATGAAACTCAGAATCTCTTCGTCGGACCGGATCTTCTGGCCGGGCGCCGTTTCCTCCTGAACGTGGTCTGCCATGGGCTTGCTGGTAAAGATGCGGCGAATCCAATGCAGGCCGGCCAACAGGGCGTTACGATCTTCGTCAACGGCCAGATAATTCGCGAGCATACTCGGCGGGACCAGCGGATTGGCCGATTTGAGGCGCACGCGCCCTCGTGATTGCGGACGTAGATGGGAAATCGATGCGGTGACCCCCGGGAAAGGGTCGGACATTATCTTGCCTTCGGGTGTGAAGGCCGAACTCATCGGCCTGAAATTGATTTGCAGATCGGGCCGGTCGACATGAGCGCCGGAGCGAACAAAGGCACAGGCTTGCGAGGCGCCAAGCGTCAGAATGCCTTTCTGGCGGAGTGCGTATTGAAGGACGTGTGGCAACACCCGCCAGCCGTGAAGATACTGGTTGATCGAAAAAGCGGCGTTCACGCGGCAGCGATAGTGAACATAGATATGATCATGCAGATTTTCGCCCACGCCTGCGAGATTGTGGACGACATCAATTCCATTTTCGCGAAGGTGTTCAGCCGGACCAACGCCGGACAGCATCAGGAGTTGCGGCGAATTGATAACACCGGCAGAAAGTATGATTTCCCGCGCCTGGACCTGACGCTCTTCTTGCCCAACCCGATAGATGAGGCCCGTGGCGCGCGTACCCTCGAACAGGATGCGCTGCACCTGTGCGCCCACCTCAATCGTCAGGTTGTCTCTGTTTCTCGCAGGAGTGAGGAAAGCCGACGCCGTTGAATTACGCACCCCGTCCTTGATTGTAAATTGCAGGAAGCTGACGCCTTCCTGACGCCCGTCGTTGAAATCGTCAATTGCAGGAATGCCGGCACTTACGGCTGACTGCACGAAGGCTTGCGAGGCAGGATGCCTGAAGGTGGGATCCGTGACGGAGAGTTCGCCATCGTCGCCGTGATATTCATTGGCGCCGCGCGCATTTCGCTCGCTCCGCTTGAAATAGGGAAGAACGTTCTCCCATGACCAACCGGCATTGCCGAGTTGTCGCCATTCGTCGTAGTCCCCCGGGTGTCCACGCACATAGGCCATGCCGTTGATGGCGCTGGAGCCGCCGAGTGTTTTGCCGCGCGGCCAGTAGATGCGGCGATTGCCCAGATGGGGTTCAGGCTCGGTCGAATAGCCCCAGTTGAGTGTCGGGTGGACGAAAACGCGCGAGAGGCCGGCGGGTATTTTGAGCCAGGGATTGGTATCTTTCGGACCCGCTTCGAGCAGCAACACCCTGCAACGTCCGTCCTGAGACAGACGGTTGGCGAGAACGCATCCCGACGATCCGGCTCCAACAATGACATAGTCGTACATATCGCTGCGTTTCCTTATTCTATGGTGGTCAGTCGATGAATGTTGGCCGCGCTTTCCAGCGTGTTGATCTGCAACTGGAGTCTTTCCGCGCGATCAATACCGATGACGGGTTCGGTCAAACTGCGAAACTTGCGGAGAAGACGTTTGCCCTGTCGGTTGATATCCCGGTCTGGAATGCCGACATCAACCTGATCTGTGAAAGTCTGGCCAGATTGCATCCTGATCAGAATGTCGGCGCCCGTACCCGGGGCCTGATCTCCATGAACCGTTATGCGGTTCCGGATCGTCACCAGTGCCTGGTCGGTTGCATTCTCATCGGAGTAGCTTTCAATCGCGGCTGTATCAATGCCGGTCGCAGCCAAAGCGGCGACGTGAGCCAGACTGAACTTCATTTCAAGACCGGTGCGCGGCGAGGGGATGTTGCAGACTTTCAGGTGCCCCGGCGCGACGTGGATGTCGATCGACTCTATGTCGTGCGGAAGCAGCGATTGTTCCCGGCAAATGGTGCTCACAGCCTCGATGGTCGAATGCGTGAGATAGCAGGCCGCATGAAATTTGAAGAGCGTGTCGACGACCCTGCTGCTTCGCGGCTGAAAATATCCCTCCGGCAAGCTCTCGCAGTCGCTCTGCGTAGTGACGAATCCTTGTGGTACTTCGAGCACGCCCGGGTGAGCTGTGAATCCGCGTTTGGCCAGCCGCGCCGCAAGAACGCCGTTGGCAGCCGCCTTGCCAGCGTGAAACGGTTTGGCCATGGTGCCGAACATTGACTTCAGCCCCGCTGCCTGTGTGCCTGCAAGGCCCAGCGCCATCGCCATCTGTTCTTCGTCGAGATCAAGTAGAAGACCGGCGGCGGCCGCCGCGCCGAAGGATCCCAATGTCGCCGTCGAATGAAATCCGCGATCATAATGCGACGGCATGACAAGCGAGCCGACAAAGGCCGCCGCTTCGTAGCCCGCTATAAAAGCGCGAAGGACTTTTTCGCCCGAGGCATTCTCTGCTTCGGCAACGGCGAGCACCGCCGGCAGTATGGCAACCGTCGGATGACCAACCAGAGGGTGAACATCGTCATAGTCGAGCGCATGGGATGTCGCGCCATTGATGAGCGCCGCGTCAGCCGGTGAACATTTGGCAGCCGATCCGATGATCGTTGCCTGTCCTCTGGAATAGTCGGCGACCTCTTCGCGCAGCAGGCGCGCCACAGGTTCATCGAAACCCGCAAGCGTCACGGCGAACCAATCGAGGATACATTGTTTGGCGACCGCGAGTGTGGTGGCGTCGAGCGCCTCATCAGCGCTGGAGACGATGCGACGAGACAGGTCCATCGTGACACGTTTGCTGCCTTCAATGTTTTCTGCCATCCGTTCGGTCCCTCCCTCTTATGACCCTCGTTTTCCGAAGTGTCCGTGTCATCCGGCTACAAACTTGTGCGGGCCATCATTTGCCGCGCGTCGGCTTACCGAGCAGGCGATCCGAAATGATCCGCTGCTGAATTTCGGAGGTGCCTTCGAAAATCTTGGTGAGTCTGGCGTCGCGCCAATAGCGCTCCACGGGATGCAGCGTCGTGAATCCGGCACCCCCCAAAATCTGTATCGCCTCGCTTGTGACCCGCTCTGACATTTCCGAGGCGAAATATTTCACCATGGAGGTCTGCACCGATACCGGGTTGCCGGCATCAATTTCGTTGCAGGTGTAGTACATGAGCTGTCGTGCGGCCTCGATCTCGGTCGCCATCGTGGCGATTTTGAAACGGATCGCCTGGAAGTTCGAAATCGGCTCGCCGAATTGAACGCGTTCTTTGGCATAGCTGATCGCATGATCGAGGGCTGCCTGTGCCAGTCCGATTGAGCGGGCCGCCGTATGCGCGCGTGCGATCTCAAGACTTGCGGCAGCGGCCTGAAAGCCGCGGCCTTCGGCATCACCTGTCTCGTGGCGCGCCGGAGCGCGGACTCCGTCGAAGTGCAGTTCCCACGTTTTCCAGCCGAAATAGCCGATCTTCGGAATAGGGGAACCTGTCACGCCCTTCGGAAGTTCGCCTTTCGGCTTCTCTACGGTGACACTGACAGTGCGAGGTCTTCCCGAAGCGGGGAGCGGCTCGTCGATCCGGCAGAGGACGCTGATGAAATCGGCACCGTCGGCAAAGGTGCACCAATACTTATTGCCAGTGACAACCCATTCATCACCGTCGCGGAGCGCGCGACACGCGACGCTCGACAGATCGGAACCCGTCTGCGGCTCGGAGAGTGCAGCGGCACCAAGATAGCGCCCCCGGGCCATGGCTGCGGTCTTTTCACGGCGTTCGCTTTCGCTTCCTGAAATTGAGCGATAGAAGCCATTGCCCCGTGCGATGATGCTGGCGACGCTCATCCAGCCGCGCGCCAATTCCTCCGCCACCAGACAATATTCGAATGCACCAAGCCCAAGCCCGCCCAATTCTTCAGGAATGAGGATGCCGAAGAAACCGAGATCGCCCATTTTTTCGATGAGTTCGCGGGGGATGTCACCTTTCTCCGGATCGAGCCTGTTCGCCACAGGGGTAACTTCGTCACGCGTGAAATTTCGCGCGAGATCGCGCATCATCAGGCGTTCTTCGGTCAGGTAGCTCAGATTGCGGGCCGCCGACTTGGCTATGTGTTCGTTCATCTAGTCGACTCCTCAAGCCGTGCCATGAATCCGGCCGACGACCGGAAGGATATATTTTTGTTCTTTACCGGAACCTCCGGCTGCTTCTCGAACATGTGTGTTCTCCCGGTATTTTCTCTATTTCTGATCGAGGTGTTCCCGCATCACCTCGATGATTTTTTTACGTCGTTGATCAATCCGCGGCATCGGTCCTCCGATGCCGATCGCCAGAAGCGGGCTATTGCCGTCGTTTGGCGCGAGCATGGCTATGACGTTGGCTCCATGCGTCATCTTTCCCCGGCTTTCGGCGTAACCGCGTTCGCGGATAAGCTCGATTTCCTTTAGAAATTCACCTTCTTTGACGCGCTGGCTTGCGTTACCCGCGTCGGCATTGTTTCGGCGGATGATCGCCTTCACCTGCGTATTTGTTTTCTGACCAAGCAGTATTTGTCCTGCCGCTGAAAGCGTCATGGGTCGGACCGTTCCGACAGTGACGCTCAATTGCACCGCGTAGCTCGCCGCGAGTATGTGGACATACCGTATGTGAGGGCCGCTTTGCAGGCCGAGCATGACTGTCTCTCCCGTTTCGCGGCGCAGGGCTTCCATGACCTCCGTGATTGCTTCGCTTTCATAGCGTGACGCCTGTATCCAGTTGCCGAGCAGCGTTACACGATAGGTTGGAACGAAGCGCCGCGCGGTTGGTTCGTAATCGAGATAGTTGAGAGTGACGAGAGACCTCAAAAGCATCGACGTACTGGACTGCGGCATATCAAGCGCTGCCGCGACTTCGCCAACAGTCGCCGGTCGTTGATGGATACGAAAATACTCAAACACTTCGAGCGTTCGCGCAGCCGATTTGATGACGTTTCCCTGCGGCCTCCCATTCTTTCTCGGCATAGGCTACATACCGATCAGATCGGCCCTTCTGATGGTGTTCGAGAGAAGGCGGATCGACGCCGCATCGACCATGACCCCGCCGACATTCACCGATCCGATACCTTCTGCGGTCGCCTTTGCATAGGCTTCGGCCATTTCTCTCGCGCGCGCGACGTCTTGAGGCCGCGGAGAATAAACCTCGATGGCAGCGTCGATCTGTGAGGGATGAATGGCCCATTTGCCGACAAAGCCCAATGCAAGCCCGCGCTTGCATTCGCGCCGGTAGCCTTCGTCGTCCTTGAAATTGCCAAACGGCCCGTCGACCGGATCGACGCCGGCGGCGCGCGCAGCCATCGCGATCCTGAAACGGGGGTAATGAAAAATATCGCCGGGATAGCCACTGTCGCCGCCGATCTCGCGGATATCAATCTGCTGGGACGCCGAATAGTCGCCCATGCCGAAGATGATCGCTTCAACGCGCGTCGAGGCCTTGGCAATATCCTCGACGCAAGCCAGCGCCTGCACTTCCTCGATCAGGATTTCGATGCCGATGCGTTTTTTGATTTTGAGCTTGGCCTCAAGTTGCGAGAGGAGAAGGTCGACGAACCGCACATCCGCCGCGCACATGGGCTTTGGCAGCATGATCGTATCGAGATTGGCGTGGGCCCCTTCTACGACCGTGATGATGTCTTCATAACACCACTCCGTTCCGACATCGTTGATGCGGACGCAGCGCGTCTTCTTGCCCCAGTCGAGCGAATTCAACGCATTGACGATCGTGTGGCGGGCGGCAGGTTTGGCCGACGGCGCAACGGCGTCTTCGAGATCGCAGAAGACGTGATCGGCGGACGACTGCGCCGCCTTGGTGAGCATCTTTTCGCTGCTGCCGGGAACGGCAAGTTGCGAGCGGCGAAGGCGCATGGGTTGCTTCTGGGTCATCTGAAAGTCCTGTCGTAAGTCATTTAACAATGCCGTCATGGCGCCATTTCTCGACATCGACTACGGTAAAGCCCGCAGCCAACAATATTTCGTCCGTATGTTCGCCATGATCCGGGCCGCGGCGAACGACACGGCCAGGCGTTTCTGAAAATTTCACAGGGACGCCGGCAATTTGCAGCTTCTCGGGAATGCCCGGAAATTCGATCTCGGCCAGCATATCTCGCGCGACGAAATGCTCATCGCAGGCGATCTCATCCATGTTGTAAACAGGACCGAAAGGCACACGGCCACCGAGGCGCTTCATCAACTCGGCTTTTGTAAAGCGGGCAGTGCGTTCACTCACCTTGTCGATCACATGCTGCCGTCCGGAGCGGCGGGCAGCCATTGTGGCAAGTGAAGCATCGCCGAGAAGATCTTCTGAATCGAGTGCGACACACATATCCTGAAAAAAGCGATCATTTGGACAAGCGATGGCGGCATGTCCGTCGCTGGCGGGGAAGATGCCGAACGGCGCGATGAAAGGGTGATGATTGCCTTCAGGTTTGGCGACTACATTGCCGAAAGATCGTTGATGTACGATGCGCTCGCTCACGGCAAGAACAGCATCGAGCATCGAAACGTCAACGAACTGCCCTTGTCCACTTGCTCTGGCGCGGAGCACGGCAGCTAGAATACCGATAGCGAGATAAAGCGCCGGAATGGTGTCGCCGACACCGGGCCCGACTTTCACAGGATGCAGCTCATCCGCGCCGGTGACGCCCATCATTCCACCCATCGCCTGAGCGACAACATCGAAGGCGGGCCAGTCCACATATGGGCTTGATCCGCTTCGCGGGTCGCCGAAGCCACGGATCGTCGCATAGACGAGCCGCGGATTACTCTCGCGCAGCGTTTCGTAGGAAAGGCCAAGCCTGTCCATGACTCCCGTCCGGAAATTTTCGACGACCACGTCGAAATCGGGAAGAAGCTTCAGAAATATCTCCCGACCGGCCGGTGCCTTGAGGTCAATGACGACACTCTTCTTGTTGCGATTGATGCTGTGGAAATAGCCAGACTGTTTATGATCTGTGTCTGTAGCGTGGAAGGGTCCAGAGAAACGTGCCATGTCGCCACTTTCCGGTGGCTCAACTTTGATAACGTCTGCGCCATGGTCGGCCAGTATCTGCGTACAGAAGGGACCGGCAAGCGCTTGCGTCAGATCGAGGACGCGTAAACCAGCCAGAGCACCGAACGGGGGGGCTTCGGTCATTTGTCGCCCCAATGGCTGCGCCGCTTGAGAAGCACACGACGGTCTCCCTGAAAAATCTGCTGGTCGCGCTGGTTCACGCCGTAGTGACGGAAGGTCACCTCGCCGGCGTCATCGCGATCAGCGTCCCTGACGTCCAGCACTTCGGAATAGGCGTAGAGCGTGTCCCCATGCACCACCGGCGTCAGAAGCCTGATGTTGTCGAGTCCGAGTTCCGCCAGAGCGTTTTCGCATGTATCCTGACTTGCGAGGCCCATGATGATCGAAAAATTGACGCCGCCATATGAGATGCGCTGCTTGAACGGCGACGCCTGCATCGCGTGCTCGTTGAAATGGCCTTGCGCGGTGTTCATCACGAGATTGGTGATCAGAACATTTTCGAGCGGCTCGACGGTTTTGCCGCGGGCGTGCCGGAAAACCTGACCGGTCTTGAAGTCCTCGAAATAATTGTCCCGACCTGTGAGCGATGACAGCTTCATATCAAGCGGCCTTTCCACTGGGGTTGCGCCGCCGAACCAGATTGGATCGCTCGAAATCGATCACGCGTATATCGTTCTGGTTGAAGCCTTCGGTATGCCAAGTCACGATCCCGTTTGCCGGATTGCTTTCGGACAATCGGCACGCAACCGTCGTGCTGCGCGAGATCAATGTGTCGCCGGGATAAACAGGCTCGTGATAGGTGAGCTTGCCGACACCGACGAAAGGGCCGCCGATTTCGCTGCAATCCTCAACGCTCAGACCAAGAACGGTATTGAAAACGAGCAGCGGGTTCACGACGATGTCGCGATGACCATGTGCTTTCGCGAACTCGCGATTGGAATAAAGAGGGTTGAAGCTCAGAGTAAGCGTAGTGAAAAGTAACGTGTCGCTTTCCACGATCGTCCGTCCCCAGTGATGGTTCATCACCTGACCGACGCTGAAATCTTCGTATAGATGTCCCTTGGGCCAAAGCACGGCCTTTGATCGGAAATCTTCCGGCATTCTCGCTCCCTACTTTCTTATAGGCGTAGGGTCGTGCCATGCACGTCTCGGTGCAATAGCAATTTGGTGCTTGAAAGCATTATATCACATATGTGATATGTCGACAAAACGCCTGAAAAGCCGTCGCTATCGCTCTAACACTGTTTCATCATTCCCGAAATGCACAATGCCCGCGAAGACTGGCTGGGAGGATTCTATGAGTGTGAAGCTGGACCATTTTATCGGCGGTACGTCCGTGCCACCCCATTCAGGAACGTATCTTGATAATTATGATCCGCGCACGGGTCAAAAAATAGGTGGAGTTGCGTCAGGCAACGAAAGCGACGTTGATGCTGCTGTCACTGCGGCACAGGCAGCGTTTCCGGCGTGGCGGGATCGCCGACCTATCGAACGCGGTCGCATTCTCATCGAGATTGCCCGAAAAATGCGTGAACACGCCAAGCGCCTTGCAGCGATCGAGTCGTCGGAAACCGGAAAGCCCTTATGGCAATCTCCGTTCGAGGTTGAGGGCGCGGCGCAGTATTTCGAATTCTATGGCGGACTCGTCAATGCGATTCACGGCGATGTGATCGACATCGGCGCCAACTATCATTCTTACACACGGCGGGAACCCTTCGGCGTCGTCGGCGTTATCCTGCCATGGAATGCACCGATCAATCAGGGCGGTCGCGGCATCGCGCCCGCGCTGGCTGCCGGAAACACGGTCGTTGCCAAGCCGTCGGAAGAAACATCGGGATCTCTTGTTGAGCTTGCGCGCATCGCTGTCGAGGAATGCGGCCTTCCGGCGGGCGTCTTCAATGTTGTTCTCGGTTCGGGAAAAGACGCGGGCGCGGCGCTCGTCGAACACAGGCTTGTGAGAAAAGTCGCCTTTACCGGGAGCGTTCGCGCGGGGCGTGAAATCGGAAAGATTGCGGCCGAGCGAATAATTCCGCTGACGCTCGAACTCGGCGGAAAATCGCCGAACATTGTTTTTGACGACGCCGATCTTAACGCAGCAATTCCCGGTTCGGTGCGCGCGTTCACGGCCAATGCAGGACAGATCTGTCTTGCCGGCACCCGCTGTCTTGTTCAGGAGAGCATCCACAATACATTTGTGGATGCTCTTGCGAAAGCGGTTGCGGCGATCAAGGTCGGCCACGATGCAGATGCCTTGGTCGGACCGATTACGACACGGGCCCAGTTTGAAAAGGTGTCGCATTACTACGATGTAGCCCAGCAGGAAGGCGCGAAAGCCGTTGTCGGCGGCGCGCCTTTGGACGCCGAGCAGGCCAAGGGCGGCTGGTTTGTCCAGCCTACCGTTTATACTGGCGTGACCAATGACATGCGGATTGCGCGCGAGGAAATTTTCGGTCCCGTTCTTTCGGTCATTTCGTTCAAGGATGAAGAGGAATCTATCGCGATCGCCAACGACACGGATTACGGCTTGGCGGCAGGTATCTGGACTCGCGATCTCGGGAGAGCGTTACGTGTTTCGGCAAGGCTCGAAGCTGGCCAGATCTACGTCAACGAGTATCAGGCAGGTGGTGTTGAAACACCGCTCGGCGGCTACAAGCAAAGCGGATATGGCCGCGAAAAGGGTCTGGAAGCCCTGCATCATTACACGCAGCTCAAATGCGTGACGATCAGGCTCTGACAGAATGATTCATTCACGGCAGCGTTTTGTTAGCGGAAGCAAGAATGATCACGCCGAGCTTGCCCCAAACGTTGGACTGACCTGCGAATGCAATTTTCTCCCAACGGGGATTAGAGTCCGGCCTTATGGAAGGGAGACGGACGATGAAGAGGAATCGTTTTACGCAAGAGCAGATCATGGTGTTCTGCGGGAGCATGAGGCTGGCGCGAATGCAGAGCATCGAGCGCCTATTGCTTAAAACACGTCATTCTTGATTTTATTGAAAGAAAAATGGGGCCCCCGACAGGATTCGAACCCGTGACCCCCTGATTACAAAGCGAATGGTGGGTGAACCCGTGATATTTCTCTATCTGATGTAAATCGAAATCGTGTTTGAAGACCTGATTGCGGAGCAAGTCATCTCGGGCGTTCGCTCTCGCTGGGTGTGCAAATTGAGGGCGGCGATGATTGCTTATGGCGCAAAGTGAACCTTGCCCTGTTAAATTTATAATCTCACTGAAGCCGTGCGGTCGCTGTAACAATCTTGGTGTCGATATGAGAATTCTGGGTGCCATTCTGGCGGGTGGACAATCCCGGCGCTTCGGGCGGGACAAGGCAGAAGCCGTTATTGACGGTGTTGCCATGCTCGACCATGTCATTGCTGGTTTGTCGCCTCAGGTTGATGGTTTGGTGGTCTGTGGACGAGATTGGAAGCGGGTGATGCGGGTGGATGACCGGCCTGCAGCAGACATGGGTCCCTTAGGGGGCCTGAACGGCGCACTTACCCATGCGCGCGAAGGAAAATTCGATGCGGTGATGACAGTGCCTGTCGATGTATTGCCGTTGCCCGGCAATTTGGTGGAACTTTTGTCTGGAACAGATGCGTCGGTTTTTGCCGAGCAGCATCTGATCGGCTATTGGCCGGTGCGGTTCGGCGAGATGCTCGATCTTTATCTGGCGACGCCGCGCAATGGTGCTTTTCGAGGGTGGCTTGATCACGCGGTAGCAAGAAAGATCGAGGAACCGCTCCGGATGCACAATATGAATGCGCCTGCGGATTTGAAAACATTTCTCGGCGAATAGAGTTTGGTGCTGTGCCGGAACCAAGACGGAGGCGTTCCGGCACAGGCCTGTCATTGCGACGCGCTTAGAGGACTCTTCACAAGGAATAGCCGATCTCGATCCAGATTTTCTGCGTGTCCGTCGAGAAAGTGTCCGCCTTATAGTCCGCAAATTTTGCGATGATCGTCGTGTCGGGGCGCGGTTTCATAACGATCTGTGCGTCCCATTCATGTCCGTAGTTGATGGAGCCGATGTCGCTGTCGAACTGGTGATAAGCCGTGACGAGTTTGACGGGACCAAAGACGCTGATCTTGCCGAGGGCATAGCTCGCACCGCCTTGAAGATCGCGGATACCATTGGCCGGTGTTGTCAGGAATTTATCTGCCCATCCCTGAAACTTATGCAATGTCGCAAGCGGCGTCTGGAAGCTTGTGTTGGCGGTGCCTGTGTCGGCCCCGAGAATTTCATAAGCCGCGTTGAGATCAAGCTTGCCGAGGGAGAGCGTTGCGTCGGCGAGCCAATAATCGGCTTTATAGTCGTTGGGGTTGTCTTTCCAGTCGGCCTGGGTCGCATAGCTTGCTGCGAGCGCAAGCGACGCGTCCATCGTCAGCACGAATTTGCCCGATGCGCGCAAACCGTAGGTCTGGCTTGAGAACTGACGGCGACCGAATTCGTGCTGAGCGACAAGGAAGGCAAAACCTTCGAGCGTGACCTTGCTCACTTCGGCACTCAAAGTGGCAAACACATTGCTGCCCGAAATTGATTGGATGGCGCTGTCATAACCAAAGATGGTGCGGTCAGCCCAACTGTAAGTTACGTCGGCCTTGAGGGGGCCAAGCGCCGTCGTTTCGACGCGGATCGCATCGAAGGTCTGTTCATTCTGGTGCCAACCGACACTGCCGACAAATCGCTGGTCATCAATATTGATGCGCTGGCGCCCCAGGGTGAATGTCGTGTCGTTGATGCCTGTGTATTGGATTTGCAAACGGTTGAGTTCGGCATTTTCCGGATCGGCGACAACGGGATAGGTCGTTTTGCCGTTGGTTGTGCTGTTGTAGTGCTCGCTGAGGGTCAATGTGCCTTCTGCCTCGCCGAGAATAGACACATCGCCATTGGTGAACTGCAAACCGGCGCGGACGCGGGCTGTGACCGCATCGGCATCCTTGGTGAAACCCGTCTGATCCACGGTCTCATAACGAAGACGCGCGTCAAGAAGCGGTGTCCAATGTGGCGCTTCGGCGGCCAGCGCTGGCGTCTGCGCAACCGTCAACACACCGAACAATCCTATGACAAATGTCGGGCCGCGGCGTCGTTTGGACGACGCTGATGCCATTTGGAATTTCATAGGGTCAGAATTTGGAAAAGTCGTCATTGAGGCCCCCGAAGGATAATGGAGAATGAAAAAGCACAGCCGAACCCATTCGTCCGTTCGCAAATCAATGCGTCGGACGCAAAAAAACCGCCTCGAACGGCGGTTCAAAAAAACCGGTTCGGGCGGCACCATTGCCGGATGACGGACACGATCCCTTGCATTGGGGTTGTCCGTCTATATGTTTCAGACGTTTAAATCTGAACGTCGCAAACTTGTCATTAATTTACGCTGCACCGCAAGGGAAATTTTGCGCCGCACCATATTTTGTCATGCCTGTGTCTGTGCGGCCAGATAATCCATCGGTCTGTCAGGGTCGAAATTGCGCCCGTCAAAGAAACTGTCCGGCCCGAGAATGAGACGTCCACTGACGGTCCCGGCACCTGTCGGAAAGCGGATAGCCCCCTCAACTTTGGCGCTGGCACCCGGCAGGACAGCGTTAGTGCCTTCGAGAGCAGAGCGATAAACATCCGGGCGGAACACATCAGCTGCAGCGGCGAAACCTGCCTCGGTGCCTGGTGCGTGACCCCAGCGTACCATCTGGGAATAGAGCCACATGGCCTGGCTGCGCCATGGAAAATTCGCAGCCTCGTTATGCAACAGTAGAAAATCACGCGCGGGTATTTCCGCCTCATCGCGCGTCAGAGTAAGGCGGTTCGTCAACGCCCGCGCAATGAGGACGGCGGGCTGGTCGATATATTCGGGTCTTGCGAGAACCTCCGCCACATCTTTCACATTGGCAGGGTCTGAGACATAGCGTCCGGCCTCGTGGAGTGCGCGCAATAGCGCTTCGACATCTTCGCGGCGCTCGTCGAGCAGGTCTTTGCGGAAGGCGAGAAGTTTTTCAACGCCGCGACTCCAAATTTGGGCTGTTGTGGCGATGATCTGACCGACACCGCGGTCGACCGCCACGCTGCTCCAAGGTTCGCCGACGCATGAACCGTCGACCTCGCCGCTCATCAAGGCATCGGCGATGAAGGGTGGCGGCACGACGATAATATCGACATCGGTTTCGGGATCGCAGCCGCAGGCCGCAAGCCAATAGCGCAAAATATAATTGTGACTTGAATGACGGTGAACGACCGCGAAGCGCAGCTTGCGGCCCTTGGCGGCAAAGTCTTTGGCAAGGGCTGCTAACTTTATGCCAGTCTGCTTGACGTCAGGAAAACTTTGATGGTCGACAGACATAAGCGCGGCAACGCGGAGGCTTACTGTGATCGCATTACCGTTGAGCCCCAGCATAAAAGGCGCCACAAGCGGTGTCGTCATTTTCGTCTGATCAAGCCCGAGCGATGTGCCGATGGCGAGAGGCGCAAGAAGATGGGCGGCATCGGTCTGGCCGTAGATAAGCCGGTCGCGCACTGTGGCCCAACTCGGGTCTTTGATCATCGAAATCGAAAGCCCGTGCTTGTCAGCGATGCCGGATTCATGCGCAATAATCGGCAAAACTGAGTCAACGAGTGGTAGAAAGCCAATCCTGAAATGCGTCATGACTGGTCTCCAAGCAGGGCTTCAACCGAGATCAAGGCTTCCGCGACATCGGCGATGCGGCGACCACTGTCCATGGCCTGTTTGCGTAGCAACCCATAGGCTGTTGCCTCATCTATCTTGCGGCGCTTCATGAGCAACATCTTTGCTTTGTCCACGGTTTTGCGCTCGGCGAGCTCTGATTTGGCTTCGGCTAATTCGCCCTGAAGTCTTGCGAAGGCATGAAACCGGCGCACAGCAAGTTCGAGGATCGGTTTGATACGTTCCTTGCGCATGCCGTCGACGACATAAGCGGAGATGCCTGCATCCACCGCCTCTGAGATGGCGCGCTCGTCTGTCTGATCGACGAACATGGCGATCGGGCGGGACAGGGCGCGCGACAATGTGAAACTTTCTTCCAGCATGTCGCGGCGCGAGTTTTCCAGATTTATCAGGATGACATCCGGCGCGAGCGATGTGAGCCGCGTGACAAGGCCTGTGCGTTCAACGAGAAGATGCACGTCCGTGAGGCCTGCTTCACGCAGACCTTCCGCGATCACTTCCGCACGGGCAGCACTCTCATCGACAACGGCAATTTTCAGTTTGGCCTCCTGAACACTAAAGGACGAACCTATCGTTGAAATCGCGCCTGTCAATTTAGTGTTTGCGACAGGCGCATAGGGCCGCGGTGAATGAGCAGGCGGGAAAGTACGAGAATTTGTTGCGCTGCATAAAATATTGTCTGTGCGCCTATAATTTGTGCAAGGCAACATCGGAGCGGGTGGCCAGAGCAAAGGCGGTACATTAGCAAAAACGCAGGAGTGAGCCGGAAACGCCACCGTTCCTGACTTGGCACGATTTCTGCTTTTAACGTATCGGGCCCAAGACGGGCTCTACATAAGTGCGTTCAATGAAGAACGTTGCTCACGTTGGCAAAGCCGCCGAACTGAATTGTCACCCGAATTTCGGGTGTGGTCTCAGTCGGGCGGCTTTTTTGTTTTTCAAACGTGCCTTGCAGGCACGGAAGCGGAGTAACCGATGAACGATGGTTTGGGCTGGATGGTGTCGAAAATTGTGATGAAGCGTCGTGGGCTGTTGCTCGGTGCGACAGCATTGTTGCTCGCTGTGTCGGCAGGTCTGCCGATGGCGACGGAGGCAAAAGCTGCTCCGCTGAAGCTCGAAAAGGAAGAGCTTAAGCTCGGCTTCATCAAGCTGACAGATATGGCACCGCTGGCGATTGCCTATGAAAAAGGTTTCTTCGAAGACGAAGGTCTCTATGTGACGCTTGAAGCGCAGGCGAACTGGAAAGTTCTTCTTGATCGCGTCATCACCGGCCAGCTCGACGGCGCGCATATGCTGGCGGGTCAACCGCTCGCCGCGACAATCGGTTTTGGCACCAAGGCCCATATCATCACGCCATTCTCAATGGACCTGAACGGCAACGGCATCACCGTGTCGAACGCTGTCTGGGATGCGATGAAGCCGTATCTGAAAATGCAGGCCGATGGCAAGCCGCAACATCCTATTCCGGCAAGTGCGTTAAAGCCGATCGTGGCGGAATACAAAGCCAACGGCAAGTCCTTCAACATGGGCATGGTCTTTCCGGTCTCGACGCACAATTACTATCTGCGCTACTGGCTTGCCGCAGGCGGGCTAAACCCTGGCCTTTATTCGGCAGGTGACACTTCGGGCAAGATAGGTGCCGATGTTCTTCTGTCCGTAACGCCGCCGCCGCAGATGCCTGCAACGCTTGAAGCCGGCACAATTGACGGCTATTGCGTCGGCGAACCGTGGAACCAGGCTGCAGTCTTCAAAGGCATCGGCGTGCCTGTCATCACCGACACGGAAATCTGGAAGAACAATCCCGAAAAAGTGTTCGGTATCACGGCGGAATTTGCCGAGAAAAATCCCAACACTGTGATTGCTCTGACCAAGGCGTTGATCCGCGCTGCCGAGTGGCTGGATGCTGACAATGGCGCCAACCGCGCCGAGGCCGTGCGCATTCTCGCTAAACCGAATTATGTCGGGGCAGACGCCGCCGTGATTGCCAATTCCATGACCGGCACGTTTGAATACGAAAAGGGCGACAAGCGCGACATTCCCGATTTCAACGTTTTCTTCCGCTATAACGCGACCTATCCCTTCTATTCAGACGCCGTATGGTTCCTGACGCAGATGCGCCGCTGGGGCCAGATCGATACGGCGAAATCCGACGACTGGTACGCCAATACGGCAAAGTCGGTCTATCGTCCTGATATCTATCTCAAAGCCGCACAGGCTTTGGTCGAAGAAGGCAAGGCAAAGAGCGCCGACTTCCCTTGGAAGAGCGACGGCTACAAAGCGCCGACTGCCGATTTTATTGACGGTATCGCCTATGACGGTCATGCGCCCAACACCTATATCGGCGCCTTTCCGCTCGGCCTGAAAGGCAAAGAGCAGGTTGTTGATACAAAGATTGTCGCGAAATGATGCCCCCCAAATTACCGCGCCCCACACAGAAGGACCTCCCCCATGTCGATGCTGACTGAAACCGGCGCACAGGCAAGACCACGGCGCGAAAAGATATTTGCGGCGTTGAACAACTCTTCCCGTTGGCTCGATATTCTCGGCTTCGGCTGGTTCGTGCCGTTGTTGAAGATGGCGGCGGGCGACAGCCTGCGTGAACAAATGGTGGAGCTGCGCGAGCGGCTTTTCGTGCCGCTGATTGGCATTGCGCTGTTTCTCGTTGCTTGGGGCGTGCTCGCGCCGCAGGTGACGACGTCGCTGGGGGCGATTCCCGGACCGGCGCAAGTGTGGGAACAAGCTGAAAGTCTGGCGCATGATTATGCGTCTCAGCGTCAGCGGCAGGCCGATTTTTACGCTCGCCAAGATGCGCGCAACGCGGAATTTATTGCGCAGGGTGAGGCCGACCGTGTGCGTCACCACGACTACACAGGCCAACCGACCTACATCGATCAGATTCTCACATCGCTGAAGACGGTTGGTCTCGGCTTTTTGATTGCAACGCTCATTGCCGTGCCGGTGGGTATCGCTTCGGGCCTGAGCCGTACGGTGAGTGGTGCGCTGAATCCGCTGATCCAGATTTTCAAACCTGTGTCGCCGCTCGCCTGGCTGCCGATTGTGACCATGATCGTCTCGGCGGTTTATGTTGATGCGACGGAAGCCTTGCCGAAGTCGCTGGTGATTTCAGCCGTGACAGTGACGCTTTGCTCGCTTTGGCCGACGTTGATCAACACGGCGATGGGCGTAGCCTCAATCGACAAGGATCTGATGAATGTCAGCAAGGTGCTGCAGCTTTCAACCTTCACTACGATCCGCAAGCTCGTCTTGCCTTCTGCTCTGCCGTTGATTTTCACCGGACTGCGCCTGTCGCTCAGTGTCGGTTGGATGGTGCTGATTGCAGCTGAGATGCTCGCCCAGAATCCCGGCCTTGGAAAATTTGTCTGGGACGAATTCCAGAACGGTTCGTCGAACTCGCTCGCCCGCATCATGGTTGCTGTGCTCACCATCGGCATCATCGGCTTCGCGCTGGATCGCATTATGTTCGCGCTGCAAACGGCGTTCACCTTTCAAGCGAACCGATAGGAGACGCACGTGAGCATTCTCGAGATCAATGGTCTCAGTAAATCCTATGGTTCCGGGGAGTCGCGGACGGATGTCCTTGAAGACATCAATCTGAGTGTTGATGAGGGAGAGTTCATTGCCATTGTCGGCTTTTCCGGCTCGGGCAAGACGACGCTTATCTCAGCGCTTGCTGGTCTCATCGACGCCGACAGCGGTGAGATCAAATTCAAAGGTAAGCAAATCAAAGGCCCCGGACCTGAGCGCGGCGTGGTGTTCCAGTCCTATTCGTTGATGCCCTGGCTCTCGGTGCGCGGCAACATTGCACTCGCCGTGGACAGTGTTTTCAGAAAGAAGTCGGCGTCCGAGCGCGCAAAACTTGTCGCGCATTACATTGATATGGTTGGACTCACTCATGCTGCCGACCGCAAGCCCGGCGAATTGTCGGGCGGTATGCGTCAGCGTGTGGCGGTCGCCCGTGCGTTGGCTATGCAACCGGAAATACTGTTGCTTGATGAACCGCTCTCGGCGCTCGACGCGCTGACGCGGGCAAAGTTGCAGGACGAATTTGCTGAAATTTCGCAAAAAGAAAAGCGGACCATCATTCTCATCACCAATGATGTAGATGAAGCCATTCTGTTGGCAGACCGGATCATTCCGCTGCGCACTGGCCCGCGTGCGAGCCTCGGGCCTGCCTTTGACGTCAACATTGCTCGCCCACGCGAGCGTGGTGCGATGAACCATGATGCGGAGTTCATCCGGCTGCGCGCTGCTGTCACTAAATATCTGATGGATATGGGGGCAGACCGCGCGAGCGGTGTTCCCGATGGATTGCTGCTGCCTGATGTTCAGCCGATCCGTTTGAACAACACGAAGATCAAACTTCCTAAAGCCTATGAAGACGCAGCTCATTCGCCGATCACCAAAGGCTATATAGAATTTTCCGGCGTCACCAAAGTCTACCCCACACCCAAGGGCCCGCTGACAGTGGTGGATGGGTTCGACCTCAAGATGAAACGCGGTGAATTCATTTCGCTGATCGGTCATTCGGGCTGCGGCAAGTCCACCGTTCTGTCGATGGTCGCCGGTCTCAACGCGATTTCGTCCGGCGGTATTATTCTTGATGGTCATGAAGTGGTCGGAGCCGGACCTGACCGCGCTGTCGTGTTTCAGGCACCTTCGCTGATGCCCTGGCTCACTGCGCGCGAAAACGTGGCGCTGGGTGTTGATCGCGTCTATCCCAATGCGGCACCGGCTGAGCGTAAAGACATTGTCGAATATTATCTCCATCGTGTGGGGCTCGGCGATGCCATGCATAAGCGCGCGGCTGACCTTTCGAACGGCATGAAACAGCGCGTCGGAATCGCGCGCGCCTTTGCTCTGTCACCGAAGCTGCTTCTGCTTGATGAACCCTTCGGGATGCTGGACAGCCTGACGCGTTGGGAGTTGCAGGACGTTCTGATGGACATATGGACGCGCACCGAAGTGACCGCAATTTGCGTCACGCATGATGTGGATGAAGCAATCCTACTCGCGGACCGCGTAGTAATGATGAGCAACGGGCCGAACGCGACCATCGGCAACATTATGACTGTGGACTTGCCACGTCCGCGCTCGCGTAAGGCTCTGCTCGCTCATCCCGACTATTACGCCTATCGCGAAGAGCTTCTTGATTTTCTTGAGGCCTATGAGGGCGGCGCCAATTCATCGGTTGAGACGCTCGAAGCCATCATGCAAAAGCGCGCCCAAAGACCAGACACATTTGTTGGCAACGACATTGAAGCGGCGGAGTAACGACATGCCCGAAAAACTCGTCATCATCGGCAATGGCATGGTGCCCGGCAGAATGCTGGAGCGGTTGTTTGAAATCGCGCACGACCAATATGATGTCACCATCTTCAACGCGGAATCGCGCGTCAATTATGACCGCATCCTGCTTTCACCTGTGCTGTCAGGTGAAAAGGCGTTTGAAGAAATCATCATTCACGGTGACGGCTGGTATGTTGAGCGTGGCATCATGCTCTACAAGAGCCACAAGGTGGTCGAGATCGACCGCGATAAGCGCACGGTACGATCTGAGCATGGTGAAGTGGCATCCTACGACAAGTTGGTGATTGCCACTGGTTCTGTGCCCATCGTTATTCCGGTGCGGGGCCACAATTTGGCGGGCGTCCTCACCTATCGCGATCTTGACGACGTGATGGCGATGCTGCTCGCCGCCAAAGGCCGCGGCCATGCGGTGGTGATCGGTGGTGGCCTGCTGGGTCTAGAAGCGGCGGCGGGATTGCAGATGCAGGGCATGACCGTGACGGTTATTCATCTGATGCCCACACTGATGGAGCGTCAGCTTGATAGTTCGGCTGGATATTTGCTGAAGAAGGCGCTGGAGGACCGTGGCATCCGCGTTCTGATAGGTGCGAATACGAAAGAGATTGTCGGCACGAGCAAGGTTGAAGCTGTGCGTCTCGCGGACGGTACGGAAATTCCAGCCGATCTCGTGGTGATGGCGGTTGGCATTCGCCCTAATGCGCAAATTGCCAAAGACGCTGGATTGACCGTCAATCGTGGCATCGTCGTCAATGATCAGATGCAGACGAGTGATGCACGCATCTACGCGCTCGGCGAATGCGCGGAAATCAACAACACTTGCTACGGGCTCGTCGCGCCACTCTATCAAATGGCTGGTGTTGCAGCGGCCCATCTGGGCGGTGATACGGCGCAATATTTTGTGGCGACGCAGACAGCGACGCGCCTCAAAGTGACGGGTATCGACCTCTATTCTGTCGGCGATTTTGCGGAAGGCGATGATCGCGAGGAAATCGTGCTGCGTGACGCCACCGCCGGAGTTTATAAGCGCCTTGTGCTGAAAGACGACCGCGTGGTCGGCGCGGTCATGTATGGCGAAGCGGCTGATGGACCGTGGTTCTTTGATCTGTTGAAGAATGCCACTGACATTTCGGACATGCGCGACACATTGATCTTTGGTCAAGCCTATCAGGGCGGTGCTGCCCTGGACCCTATGGCGGCCGTTGCAGCCTTGCCGGATGAGGCAGAGATCTGCGGATGCAACGGCATATGCAAAGGGCAGATCACCACGGCCATCACGACCAAGGGCATCACAACACTCGATGGTGTAAGGGCACAAACGAAGGCGTCGGCCTCCTGCGGCAGCTGCACGGGCCTCGTTGAACAATTGCTGAGCCTGTCGCTCGGCGGTGAATACAACCCTGCCGCTGTGCAACCTATGTGCGGTTGCACGGAACTGGGGCATGATGACGTGCGCCGCCTGATCAAGGCGAAGGAATTGAAGACCATTCCCGCTGTGATGCAGGAACTGCACTGGATGACATCCGGCGGCTGCGCGAAGTGTCGTCCAGCGCTCAACTATTATCTCGTCTGCGACTGGCCCGACGAATATGCCGATGATTACCAATCGCGCTTCATCAACGAACGCGTGCACGCCAATATCCAGAAAGACGGCACCTATTCTGTTGTGCCGCGCATGTGGGGTGGCATGACGAGTGCCAAGGAATTGCGCGCCATCGCCGATGTGGTGGACAAGTTCAACATTCCGGCAGTCAAAGTAACCGGCGGTCAGCGTATCGATATGCTGGGCATCACCAAGGAAGACCTGCCTGCGGTTTGGGCGGACCTCGGGCAAGCTGGATTTGTTTCCGGTCATGCTTATGCCAAGGGTCTACGCACTGTAAAAACTTGCGTCGGCACGGATTGGTGCCGTTTCGGTACGCAAGATTCGACCGAGTTTGGCATCCGTATCGAAAAATTTATGTGGGGATCGTGGACGCCTGCCAAAGTGAAGATGGCCGTGTCCGGTTGCCCGCGCAATTGCTCGGAAGCGACATGTAAGGACGTCGGCGTGGTCTGCGTTGACTCAGGATTTGACATTCACTTTGCCGGAGCCGCCGGCCTCGACATCAAGGGAACTGAAATACTCGGTCATGTAGTGACTGAAGGCGAAGCGCTTGAGCATATTGTAGCGCTGGTGCAGATGTATCGTGAACAGGCGCGCTATCTCGAACGTATCTATAAATGGACAAAGCGCATCGGTGTCGAAGAAATTCGTCGTCAGATCATGGATGACCATGAAAAGCGTCGCGCCTATTTTGCCCGCTTTGTCTATTCGCAGTCTTTCGCACAGGTGGACCCCTGGTCTGAACGCGTGTCGGGCAAGGACAAGCACGAGTTCAACCCCATAGCGACGATCTCGTTGGAGGCGGCCCAATGAGCGTGATGGCAATGGACTGGGTGCGCGTCGGCAAACTCGTCGACATTCCGCGGCAAGGCTCGCGTCGCGTGAAAGCAGGGTCGATGACGATTGCTGTTTTCCGTACTGCCGATGATCGTGTTTTCGCGCTGGAAGACAAATGCCCGCATAAGCAGGGTCCGCTGAGCCAGGGCATTGTTCACGGTGATTGCGTCACCTGCCCGCTACACAATTGGGTGATCGCGCTCGATACGGGCGAAGCCTGCGGCGCAGACGAGGGCAGGGTCGTGTGCTTTCCCGTGCGGCTCGACGGCAACGATATTTTCTTGTCGTTCCCGTCTGACGGTTCGCAGGAAGGTCACTGACCGATGGAGACGGACGCCACGGGATATGTCAAGACAACCTGCCCTTATTGCGGCGTCGGCTGTGGTGTCATTGCGTCGATGAACGCAAAAGGTGAGGTGTCGGTCAAAGGCGATCCAGATCATCCGGCGAATTTCGGACGGCTCTGCTCCAAAGGGTCGGCCCTTGGCGAAACAGTGAGCCTCGATGGGCGCATTTTGTATCCTGAAGTGGCGGGCGAGTGCGTATCCTGGGATACCGCTCTTGATCTCGTGGCCGACACATTCAAAAAGACAATCACAGAACACGGGCCCGATGCGGTCGCCTTCTATGTGTCCGGCCAGATGCTGACCGAAGACTATTACGTCGCTAACAAGCTGATGAAGGGATTTATAGGTTCAGCCAATATCGACACCAATTCGCGTCTCTGCATGGCCTCAAGTGTTGCGGGCCATCGCCGCGCCTTCGGCGCTGATGTGGTGCCCGGTAATTATGAAGACCTTGAGGAAGCCGATCTTATCGTACTGACAGGCTCCAACCTTGCATGGTGCCATCCGGTTCTCTTTCAGCGTATTGCCGCCACCAAGGTGACGCGACCTCAGATGAAGATCGTCCTTATCGACCCGCGCCGCACGACAACGGCGGAGATCGCGGACCTGCACTTGCCGATCAAGGCGGATGGCGACACGACACTTTTTAACGGGCTTCTCGCCTATCTAGCCAACAACGCCTACATCGACGCCGACTATGTGGTGCACCACACGGAAGGGTTTTCCGATGCGCTTGAAGTGGCGCGCCGCCTGACGACGCCGCAATTGTTGGAGCGCACCGGTCTTGCCGCCGACAACCTGCAACTTTTTTTCCGCCTCTTTGCCGAAACGAAAAAGGTGGTGACGGTCTATAGTCAGGGGGTCAACCAATCGGCGAGCGGCACAGATAAGGTCAATGCCATCATCAATTGTCATTTGGTGACCGGACGGATCGGGCAAGTGGGGTGCGGCCCCTTTTCGGTGACGGGGCAACCCAATGCGATGGGTGGACGCGAAGTGGGCGGGCTTGCCAATATGCTGGCTGCCCATATGGAACTCGAAAACCCGGCAGACCGTGACCGTGTGCAACGCTTTTGGCAATCGCCCGTCATCGCACAGAAGGCCGGACTGAAAGCGGTCGATCTGTTTCAGGCGGTGGGTGAGGGTAAGATCAAGGCGCTGTGGATCATGGCGACAAACCCTGTCTCTTCCATGCCTGACGCCGATGCTGTGAAAGCCGCGTTGAAGGGATGTCCTTTTGTCGTCGTCTCGGATATTTCGGTAAACACCGACACGATGGCGCTTGCCGATGTGCGCCTTCCCGCGACAGGATGGGGCGAGAAGGACGGCACCGTCACCAATTCGGAACGGCGTATTTCTCGTCAGAGAAAATTTTTGTCGCCCGTCGGCGAGATGCAACCAGACTGGTGGATTGTGTCGGAAGTCGCACGCCGCATGGGGTTCGGCAAAGCATTTTCCTATCAGGGACCGGACGAGATTTTTGCAGAATATGCGGCGCTGACAGGTTTCGAAAATGATGGTAGCCGCACTTTGGACATTGGCGCATACGGGGGCGTCAACTCTTGCGACTATAACAAACTAGCACCCTTCCAGTGGCCGCAAAGGCGAGGCGTATCATCTGATGCATCACGGCTCTATGGTAATGGCGAGTTTTCGACATCGGACGGTAAGGCCAGATTTATTGCGATCAGAACCGACGAGACGACAGAAGACGTTGGCGATGGTCGCTTTACACTGAACACGGGCCGTATCCGCGATCAGTGGCACACGATGACGCGGACGGGCAAGAGCAACAGGCTCTCTGCACATATGGCAGAGCCTTTTGTGGAGATACATCCGACGGATGCGACACGTCTTGGCATTACTGATGCCGATGTGGTGGAACTGGAAAATGCGCAGGGTCGCATCCTCGTGCGAGCGCTGTTGACGCGCCGAGTGCAAGAAGGTTGCGTGTTCGTGCCAATGCATTGGACCGATGAACATGCAAGTGCGGCACGGGTCGATGTACTGGTCGCGCCTGTGGTTGATCCTTTCTCCGGTCAACCGGCCTTGAAATCTTCTCGCGTTCATGTGCGCCCCTTCGCGGCTAAGCTCTACGGCTTTACGATTTGTCGAACACGACCTGAGGGAATAAAGGCCGACTATTGGGCCCGTGCCGTATGCGATGGTGGTTGGCGTTTTGAAATGGCGTCGGCGCAGGGCACGGACGACGCAGAAGAGTTGGCGCGTTCCCTTGTCGGTGTGTCGGACGATGCGCCTGTACTCGTTTATCACGACCGGGATCGGGGGCACGACCGGTTTGCCTTCTTTGATGGTGATGTGCTGACCGGTGCTGTCTTTTTTTCCGCGCGTCCTGCATCCGTTTCGCGCTCATGGGCCATCGAACAACTGGCCAAAAGTCATATCAACGTCGGTGAGCGATACCGGGTGGTGGCGGGGCGTGCGGGCGCGGACCAGCCGGATCGTGGTGCGACGGTATGCGCTTGCTTTTCGATCGGCGTCAATCAGATCACTTCTGCCGTCACCGGCGGGGGATGCCGCGATGTCGATGCAATCGGACGTTTGCTTAAGGCCGGTACGAATTGCGGCTCTTGCCGGACAGAAATCAAAGGACTTATAGATGCGCATAGTGTCATCGCTGCCGAGTGAAGATATTTCTATGTCCAAAGGCGGGCCGGGCCGCGTGACTTTGGTCGGGGCGGGCACAGGTGATCCTGATTTGCTGACCATCAAGGCGCTGCGCGCGCTGCAATCGGCCGACGTCATACTGTTTGATGATCTTGTGTCCGATGAAATTCTGGATCTTGCGCGCGCAGAAGTTCGTCGCATGTTGGTCGGCAAGCGCGGTGGGCGGATGAGTTGCAAACAGGATGACATTAACGCAACGATGATCAAGCTGGCGAAAGCAGGACACCATGTGGTTAGGCTGAAGTCCGGCGACCCGATGATTTTCGGTCGTGGCGGCGAGGAAATGGCTGCGCTGCGGGCCGAGGGGATCGCGGTAACTGTTGTGCCGGGCATTACATCTGCGCTCGCTATGGCGGCGACTTGCGGCGTGTCGCTGACGCATCGCAATCGCGCGCAATCTGTTCGCTTTGTGACCGCGCATAACCGGCAAGGTGCATTGCCCGATGACCTTGATTGGGTGTCTTTCGCGCGCGCACATACGACAACGATCTTCTACATGGGCGGTCGCATGTCTGGCGAATTGTCGCGCCGACTAATGCGCGAAGGTGCGTCGCCTGCCACACCAGTGGTCATCGTGTCCGCTCTGACGCGGCGAAACGAGACACGCGTGCTGTGCAATCTGCGTGACCTTGCCAAAGGGATCATTGTCTTTGATCTCGATCAACCGATTTTGATCGGAGTTGGACAGGTATTTGCTGACGCGAAAATAGGTGTTTCGTTCATGTTCGAACATGCCGGGTCAACGATGAACGATGCGCAGAATACGCAGATGGAGTGTGCTTTATGATTTTTGAGTTCGAACGCGATTTTGCGGGCACGATGCGTTGCATTCCTATGGTCGTCCGCTTCAATCTCGATCTGTGCGGTATCAAACTATCGCTGAAACAATGGAGCCGCATCGGGCGCGAAAACCGAGCCAAATTGGCCCAAGTGGGATGCATTATGGACCGTCAAATTCAGGCCTACAGCGACATGGTTGTGTCACTCATCGAGGCGGTGCCACATCAGGACGTCGTCTATTTGAAATGTGACATGGAAACGCCTTGGGAGGATCCAACCCGAGTACCTGATCAAGTACATGCCTTTGCAGCTTCGTCCGGCATTGACGGAATTGAGTGGACCGCCTGGTCAACTCTCACGCGCCTACAGAGATTCGCTATCTACAAATTAACGCGTGCATCCCACGACAACGACAACTTTTGTCCTGCCCTGAAAGAATTCGGGCTATTGGAATAAAGTAGAAGTTGAGTGAGCGGGCCGCGTCAGTGGAGTTAAGGCGTTCGCTTCTGGTGCATTTGGGCCGTTCGGCTAGATGTCCGTCGTCAGAACATTTGGCACTCGTTTTGTAGCGGCTTAGAGGAGCATTTA